>NZ_JBEZKE010000005.1:0-371072 GCF_040651555.1 Streptomyces sp. NPDC048424 | reverse complement strand
CCGTTTCCGGAGCGGACCCCGAGTACGGCGACGCCGGTCTTCTCCAAGATGTCCCTCAGCCGGGCCGCATCGCAGTGCACCATCCCGGCGGCCGCAGGGAGCAGGTGCGCGCCGATCGCCGCGTCGGTGAACCCGAGCAGCGTGGGCGGCTGCTCGTCGTCGGGGAGGATCATCACCGATCCGGTGTCGGTGACGGGAATGGACACCCCGCCCTCGAACAGCGCGGCGAGCACAGCCTCCGGCTCGGGCTCATGCCCGTCCGCACGGCGGTCGAGAAGGTCAGCGAGGCGTACGTTCGAATGCTCGATCACGCGTGCAGCGTAGTGCCCGGTCGTCCGCGCCAGCCCCGCCCCATCGGCATCCGACCACTGGTCCGCGCGGATCTCCCCGGCCACGAGAGGGGAGGGTCGGCAGCCGGCCCCCACACATCGCCGACGACATGCACCGCCGGGCCGGGGCGAGTTCGTACTCGTCCACCCCCAGGACCCGCACCGTGCCGGGTTCCTCGAGGTCAGAGGCTCGCAGAAGCCCTAACAGGGTGTCTTTAGCCACCGCCATTCCCATCCGTCGGGCCAGGCGGGCTCCGGTCCGGCCGCCCAGAGCCTCTGCGACGCGCGCCAGCAGCTTGCGAAGGACCGGAGCGTGTCGGGCGTGAGGGCTGGTCAGTCCCGGTATCTGTCAGGCCCCCGCGCCAAAACCGGCAGATCACACAGGCTGGCCCGGCAGGCTCTCGCCTTCCAGCTCCGCCAGCAAGCCGGCAGCATCCCTCTCTTCGGGAACGCCGAGTCTCCGGTAGACCGTCAAGGCTTCCCGGAGTCCGGCCAGGGCCGCCTCCGGGTTCCCCGTCTTGGCGTGACAGCGCGCGATACCTTCCAGAGCCTGCGCCCCCTCCAGAGGCAGCGAGAGCGCCCTCGCGATCTTCAGTGCTTCCTCATACACGCTCATGGCCGCGGCAGGGCCTCGTGCCTCCGTGAATACTTGTCCCAGCTCATTGAGAACCTCCGCCTCACCGTTGCGGTGGCCGATGTCGCGGTGGAGGGTGAGGGCCTGTTCCAGGTGGGTGGTGGCATTGTCGTAGTCGCCCCGCAGCCGCCACAGGGTCCCGAGTTCGTTGAGAGTGTTGGCTTCTCCGAGGCGGTGGCCGATGTCGCGGTGGAGGGTGAGGGCCTGTTCCTGGTGGGTGGTGGCATTGTCGTAGTCGCCCCGCAGTCGCCACACGGTCCCCAGGTTCTTGAGGGTGTTGGCTTCTCCGAGGCGGTGGCCGATGTCGCGGTGGAGGGTGAGGGCCTGTTCCTGATGGGTGGTGGCATTGTCGTAGTCGCCCCGCAGCCGCCACAGGATCCCGAGTTCGTTGAGGGTGTTGGCTTCTCCGAGCCGGTTGCCGATTTCGCGGTAGAGGGCGAGGCCCTGTTCCAGGTGGGTGGTGGCATTGTCGTAGTCGCCCCGCAGCCGCCACACGATCCCCAGGATGTAGAGGGCATTGGCTTCTCCATAGCGGTGGCCGATGTCGCGGTGGAGGGTGAGGCCCTGTTCCAGGTGGGTGGTGGCATTGTCGTAGTCGCCCCGCAGCCGCCACAGGATCCCGAGGTCGTTGAGGGCATTGGCTTCTCCATAGCGGTGGCCGATTTCGCGGTGGAGGGTGAGGCCCTGTTCCAGGTGGGTGGTGGCGTTGTCGTAGTCGCCCCGCAGCCGCCACAGGATCCCGAGGTCGTTGAGGGCAGCGGCTTCTCCGAGCCGGTTGCCGATCTCGCGGTGGAGAGTGAGGCCCTGTTCCTGGTGCGTGGTGGCGTTGTCGTAGTCGCCCCGCAGCCGCCACACGGTCCCCAGGTCGTTGAGGGCAGCGGCTTCTCCGAGCCGGTTGCCGATCTCGCGGTGGAGAGTGAGGCCCTGTTCCAGGTGGGTGGTGGCCTTGTCGTAGTCGCCCCGCAGCCGCCACAGGATCCCGAGGTCGTTGAGGGTGTTGGCTTCTCCGAGGCGGTTGCCGATTTCGCGGTAGAGAGCGAGGGCCAGTTCCAGGTGGGTGGTGGCGTTGTCGTAGTCGCCCCGCAGTCGCCACACGACCCCCAGCCCGTTGAGGGCGTTGGCCTGGTCGAGGGGGTGGGTGTGTTGGTTTGCCGTGGTGGCGGCTTCACGGTGGAGAGCGGCAGCTTGGCCCCAGGGCCCGTCCTGGCGGAGAAGGGCGGTGACGCCGACTGTGAGGACGATGGTCCGGTTGTGCTGGCGTGTGGTCTTGACGTGGGTGATGGCGGCGATGAGGTTGGCGCGTTCGGTCCTGAGCCAAGCCATGCCGTCTGCCTGGGTAGCGAGTGTCGGGGCGGCGTGTGGGGCTGGCGTGGTGAGGGTCGGGGTCTGGGGACGGGTGTAGCTGGAGGTAAGGGTGTCGGCGTGGAGGCTGGTGTGTTGGTAGTAGTCGAGGAGCCGCTGTTCGGCGTCGTGCCGGCCTGGGTCTGAGGCGGCGTTGGTTCGAGCGTAGGCGTGGATGAGGTCGTGGAGGCGGTAGCGGCCGGGGGCGGGTTCGTCGATCAGGTGGTCGGTGTAGAGGGCGCGTAGTTCTCGGCGGGCTTGGTTGAGGGGGATGTTGTCGAGGGCGGCAGCAGCGTAGGCGTCGATGTCGTCGCCGGGGTGGATGCCGAGGCGGGTGAAGAGGCGTTGACGTTGGGGTGGGAGGTCTTGGTAGGAGAGGTCGAAGGCGGCGGTGACGGCCCGGTTCCCGGCTTCGAGTTCCCCGAGCCGGTCTTGGGCGGCGGTGAATTCGGCGGCGAATTGGGTGATGGTCCAGGTGGGGTGGTGGGCGAGCCGGCCCGCGAGGAGCGCGATCGCGAGCGGCAGGTACCCGCACAGCCGCACCGTCTCCTCCACGGCCTCGTCCTCGCCCGGGGCAGGGGTACGGCCTGCGAGGCGGGTGAAGAGGAGGGCGGCCTGGTCGGGCGGGAGGGTGTCGAGGGGCATGGGGTCGGCTCCGTCGAGGGCGATGAGGCGGCGTCGGCTGGTGACCAGCACGAGGCATCCGGGGCTGGCGGGAAGGAGGGGTTCGATCTGGTCGGTGCCGGAGGCGTCGTCGAGGACGAGGAGGAGTTTCTTCGTGGCGGCGTGGTCGCGCCACATCGCTGCCCGCTCGTCCAGGCCCGCAGGAATGGCCTGGGGCGCGATCCCACGGCTGGCCAGCAGCGCCGCGAGCGCATCGGAGGGGTCGGAGGGGCTTTGGCCCAGGGAGTGGGCGTGGAGGCGGATGAAGTGCTGCCCGTCGGGAAAGCGGGGGGCGAGCAGGTGTGCGGCCCTCGTTGCGAGGGCGGTCTTCCCGATGCCGGGCATGCCATCCACGGTGTGGATCACCACCAGCTCACCCAGCCCCGCCGTCCGGGTCAGGCGTTCGAGTTCGTCTTCGCGACCGGTGAACCCGGTGACGTCCCGCGGCAGCGTCCCCGCCACCGACACCGGCGCCGGTGCGTGCTGTACCACCTGCTCGGCATGCTCGACGGTCACATGGGTCACGATGTGCTGGGTTCCCCCGTCACCGAACTGCACACCCTTGGCACCTCGTAGATCAGCCACTCATCCCCCTCGGAAGCGAAAGATCCCGCACCCACGTTCCGGTGGTCGCGGGACGGGTACCACCCGGACCGGCCGGTTCACGCTCGCACGCGGCCGGCCGACCAGACGCTGATCATGCTCCTTCGGCTGCCTATCCGAGGGCGGGCCGACCGGGCTGTTTGCGTGGTACGGCAGCCGATTGGCGGGTCGGGCGTCGGCTAGTAGATGTGCTGGGTGCTGTGGTCGCCGAACTGAACACCGGTGGCGCCCCGGAGGTCGATGTCCCCCACGGTACGCCCGCCCCTGTCCTCGGCCGGGGCTAGCTCGGCGAGCAGGGACCTGAGTTCATCGGCCGCGGCCGGGTCTTGGAGCAGCAGGCGTCGCAGCCGGATCCGCCATTGGGCTTCGATGTCGGCCGTGAGCGCATCGTCACCATCCGTGCGAGCCGCGGCGAGTTCCGTCCGGGAGGCCTCCAGTTCCCCGGCCACCACGGCCTGGACTCCGCCGTCACCGCCGCCGGGGGTGGTGCTCCGGGTCAGAAACCGGGAAACGCGGTCGCGGACCCCGGACCAGGCGTCCGTGACCATCAGCCCGACCAGCGCCGTCGCCCCCGAGGTCGCCAGACCCACCAGCTCCGCCTCCACGCCACCCACCCCTTCGATCCCCGCACCCCTGACCGTCCTTGCCCACGGTAGACCTGGCGGGCACGGTACCGACAGCCCTGGACAAGTCCTTCGTCGGGCCAGGGCCAAGGGCACATCGGGCCCTGCTCTCCGCGCGTGCGGGGCTCGCGCGGCCTTCCGCCGGCGAATCTTCGCGTGGATCCGGGCGGGCCCCTCCGGCCGATTCCCTGCAGCAGTCAGAGAGCCTCCCACCGGCGGCCTACCGGTAGGTGTCGTGGCAGAGCTGGCTGATCGCCGGACTCGTGCCCCGTCCCCAGCTCCGCATCCTCGGCCGTCGGCCGCACGGTTGTGCTGCGCCTGGAGCAGGCCCGTCAGGTCGCCGCGCACTTGGCCGCCGCCGACCCCGGACACCCCTGGCAGGGGTGCGGTTCGCGGCGGCATGGGGCAGCAAGGACGTCCGATACGTGGATTTGGTCCGCCCGGACCTGGTAACCGAGATCAGACACCTTCGAATACGGGGCCCAATGGTGCTGCTCCGCCGTCTCCGTCGGCATCGGCGGCGAAGCCGGATCCGTCGCCCTGTCACTGCCCGCCGACCAGAAATACCGCCTCGGCGACACCACACAACAACTGCGCAGTAAGGCCGTCCCCATCATGCTCGTCCTGCTCCTGCCGGCCTACTTGTTGGAGTGCTCAGGCAGGTACGGATGAACGGTCTCTGTCGCTGATCTTGCGATGATGCTGGGTTCAGGTTCTGAGGAGGATCCGGGTTCGGAGGAGGTCGAGTTTGGCTCGGCCGTATCCGGCTCGCTTGATCAGCTTGACGCGGGTGACCTGTCCTTCGACCTGTCCTGAACTCCAGGTTGAGGAGAGACCGGCGACGACGGCGTCCTGGTCGTGGAGGAGGTCACGGTGGCGAACCGCTGCAATGACGGCAGGTCGCTGTTGTGGACCTGCTCGATCCAGTCGAGGACGTCCTGCCCGCGCCGCTCGTGCATCAGGACAGCGAAGGTGCGGACGTGCTCGACTGCCGTGTCGAGTCGGGGCAGGCGGCCGGGCGACCAGTGCAGGCGGAGCTTCTCCTCGACGATGGCTCTCAGCGCCGGCAGCTGGGCAAACGACGGCGAGACCTCTCGGTCAGCAGGCGTCAGGTGACGGCCGGACCGCCTCTGCGGACCAGTGCGAACTCCGCCTGACTGGGCAAGAAAAGCACGGATGCGGTGCATCGGAGGGCCCAGAGCCCGCCCCATCGAGTTGAAGGATTCGCCCCTCACGCCACCGGCGCCAGATCTCGTCCTGCTGGACCGCCGAAAACCCGTAGTCACGCACGTGCACCTCCATGACGGCGTGATCATCTACGAGGTGGTGCATCGACCGTTTGAGCCCACCATCGTTTTCTGAGGATCAGCCCGAAACCATCGGATCGGGTCCCAGGAACCTCAACAACTCCCCCAAAAACCACGGCCCTTCAATAACCCGCCAACACCCTCTGATGAGGAAATCCGGAAGCGAACGCGTAACATCCCGTGGCCGAAAGTCATGATGGTGACGGAGGTGCCGCTTCCCCGGGCATCGTGCCGACCGGGCCTCCACGGAGCGTGGCCGCGGTTGTCGGAGCTCCATGGAGGCCCTGTCGGCGCGTGATGGAGGCTGCCCTCGGCCTCAGGACGGTCCTCGCGGGCTCAGACGACCGCCCCCGTCCCCCTCTCCTTCTTCCTCCGAACCTCCAACGGGCCGTACCCGTACGGGACTTCCTTCGCGGCACGACGGTCCCGTGCCGGTGGGGGCGTCGGGTTGCGGTGTTCCAGGGCGATCGCGATCGGGACCGCGGTGAAGATGGTCGAGGCGATGCCGACCAGGACGCCCGCGATCAGCGCCACGGAGAAGTCCGCCAGCGAGTCGCCGCCCAGTACCGCCAGTGCGGTCAGGATGAACAGGGCACCCATACCCGTGTTCACCGTGCGCGGGAGTGTCTGGACCACCGCGTGGTTGGCCGTTTTCTCCAGGTCGCCTCGGGGGTCTCGGCGGCGCGCTTCGCGGACGCGGTCGAAGACGACCACCGTGTCGTTCACGGAGTAGCCGATCACTGTGAGCAGCGCCGCCAGGAAGACGCTGTCCACCGGCCTGCCCAGCCAGGCGAACAGGCCCACCACGAGGAGGACGTCGTGGACCATCGCAGAGACTGCCGCTGCCGCCAGGGTCCAGCGGAACCGCACGCTGAGGTAGATCAGCTGGGCGGCCACCGCGATGCCCAGGGCCAGGAGCGCCTTCTGGCGTAGTTCGCTGCCGAGGCTCGGGCCGATCTGTTCGTCACGCTCCACCGTGACGGTTCCGCCGGGCTCCTCCAAGGCCGCCTTGACGCGCTGCTGTTCGTCGTCGGTGAGCTTCTCCGTGCGTACGGTGATGTCGCCGTCGCCGGACTCCTGCACCACCGCGCGCGGGAACCCCGCGTCGGACACGGCGTTCCGGGCCGTGTCCGCGTCGACGGACCTGCTGGTGCTGTACTCGACGAGGCGGCCGCCGGTGAACTCCACGCCGAAGTCCAGGCCGCGGATGAGGATTCCTGCGACGGCCACCGCCACCAGGAGTGCGCTCGCGCCGAGCCAGCGGCGACGGTGGCGGACCAGGTTCGGGTTGCGGCGGGACAGCCATGTGCGGACCCGGCCCGTCGAGGCGATGCCCGTCAGACCGGGACGCTTGCGTACGAAGCTGCGGGCGACGGCGAAGTCCGCGAGCGCGCGGGTGATCACGAGCGCCGTGAGCATCGATGCCAGGACGCCGATGCACAGGGTGACCCCGAAGCCCTTGACCGGGCCCGTGGCGAAGAAGAACAGCAATCCCGCGGCGAGCAGCGTCGTCACGTTCGAGTCGATCACCGCGCTCCACGCCTTGGCGAAGCCGGTCCTCACCGGCTTCGCCAAGTCCTTGGTACGGACGCCCAGGTACTCCTCCCTGGCCCGTTCGAAGACCAGGACGTTCGCGTCCACCGCCATGCCGATCGCCAGGACGAACCCGGCGAGCCCGGGCAGCGTGAGCGTCGCGCCGAGCGCCACCAGAGCGGCGTACGAGATGAGGCCGTACAGCGCGAGGGCCAAGGCGGCGAGCGCACCAAGGAGCCGGTAGACGACGGTGATGAACAGTGCGGTCAGGGCGATGCCGATGAGCGCGGCCTTGGTGCTCGCCTCGATCGCGTCGGCGCCGAGCGTCGGGCCGACCGTGCGCTGCTCCACGACGTCGAGGGGCACCGGCAGCGCGCCGCCCTTCACGAGCGCTGCCAGCTCGCGCGCCTCGGCCCGGCCGAAGCCGCCGCTGATCTGCGTGGAGCCGCCGGTGATACCGGTCCCGCACACCACGTCCGCGGTGACGCCGGGCGCCGAGATGATCTTGTTGTCGAGGGTGATGACGACACGGCGTTCCGGAGCGCCCTGAGGCGCACAGGCCGCGTCCGAGGTGATCTTCGCCCAGGTGTCGCCCGCGCCCTTGCGGAAGTCGAGGGAGACCATCCAGCCGCTGAGCGACTGCTGGTCCAGGACCGCCTCGGCGTCCTCGACCCCCTCGCCGGTGAGGGCGGTGGGGCCCAGCTTCAGGTAGCTGCCCGGCCGGTCCGGGTCGGGCAGGGTGCGCGATCCGTCGGCCTCGGGCTGCGCGGAGCCCTTGTCGGCCGTCGCCCCCGTCACCGGGTGGACCGTGAGCTGTGCGGTGCGGCCGATGACCTCGGCGGCCTTGCGCGGGTCCTGCACTCCGGGCAGTTCGACGATGATCCGTTTCTCGCCGGAGCGGGCGATGCCGGGTTCGGAGACGCCGAGGGCGTCGACGCGCTGCCTGAGGACCTCCAGAGCGCGGTCGGTGGATGCGGCGTCGGCCTTGACGGTGGGTGAGTCCCGGGTCTCCAGGACGATCTGGGTGCCGCCGCGCAGATCGAGGCCGAGGCGGGCGGATTGGGTGAGGGCGATGTAGAGGGACAGCGCGACGGCTGCCAGCGCGACGATCGCCCTCCACAAGGGTGGGCGGGACAAGGGTGCGCGAGACATGCGTACTCCACGATGAGGGCAGGACGGAGGGACGCGTGACCGGCCCCGCGCGGTGTGCGCCGGGTCAGAAGGGTCAGGCGTCGATGACGGTCTGCGTGCTCATCGGTGGGGCGGGCCGCGCGGGGCGGCGGACTCGGCCGGCCTGCGCGGCGGCGCGAGTGCGGTGGCGGGGCCCGTGTCGGGCCCGCCCAGGGGGCGGCGCGGGGCCGTGTCGACGGCCGTACGCGCGGGGCCCGCAGGCTGCGGGCCCGGGATGTGGGCGTCAGGTCGGTGCGTGACCGCGACATGCCGCGCCGGGTCGTCGTCCGGTCCTGCCCCTTGTCCGGCGTGCCCCGCCACCGAGTGGTGGGCGAGCGGCCTGTCGGCGGGCATGGGCATGCCCTGCGCCCCGGCCACCGGGACGAACAGCGCGAGGACGGTGACGACGAGGGTCAGCGCGGACGCGGCCAGGCGCGCGGAGCGGCTCTGTTGCGGCACGCGTCCCCCGATCCCTTCGGTGCTCGTCGGGTGCGCACGGCGTGGCCCCGCCCTGCTCAACGTATGGGGCGCCCCGGTCCGTTCCGTGTTCCTCGGCAGTTCTTCGGAAGTCGAAGAACTTCAGCGACAGCGCGAAACCCAGCCGGTTCGCCGCCCCCGACTTGCTCCGAAGCCGCTCCTGGTCCTCCTCCAAACAGCGTCCAGACCTCGATCAAGTCCTCCGGCTCCCACTCCTGCCGCACTCCGCGCTCCCTCCGGTCTTCGTGACCGGACCAACGTCGCCGAGCGGCTCCTCGAATCCGGAAAGATCGAAAACCCGGACAAGCCACCCCGGATGCGCTGCAGAGAGCTACTTGTCACTTCGTGGCAGCGTCGGGAGGACAGGGGCCATATCGACGGCCATACGGCGATCCGCGCATACGCGCGAGTGCACTCTCCACTCCTACGCCCTTCGCGCCCCGCCCGCCTGCACACCGCGCTGGGCTCCCGGGGCGACGCGGCACGGCACGGCACAGGGCCGTGATCATGTCGCCGGCCTGTCAGAGTCCGCACCTAGGCTGTCGCAGAGATTCGATCAAGGAGCTGGGCAGTGCGAATAGAGCGTCACCAGGTGGGCGGGGCCGCCGTGTCGGCAGCGCGCGAGGACTTCACGAACCGCATCGGGCGTCAGGTGCACTCCATGTCGAGGGCCGGCCGGATGGCCACCTACGAATGGCAGTCGATCGCGGACGAGTTCCTCGACTACCTCGGCGCCCTGTCCGTCGAGACACCCGACCTCGACACCGCGGAGGCGAAGGCCGCCCTTAAGGACGCCTCCGAAGCCGCGGCCGGCGCCGTCGCCTACGCCGCGTACCACCCGCACTGCACGTTCAACGTCTTCCTGGAGTACGTGAACTTCGGCATGAGCTACGACCCCGGTGACGACGCCCCCGAGGAGAGCGTCACACCGGTGGAGTGGATCGACGCGCTGTGCCTGTCGGTGCTCCGGGACAAGACGAAGTGGCACGGGGAGCAATTCACCTTCGCCCGGCGGAAGTTCGCCGAGCAGGCGAAGGGAACGCCCATCGGCGAGCTCGCCACGGGAATGACGGCCGTGGTCCTGGACGACGCCGGCGACGGGGAGTACCCGCCGAGTGCGCAGGCCAAGCTGGCTGCCGTCGACGCGGCTCTGGAGCGGATCCGGACCCGCGTCGGGGAGACCGGCGAGCCTCTCCTGGACCGGCCGGACAGCGCGGCGCTGCAGGCCCTGCGCGCGCTGGCTGCCGAGGACCGGGATGCTTTCGATGCGGCGCTGGCCGGCCTCCTGACCAGGCACGCCGCCCTGCACTGCTCGACGACCTCCCCGAGCAGCCTGCTCCCGCTCGTGCCTCTCGCCCTGGCCGCGATCGCGTACCGCACGCTGGGCTGGGCGCCGGCTGTCAGCAGTGACTACCTCCCGCACGCGCTGGTCACCGGCTTCGAGACGCAGGGACCTCGAGTCGCGGGGTTCGGCCACCACCGGCGGCCGGACGCTGTCGCCGCGCTCGCCGCGGGCCCGCTGGTCGTGGAACGGCCGGACTGCGAGCGGGATGGGATCCAGCGGATCGAGGCCATGTACGAGGAACACCTCCGCGAAGCGTTCACTCCCGTCGACGGCAAGCCCCTCGCCGTCTGGCATCTGGGCAGCGTGCTGGAGGACCAGAAGCGCCTGTTCCAGTGGCGGGCGGGAAATCCCGGCGACGTTGCGGACGCCCAGCTCGCCACTCTTCGGCTGGCTTCTCAGATGGGGGCGGCCCTGTTCCGCGTCGCGCTGGCGGAGCCGGACACCGAGGTCGAGGTGTCCATCGGCGGGCGCACCCTGCGCTACCCCGCCAAGCGGGGCAGGGAAGCCGGTGCCGGGTACTGGCAGATGGCCGTCGCCTTCGCCCTGATCACCGGCGTGCGCGAGGACCTCGCTCCCCTGGTCCTCACCGGCCCCACCTTCGCCGGCCCGGACGGATCCGCGTTCACCTCGTACCGGAAGGCACTCCATGCCTACCTGACGGGCGCCGAGCCCGAAGCGGCCGCGCAGCGGGCGCTGCAGGAGGCCGAGAAGGCCAAGGACTGGGGCTTCGCGATGCCGCCGGCCGTGCTGCTGTCGCAGTTCGTGGAGGGCGACGAGGAGAGCTTCAACCTCGCCCTGGCCGACGCGCTCGAAGCCCATCGCGCCTACTACCAGGTCGCCGACCGCGCCGACGGCCCCGAAGTCTCGGTCAACCTCGACGTCCTCGCCCTGGCCTGCCACGCCCGCCGCCGCGGCTGGGCCAACCGCGTGGAGTCCCCCTACCTGCCGCAGTACGTCCTGCGGACCGCCGAACCCTTCTAGGAGCCCTACGACCGCTCCTCCGGCCCGGATCTTCGAAGCCGCCGGGACGTCCACACCCGTGCTGATAGCGTCTGTGTCGTGGAAGGCCGAGGCTCAGCCTTCCACGTAAACCCCTGAGTCCGGGATGCGCCTCGGGACGGCCTCGCGGCCCGAGGCTAAGCACAGGGGCGCGGTCTCGGTCAGCTCGGTTGCGTCGCCAGATGCTCAGCCGTTGGGGCGTGGTCGCGCGGAAGCCCGGCGAGGGACGGCGCGAAGCTCGGCATGGGGCACTCGAGCAACTCGTCCCCATCGTTCGTCACGAGCATCGGCACGGGGTTTCCCGGCTTCTGGATCGCCTCATAGCTGAAGTCCCCGGCTTCTGGCATGTTCTTCATCAGCGGCGCGGTGAACCGCTCGGACGGGGTGCGATCGGGCTTGTCCTGCTTCTTTCTCCTCCATATGGCAACGATTGTGCTTCCTGTGTCCCATCCGGACAGGCGACAGGGTTCAGAAGGAGACGTCGAAGCAGCCGATGTCGGTGAACTCGACCCGAAGCTGGTCGGCTCGGGTTCCGCCGTCCTTGAAGTAGATCTCCTGCAGTCCCTCGGCGACGATCGCGCGCAGGTCGAGGTCATCGGAGCCCCGGGCCCGAGCGTTCGGCGAGGACCTTCGCGGCCGGTGTCGAGAGGCGGACCGCGTACGGCTGCAGGCTCACCGGCGCCGCCGGCCACGGAGCTCGGCCACGTCCACGAACCCGGCCTCGTCGAACCCGGAGGCCACGAACGCGTCGACCGCCGGGGCGGAGACGAGCCGGGCTTGCCAGACGTAGACGACCTCGTACAAGGCGTTCAAGGGGAACGTCCGCCGCGACTCCTCCAGCGCCTGCGCCCACTCCTGCTCGAACGCCGGCACCCACCCTCCGCGCGGTGGTCGGCGCGCAGCTGGGCGAGGAGTTCGGCCGGCGCGCCGGGCGCGGGCGCGCCAAAAGTGCCTGGGCGACCTCGGCTGGAGACATCCCGAACCGCAAAGGACCCACACCGGCTCCCGACCGCAGCTCCCAGCACTCCCGCTCCACATCCACGCCCATCCGTACACTCCTACGTTCCGACCGGTCCGGATCAGGCCCCATGCACAAGACCATGGGTCAAGGTGCCAACTCAGCTGCACAAGTGCCAACAGGAGTGCTGGTCTCGGCCGGAGTCATTCTGAAACGATCAGTTAGGTTCGCGTCCGGGCCATGTAGGTCGGGTGATGAGCAGCGCGGCTGGGCCCGGACGCACACCACATATTTGAGCGTGTTCAAATATGATGAGAATGTGGATGCGGGCCTGGCTGTTGGGGTGGAGTTGCTGTGGGATACACGGGTTGGTGGCGTGCCGGGCTGATGGCGGCCCTGGGCGCGGTGACGGTTGCCTGCAACTCTGCGGCGTACCACGCCGTGGGGCTCTCGGCCGACCAGCTGGCGGGGCAGTGGCGCAGCAGGGAGGGGACGGTCTTGAACTTCCACGAGAATGGAAGTTTCACCGGCGACGACGTTGCCCTGTTGTCAGCGGCAGAGCACTGCGGCGACAGCGCGCACCTGTCCGCCGGCAGCTGGCACTTCGGTTCGGAGCTGGACGAACCGGTCGATCGCGATTCCTACCTGCAGCTCACGTTCCCCGGTCCCGACTGCAGGGTTCCAGTCTTCCTCTTCGGCGACGTGGATGATCCCGTGATGTGTCCGACCGGCGGCGATCCCGACGCCGGCTGCCAGTACGACGAATACCTCCACCGCGTCACACCTGCCCCCGCGCCCTGACCAGGCACCAGCTTCGTCGAGTCCGGCGGTGACCGGGGTGCCTGGGCGTCTGTGGGTCGGTGGGCACAGCAAGGGCCGAGTCGCCGGGCACGTTCGCTCCTTCGGACAAATGCTCACCCGATTGCGAAGGCCACCTCACCCAGGAGTGGATCGCGGCTGTTCGTGCTGATGACCTACCCGGCCTGCACAGCTTCGCCAACGGCCTCGAACGCGATCTGGCCGCGGTCGTCGCGGGGCTCTCCACTCCTTGGAACTCGGGCGTCGTCGAGGCCACGTCAACCGGATCAAGATGCTCAAGCGCCAGATGTTCGGGCGGGCAGGCTTCCACCTTCTCCGCAAGCGGGTCCTACTGGCGTGACGCAGAGCGGCCGCGTCACAGGCCTTGTGTCAGAGCCTGATGTGAAAGCCAATGAGGTCAGATGTCGGCGCCTTCCTCGATGACGGCGCAGGCGAGGCGGATGCCGCCCAGGTCGTTGGAGATGCCGTCATCGCCGTGCATGTGGGGCGCGTCTTGGAACCACTGCGGCCACAGGCCGCCCTCCTGGAGGAAAAGGCTGGCCCGGTCCTCGTGCAGGACGGAGTCGGTGTAAGCGAGGGCGCCCATGGCCGTGGGCTGGTCGTAGGCGAGGTCGGGCCGACGCAGGTAGCGATCCAGGTAAGCGGCGAGCAGGTCGGCGTCTCGTGCAGTGCCGAAACTCGCCAGCGCCACACAGTAGGCCCCACCCGCGCAGCAGACCTCGCTCTCCAACAGCAGTGCGCCCAGGCGCTCGCGGAAGTGGTCACGGCGCGAGACGGCGGCGAGCCATGCCGCGGTCCGCCGCTCGCGCCAGCTGCCTTCGAAGAGGATGGTGAGCTCGGCGTCGGAAACAGCCTTCGCATCAGCGGCCAGGGCATGAATGAACGGTTCGTACTCCTCGCGCGACATACGAAGTACCGCTCCGCCGAGCTTCAGATAGCGACGCTCGGGCAGGCAGTAGCGGCGGTACAGGGCCTGTATCTCGGGGTCGTGGCGGATCACCACCCCATCCTCTCGCGACAAACACACAGCTGAGGTTGTGGGGCCGGAATGCGCCTGCGGTGATCCCGGGACGGGAGGGATCCATCTGGGGCGCGGGTCTGGTGAACGGGGTGGCGGTAGCACGGAGCGTAACTGCTCCACAAAAGTTGAGCCAGAGCCTCAGAGGCAGGAACGGTTGTCGCCGGGTTCAGGGAACGACTGCGGGCTGCGCCGAAGAATGTTGGCGAGAGGCAGGAACAGCGGTCTGCTCTTAGAAGCCGTTGTCGTACCGAACTTGATCGGCGGGTTTCCACAGTTCAGGCATGATGCCGGCATGGCGAGGCATGCTCGGGCCGTTGGGTTGTCTCGTTGGTGGAGGTGCCGGGATGGCGTCGGTGGTGGGTCTCCTGGAGGACCGGGAGCCGGCCGCGCGTGAGCGCGTGGGGGAGCTTCGGTTGGTGGCGGACCGGGTACTCGCTGAGCTCGCCGAAGCGGAGACGGCACGAGTGGCTGATCGCCCGGCAGCGCGTTGGCGAGGTTCTGTCCGGGCCGCGGCCCGGACAGGCAGGTGAAGTTGGCCCGGGAGCCGGTGAGTCTTCCGGGTCGGGGCCCGTGACGAACGCGCCCGCCGAGGTTCCCCTACCGAGGGCCGCGCGATCGGGCTCGATCGTCCCGGTGTGGCGTCCCGCGCTTTCCATGGACGCGCTCGCTCCTCACTACCAGCGCATCCTCGCGACGCTCACCGAACAAGCATCCGGCGGAAAGCCAGTGACGTCCTGTCAGGAGATCACTGCTGCACTCGGACTGGAGCCGGTTCCGGCAAGTGTGGAAGGATTTCGATCGAAGATGAAGCGGCTGGCCGACCGGGGCTGGGCCGACGAGCCCACCCCGGGACGGTTCACGCTCGCCGCCGGGCCAGCCGGCGGCTCATGAACATCGTCATCGACCACAGCACCATCTGCTCATGCACGGCGGGGCAGCGACTCGGTCTCGTCCTCGCGTGACCGCCAACGAAAGAGCAACCGATGCAACCGATTGTCCTATTCGACCTAGACGGCCTTTTGATCGACTCCGAGCCGATCTGGGACGCGGCAAAGCGTGAAGTGTTCGGTCCGCTTGGCCTGCACCTCACAACGGAGATGCAGGCGGCGACGCGCGGGCTGCGGCAAAGGGACATGGTGGCCTACTGGTTCGATCGGGCCACCATTCAAGCCGACCCCGACGACGTCGAGCAGCAGATCGTGGCCGCCGTGTGCCGTAGGTTGGAGGGAGTGGCGCTGAAACCCGGCGCCGAACACGCCGTCGCGGCGTGCGCGCGTGCATCGAGGGCGATGGCCGTCGTGTCATCTTCGCCGGAGTCGGTGATTCGGCATGCGCTCGCGAGCACCGGCCTTGACCGATCTTTCGATGCCGTGTTTTCGGCCGAAGACGACGAACACGGCAAACCCCACCCGGGCGCCTATCTCCGCGCAGCCGCCGCCCTCGGCGCGTCACCCGACGAATGCATTGCGATCGAGGACTCGCTCAACGGCGTCCTCGCTGGCGTGTCAGCCCAGATGACCGTCGTCGCCGTTCCCGAGGCCGCTGATCGCTGCGATCCTCGCTTTGCGATTGCCACCCTGGTACTGGAGTCCCTCAAGGATCTCGACACCTCTGTATTCGGCGCGTATGTGTCCAGGGGGAGCCGGGACGCCACGTGGGCATCACGTGCTGCGGATCCTCAACCGTTCCGCGAACCAGATCGTGCTGTATGACGCCCTCGATCGTGGGTTCGGGCCTTCACGGGTGAAGGCCCGAACCCACCTCGGGACGGTTCACGCTCGCCGCCGGGCCAGCCGGCGGCTCATGAACATCGTCATCGACCACAGCACCATCTGCTCATGCGCGGCGGGGCAGCGTCTCGTAGTCGCGCACCAGGCGCCGCGAGAGCATCAGCCAACTCAGCGTGCGTTCCACCACCCAGCGTCTGGGCAACACCACGAACCCCGAGGCGTCGTCGCTGCGCTTGACGATCGCCAGAGCGAGCCCCAGTTGCTGCTTCGCCCAGCCGACCAGACGACCCGCGTACCGCCGCCGGCCCACACCAGGACGATCCTGCGGCAGCAGGCCCGGACACGTTCCAGCAGCGGCATCACGGCGTCCCTGTCGGTCACGTTCGCCGCGGTGACCATCCCGGCCAGCAACAGCCCCAGGCAGTCGACCACGATGTGCCGCTTGCGCCCCGGCACCTTCTTGGCCCCGTCGTAGCCGCGGGTGGCCGCCGCCCGCAGTGACTGCGCTTCGATCACCGCCGCGGTCGGCTCCGGATCGCGGCCGGCCTCCTCGCGGACCAGGCCGCGCAAGAGGGCCCATTCCGCGTCCGTCATGTCCGACAGTTAGCGCGGTGCACGTCCAGGGCGATCACCTGCGTTCCCGAACCTGTGAGCGAGGCAATCACACGATGGGGCAGCCCAGTTGGACTCCACCCACACGAGACCGTAAGACTGCAACAACAGGACCTCCTGGTGCGCTCCGGCTTCGACAACCAGGAGCTGAACCGGAGGCCCTGCCTTCATGCGCGCACAAGCGAGAGATCACCCGACAGAGTCGCCGCACTCGAACCGACGTCCACCACGATTGGTACGACAACAGCTTCTTATTTCAACCCTCTTCCCCGTAGGGTCTGCCGTTGACGCGCTCGGACGAGGCGGGGTCCCACCCGGACAGCTCGCATCCAGGCGTGGCGCTGCTGAACCGAAGCGCGAAAGTTGTCACCCTCGGGGCGGGGTGAGCTGGCCGTTGGGGCGCGTGGAGCAAGCTGGTTGTCACCGACGAGACATGCGGCCCCTTCTTTGCCTTCTTTCGTCCCGGCCACTTGATCACGGCGGTGACCTCTCCGGCTGCGGGCTGGTGGCTATGCGAACAGGGGAAATCGGGCGGCATCCACACCCAAGCGCTCTCGGTCGCTACCGGACAACGACGCGCGTCCTGTCGCCACGCGCGCGTACTGCGCGTCGTCCCACGGCACCGGCACCGGGTGGCCGAGTAGCCCGTCCAGCGTACGGCGCGTTTGACCGAGCCCTTCTGCCGAGGGTCCTGGTGCACCGGGAAGCGACACGACGAGGTCAAGATGGTGGATCGTCGCCTCGACGGCGAGCGTGCGGATCAGATCACCGGCACTCAGTACGTGGCCCTGGGTGGCAACGTACTGGTCGGGCGCGGCACCGGCCGCGGCGTCAACCACTGCGGCTACCGTCTGCGAATACAGCTCGCACAGCTGGTCGACGTGCAAGAACATGCTGGCGACGACCCGAGTGAACCTCCGGCCGTTGGCCGCGCCTACGGCGTCCGGGCGCCAATCCTCCCAGTAGGTGACCGCGTCCCGGTCCGGCGTCCGTCCGGCAGGCGTGTGCAGCGCCACCAGGCCGCGCTGCGCGTCACTCAGGCAGTGGAAGACCAGGTCGCGCACAGACCATCCGGCGCAGCCGGTCGACAGCCACGAGCGCTCATCTGTGATGGTCGTGACGACGGCGTCGAAGGCACCGTAGGCCGCGCGCAGTACGTCGGCCGGACACCGTCCTTCCTCCTCGTAAGGCATGCCCGCGAGGATAAGACGGCTGCCTGTCGAAGAACACCCCGCCGGCCCACCCGCCCGCGTCGGAGAGAGGTACACGGGCACTGTGCCAATCCACTCGATCCGTGCGCCTTCCGGTGGTGTTCGCCAGCACGGTGACAGCAAGTGCGCCTTTGTAACGACAACCCTGCGTCGGCACACGAATACGGTTTATAGCAGCCTTGGAATTCTGCCGTGTCAGACCCGGAATTCCAGGGACACGACGTGTGTGGAATCCGCGCGCAGGCCAGCGGCCCGGGTGCCCCATTCCGTGAAAGCTGGTTGGCGAGCTGCTGCCGGTTCCAGATCGCGTCCTGGTGGGCGCGGGCGAGGACACCGATGGCCTGGGCCAGGTCGCCGTCCGGCGAGGGGACCGTGAGGGGCAGTGAGGAGAAAACGGTCACGCCGAGCAAGGACGGACAGACGGTGAAGGAAGTGCACAAGAACGCCCACGGCGACGTCGTCCGTAGCGGAGGCCTGAGCGAGCACCACAAGGCCGACGGCACGGTCACCAGGGACTACACGTACAAGGACCACGGCCATGTGACCTCACGCACGCACACCGTGGAGCGCACCGGCCAGGACGGACATCGGCACGTCGACGGCTGGCGGGACTCCACCAGCCACGGCCGGACGACCAGGGAACCGATCCACGAGGTCAAATGAGGCGTACGCCGAGCCGGGGGACGCGCCCGTTCGAACAAAGGTGTCGCCGTGGACGACGAGCAGGGGGATCCGGTGGGCGCCGGCTCCCCGATCCTGCAGCTGCGCTGCCCCGTGGACGTGGCACCTGTCGGCGTCGGGCCGACCTGGTCGGTGGCCGCGATGGCATCCCGGGACGCCGAACGCTGCGGCGTGGTCGCCGTCGGTTCCGAGCCGGAGCACCTGACGCCTTCCTGCACCACCGGCCGGTCGGGGAACTTTACGGCATCGGCCGCGCCCAGGAGCAGTCCCCCGAGGCGGTCCGTGCCGCTCTGCTGTCGCTGGCGGTCGAGCTCGGCGACCGACTGCGGACCCGGCGGCAGGCGGCCAAGGCGGTCACGATGACCGTCACCTTGGCCGACCGCTCCCAGGTCCACCGCAGCCGCCAGCTGCCCGGCGGCCCGACGGCGCACACCGAGGACCTCCGCGACATCGCGTACGAGATGTACCGGGCGCTCGGCTTCCAGCGGGCCCGGGTGCGCGGCATCGCGCTGCGCTGCGAGCAGCTGGTGGACGCAACCGCCGTCGCCGAGCAGCTCTCCTTCGACCTGGGCCGGGAGCGCCGGCTGCGGGCGGAGAAGCCCATCGACCTGCTCAACGCCCGTTTCGGGTCCGGCACGGTGGGGCCGGCAGCCAGTTACCGGCAGACCGGTTGACGTGCGGTTCCCCTCGAAGTCCTCTGTGCGCCGATCAGGGGCACCGTGCCTGTCTCTGACCGCCCGCACGACGGCGGCCCAGGACGTCCGGGCGCCGCCGGGATCGCTCGGAGGCCAGGCCCGGCCGGGCACTCCTCCGTCCGGCCGCCTGTGCGAACATCGCACGCGTCCGACTACCTGCGGGAGGCGGAGATGAAGCCGACGACGACCCCCATGATGGTGATGATGAGGGCCACGCCACCGACCGCGACGGTGAGCGGTACGGCCAGAGCGGGGTGCGCCAACGTCACGTAGAGCAGACCGGCTCCGATGGCGAGAACGACGAGGACGAGAACCAGGACGAGGAGGGGCAGGACCGGGTTGGTACCGCCGCTCGAAGGCGGAGTGCAGGAGCAGTTGTTCGTCATGAGCACAGGCTCGCCGCGATCACCTGCGGATCCAGGCCGACAAAATCGGGGGTGTTTCCGGTCGGCCCGGCTCGGCGTCGGCAGGATCTTGGGATAGTGGCCGCGTGGCGGGAGAGATGCGGTTCGAGAACACCGAGATGTCGCTCACGACGGAGGGCATCGTCCTCGGAGGCCTCTACGGATGGCCGGGGTGGGTGGTCGAGGCCGACATCTACTGGCCGACCTGGAGCGCGCGGGAGATCCGTGACATTGCACCACCAGGGACTCGGAGCAACGCCCGAAGGCCGTGCGACGACGCCGAGCTGGTCACGCGGATCCGGGGAGCGGCGGAGGCATGCCGAGAAGCGCCCCGCAGCTCGATCTGGCTGCTCTCGCTCGGCTTTCCCACGCCCCACAAGAAGAGGCCGAACGGCCCGCAGCTGCGGGCCGCGACGATCGCCACGATGTACGACCACGCGCGCCACCTCGGGCTCTCCCCCAGGCGCGCCATCTCGGAGGTCTACGCGCTCCCGGTAATCGACGAGGGGAAGCGGACGGAGTACTCCCGCAAGCTGGAGCGCTGGATCGAGCGGGCCCGCAAGACGGTGAACCCCGAGACGGGCCGGCCGTACCTCCCGGCCTACGAATCCGAACTGCACGCGCCGCGGCAGTGGCCGATCGGCCGCCACCCCCTCGAACCCCGCCGGGCACGCCCCGCACTGCCGGAGCCCGTCCGGGAAGGACCGTACGCGGGCCGAACGCTGACCCTGAAGGTGACACGGACGTCACCGCCGGAGCAGACGGCACGCGAAGTCGAGGAGCGCGGGGAGCGGATCGGCCCCGACCTGATCGTCGAGGGCCGATGGTCCGACGGCAAGGAACTGCCGCCCCTGCCGCCGCTGCAGGCGGACAGCCCCGGCGAAATGATCCGCCGGGTGCAGGCCCTGGTCAAGGAACTGGAAGGGCGCTACCCCGGAGCCAAGGTCACGGCGAAAGGCTCACAGGGGGACCGTGACCTGCGGCGGAACCACCGACCAGGGGCCGTGCCGAGGTCGTGGGCCGCCGGTGGGCCGCCAGGCCGTCTCCTCTGATCGAGCAACTGTGTGAAGCAAGTTTTCCAGTGATGTTGTAACGGGGCGAAAGTCGCCTTGAGGCCTGCGAGTTGGCGTGCGCAGGGGCCGATTCACCCAATTCTGCGTAGTTGGTTGTTCTTGATGTTCGTCCAAGTGACAGTCACTGTGGCGTGATCGTCGGGTTCTCCCTCGTCGTTGTTTTCGACGTAGAAGGACCTAGTTCGCGATTGCCCCATCGGAATGATGGTCGGGGTGTCGCCGATGAAGCCGAAGTCGAGACCGCCATCCTGGTCGTTCGTGAACACGCTCGCACCCTCGAAGAACTTTACGTGACCGTCTTTTATGGTGATGGAACGATCGCTGTTGAGGCGGGCCCGGTAGTCAATTTCTACCCTAATCTCCGTGGGGCACGTTCGGGAGAAGGAGAAATCTCGGGAGAGGTATCGGACCGTCTCCCTGGAATAATCGCCGCGGCTGCAGTGTTTGTTTTTGCCGAAATCTTCCTTATTCAGGATCTCATAGGTGATGTTGCTGACTAGCGTCGCAGTCGGCTCTTTTTGGAGGGCCGAGTGCGCGGGGCTTCCCAGCGCGGTGGTGGCCGCCATAAGAAATGTGGCAGACATGACCACAAGGGCCCGCCTGCGCTTGCGAGATGAACGGCTCATGTCTGCTGGCCTCCTTGGGCTCCATTGCCAAGCAGTTCTATCTTCAGTAAAGCGCCTCCTCGTCAACTTGGCCTGTCGGCAGGAAGGTTGCCGATTCAATTGTTGAGGAATGTGCGACTGATTCATTCGCAATGGCGCGCGTCCGCGTCGAGAGTGTCGAAGAGGTATTCGCTGGGCTTGCTCTCCGGGCGCATCATGAGGAACGGGCTGAAGAAGAAGTCCTCGGGAAGCTCGCCTCGCTCCTGGGCGGCCTCGGAAGCCTGCCAGGTGTAGAAGTTGGAGATCAAGTATTCGAGGACCGTCCACCTTCCTTCCTTGCGGGCGAAGTTGCTTCCCACGCGGATCAGCGGCAGGCCCGCCTCCCGGCACAGGCGGTCTTTCCGCTCGTCATTGGACCGGGCGCGATCATTTGCTCAGCGGCTGGAGCCGTCGATCTCGATGGCGAAGCGAGGCAGCGACTCCTCATCGGCGATGACGAAGTCCAGGTGGGTCTTCATGGCGTAGGTCAGATCGGACGCGGAGGTGCCGGGGACCACCTCGACGTCTATGACGTCGGCCAGGCGGGACTCGAGGGACATCTGGTCGCCGTTGCATGGACGGCCTTGTCTATGAGGTGGTGGCCAGCTCCTCGCCCCGGTTGACGGTGAGGCGTTTGATCGCGCTAGGGCTCATGTCAGGTGTGTACCCGACGCGGGACCGGTTCGCAGCTCCTCCTCACTCCTCGCCGCTGATGTGCCCGTCCGTGGTCGCCTTGGGGCGCTTGGTGCCACGGCGCTGATCGCGCAGGGCGGCGAGCAGCTCTTCAGGGTCGGGCTTCAGCCCGGTGCCCAGGTACCGGATGCCCTCCCCTTCGGGTGCCGTGTCCGCGCTCTTCCCGATCGGGTGGCGCCGGCTGGTGGCGGTCCGCCAACCGAAGCGCGAGTCCCACACCAGGGCCGGCGCCGGCTGGCCGGTGTCGAGCGGAACGGCGGCGGCGAGGTGTTCTCCGTCGGGCTGGCGCATCTCCACCTGGGCCTCCTGGGCGATGCCGGCCGCGGCCAGGAAGTCGGCGGTGTGCTGCAGGTACGGCTGGGCGCTGCGGGCGCGCAGCTCGCGCTCGGCGATCGTGATCGCGCCGCGGTGGGTGGCGGTGGGGTAGCCCAGCTGGATGGCGGCGGCCTTCGGGTCGAGGTCGGGCTGTGCCTCGACGAGGTCGGCGATCCGCCGGCCGCGCAGGGTGGCCAGGCCGGACTGTGCGGTGGGGAACTTGGTGATGCCCAGGGTGTCGGAGACGGCCTCGACCGTGACGGCCGGGTCGGCGTCCAAGAGCTCGGCGATCCGCGGCAGGATCTCGTCGCGGGGGATCATGTCGCCGCTGCCTTCCCGGCGGCCGCCGCCGGCGCCGCGGCCCGGGCGGTTGTTCTTGTACTCGAGGACCAGGCGGCGGGGCCAGTGCTCGGTTCCCTTGGGGCCCTCGGGCACGAGGGCGACGCCGGCGGCCAGGTCCGGGTCCCTCTTGTAGGTGTTCCAGGTCACGGGGGCGATGCCGAGGAGTTCAGCGGCCTCGTGGCGGTCCAGGAGGTCCTCGTCGTCGTCGACCTGGGGCAGCTCGGGGATGGGCTGGCCGGCGTAGTAGGCCTTGGTCTGCTCCGAATCCCAGAGCTGGGCCCGGGAGGTGGGCGAGCTGATCGGCGCGGGGTGGCCTTCCGCCGCATACGGCTTCTGGTTTCGGACGGTGACGAGCTTCTTGCCGAGCGCGTCGGCCAGGTCGGACATGCTCTGGACGTACTTCAGGCGTCCGGCGCGGATCATCTTCTCCTCCAGCAAGGGGGGGCGGGGCGCTCGTGGCGCCCCGCCGACGGGGCGTGTCAGTCGTTCGAGGAGTCGGGCAGGCAGAACAGGTTGCACGGCTCGCCGGCCTCGGTGCCGCATCAGTCTCGGGTGCGGTTCCTTGCCGGCCGCCGGCTGCCGCGTGCCCCGCGCGCTCAGGCTCCCGCATCCTCTTCACCTTCCCGCTTCCGGCCGACTGCTCCTGCGCTGGCCTCGTTGCAGTATCTATCACTTGGAGGCCGTGATGCGGATCGTCTTCGACCCGGCCGAGCAGGAGGCCCTGCGGGCCGACGCGGGAAATGGCTGACTGCGACCCGAAGATCGCCTACGTCCTGGAGCGACTGGTCGGCGAGGGTGTCGACCTGGACCGCGTCACCGCCTGGGAGGACCTGCGCGAGAACCTCGGCCAGCCCCCGCTCGACGACGCCGCTCCCACCTCGAACGTCGCCTGATGGGGCGGCACGCCCCGAAGCGCGCCCGCATCGTCTTCTACGACGTGGCGCAGGAGCAGATCGAGAAGATGACGGAGGCCGAGCGCCTCCGGCTGGATCCCGCGCTGGTGGCCATCTCCAGGAATCCCGAGATCGGCGTCCCCTCGAAGCACGGCGCGATCCGTGAACACCGCGAGGACGGCGTCCGGATCCTGTACGTGCCGACGGCCGGCGCGCACCGGGGCGCGATGGCATCTCCGGGACGAGAGACGAAGGGAGCAATCAGGTCAAGGCCTTCCTCCCAGCAGAAACGATCCGCTCCCCCGCCCGCCTTGGGGTGGTGCGGCTCGTGGCTGCCCATCAGAACACCCATCTCACGAAGTTCAGCGAGGCTCCGCCGGTATGCGGGGGGCGCCGCCAAGGCGGAGTTCACGTACGGCAGGACAGCGGTCGGGATGTCCATGCCGTATGCCTAGCAGAGAATCGCCAGCGCGAGGTTGTCGGCGAAACCCGCGGCGTCCCGGGGCGAGTTGAGGGGGCGGGCGGGACGGCCGTCGGGCCAGCCCCGCCCACCCCGCTGGTCACTCGGCCACGATCTCGTTCACGAGCCACGCCCCGAGTTCTTCGGTCATGGTGGTGTGGCCCTCGTTGCGGCCGGCGCAGTGGAAGGCGTCGAGCTCACTGTCGCCCGCGGCGATCGGGCGGTACAGCGCCTTCGGGTCGTTGATGTCGCCGGACGCGACGGCGCTGATGGCGGGGATGAAGCAGGACGTGGTGGTGACGTCCGGGTCGACCACGTTGCCGAGAAGGGTCATGAGGAGCGCGGCGAGGCCGAAGCTTCCGGTGTCGCCGACCGGGGACTGCATGGTGAACAGGCCGCCGGGAGCGCCGTCGATGTCGGGCAGCCCGCTGGTGCGCACCGTGATCGGCTCGTCGCCGGCCTTCTGCAGCCTGGCGACGATCTGCTCGCCCTGGGCCTGGATCTTCAGCCAGGTGTCCTGCAGCGTGTCACCGTCGCCCCGCACCGCGATCGAGCCGGCCTCGGCGCCGTTTCCGACACCGGTCTTCACGCCGTTGGCGACACCGATCTTGCGGACGGTCCGCGGCCATCCCCCGACTTCGTCGAGCTTGCGGAGGAACGCCAGCCGCTCCGGTGCCTGCTCCGGCTCGGCGTCGGCCTTGCCGATGTGCCACCGCGCCAACTCCTTCGCCGCCGGGCTGTTGAGCAGCCCGGACAGCTGGCGCAGCACGGGGCCCAGCGTGGGGTTGTCCCCCCACTGGTCCGTCGCGTAGTGGGTGAAGGCCTGGAGGGAGACCGGGAACCACGCCCCGTGGTGAGGAGTGTCGTAGGAGAGGTAGGTGGCGGTCTCGTGGTCCGGGAGGGCGGGGTCCTTCTCCATCCTGGCCAGCGCGTAGCGGGTGATGAGCCCGCCCATGCTGAAGCCGCCCACGGCCAGCTTCGCGTCACCCACCCGCTCGGCGATGGCCCGGCGGATGCACTCGATCGCGGTCTCGGCGTTGGCCGTCATCGGGGCGGTCCGGTCGTGGTAGCCGAGGATGATCACATCGCGGCCGGCGCTGTGCAGTTCACTGATGAAGCGGTAGTTGCCGTTCTCCTCCAGCCCGTGCCAGAGCTGGTCCAGGTTGGTCGATCCACCCGAGAAGCCGTCGGAGAGGATGACGGGCCGAATGAGCTGCCGGCGGTTCAGCGGGCTGTAGTACACCCAGGCCGTGCCGCCCTCCAGCGGCCACTCGGCGTGCGCGTCCGGCGCGGGAGGAAAGGAGGAACGGGCCTGCGGGGAGGCAGGCCCCCAGATGTCAACGACGGTGTTGGACATACTTGGTCGACTCCTTGCGTAGTCATGGAACCACCGCACGCACGCGCGGTGATCCGGGACGGGCAGGGAGGTCCGCGGACCCGGCCGCTCCCTGCCGCACGGCATCCTCACACCATGCCCTCGGCCGCTCCCCGCACCTCTGACCAGGGAAACCATCCCTCCGAGTGATCATCTTCAGCATTCGGTCGAGACGCGGAGCACCAAAATCGTTTCGCCATCAGGGGGTTACCCGAGGGATCCCTACGGCTAAGGGTTGTCCCGTGATCGACCAGCTCGGCCCGCTCATCGCATTCCAGCCTCGGCGCCGGTTCGCCAAGGACACCGTGCCGGTCGTCGACGGCACCCTGGTGCCTACCCGGGACCACAGCATCGCTGAACAGCCGAAGAACCACCGGTACTCCACCAACCACCAGGTCGTCATTGACGCGGATACCCGCCTGGTCGTCGTGGTCGGTGAGCCTTTGCCCGGCAATCGCAACGACTGCCGGGCACGGGAGGAGTCTGGCGCGAAGGCCGCCGTGGGCGGGACCCTCACGATCGCCGACGGCGGCTGTCCGGGCACCGGCCTCCTCATGCCCCCCCCGGGCGAAGAGATGCTCGGCATCGCCCGACTGCACACCTCGCTCTCACGGGATGGCTTCTGCCGCATACGAGACCTGAGAGGCCCCGCGAGACGGCTCCCCCTCGCAGTCTCGGAGGAGAATCAGGCGAGGCAGAACTCGTTGCCCTCGATGTCCTGCATCGTGATGCACGACTCGTTGACGCCGTCGGCGCGCTGCGTCAGCACGTGTTTCGCGCCGAGCGCCGTCAGCCGTGCGCATTCGGCCTCGAGTGTGGCCAGGCGCTCGTCACCCACGAGCCCTGTGCCGACCCGCACATCAAGATGCACCCGGTTCTTGACGACCTTGCCTTCGGGAACTCGCTGGAAGAGCACGCGCGGGCCCACACCCGAGGGATCAGTGCACGCGAAGTAGACCTCGTCCTCAGGCGGCAGCGAGTGGTGGTACTCCTCCCACGTGGCAAAGCCCTCCGGGACTGCCGGTACGACGTACCCCAGCACCTCGCACCAGAAGGCGGCGAGGCGCGCAGGTTCCGCGCAGTCGAAGGTCACTTGGAACTGCTTGATCGTTGACATCGGCGCACGATAACAGGGGCCCCGCTCATCTCCCCGGGCGGGTGGATCCGCACGTTGCCGGGAGGACGGCCCCTGCCATCCACTGCTGTGTCGTGCGGTCACAGGGGTGAACCGAGGTCGACGCCTCTTCCAAGGGTGGGACCCAGGATCCGATCTCAGCCGACCACTCTCGTGCCAAAGATCAGTTACGGGACAGCCCTTGGCATCATGCTGGGCCCCAGAGCGCAGCCTCGCTGCCCCCCGCCCCCCTGCCGCGTCCAGACCATCCGACGAACCCTTTGACGACTACGCTCCGTACAGCCTGCTGCGCCGAGCTCGAGGACCCCGTCCACGGTTCCTTCGAGACCGCCGGAAGACCTCCGACTAACTGACGAGCTGTCACCAAAGTCAGCATTGGTCCTGGCAAAGCCTTCAGCGCGGACGTAGCCTGGGTGGAATATTCGGCGAGTACGTAGTAGGTGCCCGCTGTCGGGCAGTTGTTGGAGTCCGGTTCGATCAACCGGACCGCATATGTTCTCAGCGGGCGGGTGTAGGTGGCCGACCCGGAGACGGTGTTGTCGCCCGCGTCACAGGAGGTATTGCCCCCCGTCCAGCACCGACAGCTTGAAGCCGTCGCCGTATTCGCCCCTGGGACCGATCCTCGGCATGGCGGCGGAGACACTGGCGTTCGTCATGGCGTCGAGGTCCAGCCACTATTTCTGCTTACCCCAGGGCAATGTGGTCACGCCAGGTTCAGCCGGCGGCCAGAGCGGGTGCGTCAGCGGTGCTCGTCGCGCCCCGGACGGCTTCGGACTCCTTGTCAAAGACGTACGGACTGTGTCGCCCGCGGCCAGCGCCCGGTCCGGTAACGCAGCCACCGCACACAACGCAGGCGTCGCCATGACAAGGGGCCGAATCCGGCCAGGCATCCGAGCGTCCAGGAATCCCCATTCCCTGATGCGCTTGTGCGCGCTCTCAGGCGAATGGCACAGTAGGCCGAATGATCGGACATCTTTACTCCGTGGTCATCGACTGCCCCGACCCGGATGAGCTCGCCAACTTCTATGAGAAGCTGCTGTCGCTCTCACGGCAGCCGGACACCGGCGAATTCGTCGTCCTCAAGAACGCGGCGGGGTCTCCGGTGGTCCTCTTCCAGCGGGTAGACGACTATCGCGCGCCGAGGTGGACTGAATCCGAGCACCCTCAGCAAATGCACCTCGACGTGATGGTCGCAGACCTCGATGAGGCTGAAGCCCAAGTGCTCGCCCTCGGCGCGACGCTACTCGAAGGTTCGGACAAGCCGATCGGTTACCGCGTCTACCAGGACCCCGTCGGCCATCCCTTCTGCCTGATCACCCCTGAAGGAGCGGGAGGCTGACCTCGCCCTGCGGCCTTGCCGTTGGTTTGCGGCCGGTAGGCGCGGGTGGGTTTGCCGCTCGCGCCGAGGCCGGCCAGGACGGCCTTCCAGGCCTGGCCTTTGCGGTAGGCCCAAGTTGTCCGTCAGGACCGGTTCGATGCGGGTGATGCCCTGGCTGTGGAAGAACCCGCAGGTCGTGACTTTCTCGTCGGGGTGGATCTCGCTGTAGGCCGGGCGGGAGTGGTCGTCGACGGTGGAGTGGATGTAGTCGATGCTCATGCGCGGACGGGCCGGCCCGCTTCGCGGCCCAGGACCCGGTGACCGCCGCCGTCGGGGATCCGGCCGAGTTTTTCACGTCGACGTGGACGAGTTCACCGGGCCGCCTCTCGCGTTCGTAGCGGCGGATCACGGTCCCGGTCGGGTGTCGCACCAGGCCAGCCGCCTGAGTCCGTGCCGGGTCGGGATCCGGGGCACGGTCGAGGCGGGCAGACCCAGGACCGTGCCGAGGTGCCGGGAGACTGCTTCCCGATCCAGGAGGTGCGCGCTCCCCGTCGCCGGAGCCGTCACCCACCCCGGTGGGCGGGTCCTGATCCGTCACCTTCCGCCGCCGCAGCGGCCCGTACCCGTTGCTCCTCGCGAGCGGAGCCGACGTCCCGTTCCAGGGGTGTACGGCTCACGGCCGTCGCGAGGTCCTCCAAGGCTTGCTTCTGCATTTCCGCCCCGCGCCGCACCACCGGGCTCCCGTCCCCGGCGGCGGCGCCCTCCCACGCGTGGAGCGCCTCCTCCACGCGCGCCCAGTGCGGATTCCTGTGCTCGCGCACGTCGACCGCCGCCTGCGCGGTGTCCGCCTCCAGGGCCTCGGCGAACCGCTCCGCCTCGGGGACGAGACGGCTGTCGTCCCGCGGGACGTGGCTCTCCATGAGCATCGCCGCCCGGTCGAACCCCTTGAGCGCCTCCTGCGCCTCCTCCGCCTCGCGTGACGTCAGGCCCCTGGGGCGGACCGGTTCCTGCCTTGCCCGGTCGTACGTCTCCTGCCAGGCGGCACGTGCCTCCCTGCTCGCCAGCAGTGCCCTGCGCAGGTCGGCGTGATGTTCCCGGGTCGGTTCGGCGTAGCTGCGGAGCACCGCGGCCGCGTAACGGCCGTCGGCGGCGAGCCAGTCCGCAAGCCGGCCCGGCAGCCGGGGCGTCTCCCATGCGGGGAACACCACGTACGCCAGCATGGCCAGGGCCCCGCCGAGCAGGGTGAGCACCACCCGCTCCGGGACCGTCTGCTCCCATGCCTGGCCGCCCATGCCGAGCAGGAAGACGACGTATGAGGCAGTGAAGCACTGGGAGTAGGCGTACCCGGTGCGGTTCAGCGTGAACGACAGGCCCGCCGAGACCACCGCCAGCAGGCCGAACACATGGGCGTCCGGGCCCAGGGCCCGCACCATCCCGGTGGCGAGCGCGACCCCCGCCAGGGTCCCGGCGAGACGCGCCACCGCCCGCGCGTACGTCTGGTGAAAGTCCGGCCGCATCACCATCACCGAGGCGATGGGCGCCCAGTAGCCGTGGCTCACCGGTAGCCGGGCGGCGATCAGGTAGCCGAGCGTGGCCACCGCCGCCAGGCGCACGGCGTGCCGGAACACGGGCGAGTCCTGGCGGAGCTCACGGCGGACCGCCCGGACTACGACCGGGACCAGCCGGAACATGGTCGGGCGCACCAGGAACTGGGCGTCCGCGGGGCCGGGCGGTGTGGGCGTCCTCCCGCGCCCGCGGCCGCTCCCGGCGATCTCCAACGCCTCGCCGAGCAGTTCCACGAGCCGCTCGGCGGCCTGCCGCGCGGGGCCCTCCAGCACCTCGTGCTCCTCGTCGACACGCAGGGCGTCCCTGCTCCCGGGCGACACCTCGGCGGGAGTGCCGCGGCGGATCGCACGGGCGGCCGCATCCAGGACCTCGGCGGCCGCGTCGAGCAACTCCCGCGCGCGGGCCCGCCCTGGTCCCTCCGCCGGGGCGCCGACGTCCGGGTCGGCGAGTGCGGCGACGACGGGCCGAATACGCTCGGCGAGTCCCCGGGGGCCGTGCAGGACGGAGGGACGGGTGCGGGCCTGTGACGGCGTCACGGCGGCCGCGTCCCGGGCCGTCATCAACGGTTCCGGGTCGAACGGGGCGGTCGGGTCGTGCCGCAGCCGGCGGGCGTAGTCCGCCACGGCGGCCAGGGCGTCGGCGAGCGCGTCGCGATGCGCCCCCCAACGGCGGATCGGGAACAGCAGGATCAGCAGGGCCTGCGCCACTCCCCCGAGCGCGATGATCCCGGCGTGCTCCAGAGCCCGCCCGACGCTCGTGGGCAGGGTGACGGTCACCAGCATGCTGCCGACCGTCGTCGCTGCGACGATCCCGGCGGTCGATCCGACGGCCCACGCCATCCCTGCGGCAAAGGCCCATACGGCCAGCAGTGGGAGGAACGTCGCGAGTCGCCCCGCGGCCAGATAGCCCAGGAAGGTGCTGAGTGCCAGACCTACGCCCGCGCCGAGCGCGATCACTTTGCGGGGACGCCAGGTGCGCTGGAAAGTGGCTGCGCCCGCGGAGTAGGCGCCGAGGGCGGCGGACGCGGCATACGCCGGGGAGGCCAGCCACAGCGCCGGCCCGATGACGATCGCCACCCCAACAGCAGTGCGCAGCGCGAGCAGGGGCTCCAGGCGCGTCTCCTCGATCGTGAGCCCGGATCGCACGACTTCCCGGAGGGCCCGCAGCCACGTCACGGGCAGGAGCCTAGCCCGACCCCCCTACCGGGTCGCGCCGGCCACGCCGCCGAGTCCGTTGAGCATGAGGCTGGAGTCCTCGTGGCCCCTCGGGGCGCCGATCGACCGGCGATGCCTTCGGAACGGGGCGACCACCAAACACCGAAGCATCTCCGACTCAGGTCACCAGCTGGTCACCGTGGTCGCCTTGGAGCATGTGGCGGCGTTCCTTTTCGCGCGTGGAGTAGGCGGCTGCGCGGATCGCCTCGTCGCTCTCCAAGCCTGATCCCAGCGCGCCGGCCACCGTGGCGACCGAAGCGACGAACCAGGACAACGTCAAGTACTCCGTGGCGTGCAGCGGGGTTCCTGTCATGGAAGCGAACACTCGGTCGTTGAGGATGAACAGCGCCCACACCAAGTTGATGACCATCAAACCCACGTAGCAGACGAGCGCCCCGATACCGACGGTGAGGACCGTCGAGGTGTTGTAGAGCCGCGCCCTCTGCCTCGCCTCCGGCGAGCTCTCTGTCGATCGATGCCATAGTTCCCCGTCCACGATCAGCCAGCCGATCATGAGCCCGACGGACCCGACCATGGCGATCACGAGGCGTGGCGCGCTCAGGGCCCCGGAGAGGCTCCAGGTGGTGGAGTCCAGGGTGGCGATGGCCCCCGTGGCGAGTGCGGCCGCCAGGGCTTTCGACAGGCCCGACACCAAGCGCCAAGGCCGGTTGGCGCGGACCATACCGACGAGCACCCGCAGGTAGCCGCGCGGCCCGCTGACGACGTACCGGAGATCGGCGGTCTCCTCGTCACCGACCTGGCCCCGATGGACAGGCGCGAGACGACCGGCAAAAGGGCCCAGAAGCGGCTGACTCCCCGGAAGCCCCTCAGCCCCGGTGACCTGCGGACCGGCCAAGCCGAGCACGGCTTCTTCCACGGCCCGCCGAGCCCTCGTCTGTAGCCGCAAACCCCCCAGGGAAGGAAGGGACAGCAGCGCCAAGCCGTGTTCGTGACTCAGATCCACAACGATCTTGCGCCCGTGCGAGTTCATCGGAAGGTCGGTAAGGGCCACCACGATGTCCCAGTTCTCCGCACGTCCGCGCTCCATGATCCGGCGCATCAAGGTGTGCGGGTCCTCGGTCCCCGAGGTGAAGGGCTCACTGACCACTTTGACGTCGAACCGACGCCCCTGGCCCGCCTTTTCGGCGAGCCGATCAGGAAGTATCCGGGCGATGCGCCGCGCGACATCCGTGGGCGCGTCCGGATCGGCCAGGAGAGCTACGACCGTAACGTCCTGCGACGACTCCCGCACGACCGGACCATCCTCCTCGGCTGTCCTCCGCGATTGCAAGGGTTCACAGGATGCCCCGGGGTAGAGGCGAAGCCGTGGTGACACGCTGTTCTTACGGGTTGGGCCACCTGTGGGGTCCGTCAGGGGCAGGGTCAGCGCGAGGACACGGACCCGCCCGCTACCGGCCGGCGTCCTTCGGAGTCGGCGGTGACCAGGTTTCCCCTCCGTTCCCGGTGCTCGTGCACGAGACGGATCGCCATGGCGCCTTCACCGGTCGCCGAGGCCACACGTTTCACCGAGCCGCTCCTGACGTCGCCGGCGGCGAAGACCCCGGGCAGGGTGGTCTCCAGCAGCATCGGATCGCGGCCCAGTGAGGCCCACCGGTTCGTGTCGGCCACGGCCCGGGCGTCGGCGCCGGTGAGGACGAAGCCCCTCTCGTCCAGGGCCAGCACGCCCTTGAGCCATTCCGTGCGCGGCCGGGCCCCGATGAACACGAACAGCGCCGCGGCCTGCAGCTCACGGCGCTCATTGCTCGCGTTGTCCTCCACCACCAGCGACTCCAGCTGCTCCTCCCCAGTGACGCCCTGGACTTCGGTGTGGAGCGACACCTCGATCTTGGGGTGCTGTTCCACCTGGTCCACCAGATAGCGCGACATGTCCGCGTTGAGGTCGCTGCCCCGGACGAGGAGGTGGACCCTGGACGCGTGGTGGGCGAGGAACAGCGCCGCTTGCCCGGCGGAGTTCCCGCCGCCGACCACGGCGACGGGGTCCGCCCGGCAGAGGCCGGCCTCGTGGACCGTCGCCGCGTAGTAGACGCTGATGCCTTCCAGGCGGTCGATGCCGGGCACTTCGAGCCTGCGGTACCGCACGCCCGAGGCGAGCACCACGGCGCCGGCCCGGGCCCGGGACCCGTCTGTGAACGTGACGACGTACTCGTCGTCCTGCGGGGTGAGCGCGCCGACCTCCGCCGGCACCATGAGGCGGGCGCCGAATTTGTGGGCCTGGAGCACCGCACGCTCGATGAGTTCGCCCCCGGAGATGCCGGACGGGAAGCCGAGGTAGTTCTCGATGCGGGACGAGGTCGCGGCCTGGCCTCCAGTGGCCACGGCGTCGACGGTGACCGTGGTGAGACCGTCGGAGGCACCGTACACGGCGGCGGCGAGTCCTGCGGGGCCCGCACCGACCACCATGACGTCACACCGTTCGTTCTCGGGCGAGGGGGTGGGCAGACCGATGAGCCGGGCGAGTTCGGCGTTGCTCGGATTGCGCAGGAGCCGCTCACCCTGCCAGAGGACCACCGGAGTCTCCTCGGGACGGATGGCGAACCGGCGCAGCAGCGCCTCGGCCTCCTCGTCCCTCTCCAGATCCACCCAGCGGTGGGGCAGCCGGTTGCGGGCGGCGAACTCGCGCAGCCGCAGCGTGTCCCGTGAATAGCACGATCCCAGGATCCGGAAGCCGGCGCCGAGGCCGATGAGCAGGTACCTGCGGCCCAGGTAGGCGCGGAGGATCAGGTCGCCGAGGACGGGGTCGCTGCCGACCAGGGCGCGTTGCCGCTCCACCGGTACGGCCAGGATCTCGCCGGCCTCACGCACCACGGCGGTGTCGAACGCCGCATGGCCCTCCAGCAGCCCGAGTTCGCCCAGGAACCTGCCGGGCCCGTGCACGGCCACCGTCCGCTCGTCGGGACCGCCCTGGTCGTGAAGGATCTCGACCGTTCCGCTGAGGATCACGAGAAACTCCCGGAACGGCTCGCCCTCGCGGTACAGCACCTCGCCCTCGGCGGTCCTGCGGCGCTCACCGTGCGCGGTCAGGTCCTCGAGCTGCTCCGGCGTGAGGCGCGGGAACGCCCCGTACCGGTCAGGTGTCTCGCGGACCGCACCCTTCTTGTTCTCGGCCGTGCTCATCAGACCAGGACCTCGTGAACGTAGCACCAGCGCCAGTCGGGAATCGTGGCCATGAGGGTTTTCCTTCCGTGAATGGGCCTGATCGGCCGCGGTCGGCGACGGTCTCCCTCATCACCGTCGTGTTCACCCTCCGGCAGTCGTCTGCCGGCCCGCCATCGCCTGCTCGACCCACGAGCGCAGGGCGTGCGCGGGCGCCGCGCCGGCCTGCCGGGCGAGCGTCTCGCCCTGGTCCAGGACGAGCAGGGTCGGCACCGCCTGCACCTCGAACCGCCGACTGAGCCGTGGGTTCTGGTCGACGTCGACCTTGACGAGCTTGATCTGTCCGGCGAGGTCCCGAGCCACCTGTTCGAGGGCTGGGCTGACCATGCGGCAGGGGCCGCACCAGGTGGCCCAGAGGTCGACGACGACGGGCACCGTGGCGTTGTCGGCGACCTCGGCGAAGTCGTCGTCGCCCGCGTCGACGACCCAGGGCAGGGGCTGCTTGCAATGGCCGCATCGGGGCCGTCCCTCGGCGGCCACGGGAATCCGGTTGCCGCGCCCGCAGTTCGGGCAGGTCACCGTCGTCGTCCGGGTGGTGTTCACGCCGCCCTCGCTTCCCGGTCGTCCTCCTGTTGGTCGTAGGTGACCACCAGCTCTCCGTGCTCGGCGTCGACGCGCACCGTAGCTCCGTCCTGGACGTCGCCGCGCAGCAGGGCGCGCCCGACCAGCGTCTCGACCTCGTGGGAGATGTAACGCCGCAGCGGACGGGCCCCGTACACCGGGTCGTAGCCCTGGTGGGCGATCACCTCCCGCGCAACGTCGGACAGTTCGACGGTGATGCGGCGCTCGGCGAGCCTCCGCCGCAGCTCGTCGAACTGCAGCTCCACGATCCGCTCGATCTGCCGCTCACCGAGCGGCTTGAACAGCACGATGTCGTCGACGCGGTTGAGGAACTCCGGGCGGAAGTGCCCGCGCAGCTCGCCCATCACCAGGGCGCGGGCGTCGGGCTTGATCTCGCCGTCGGCGGTGGCGCCGTCGAGGAGGTGCTCGGAGCCGATGTTGGACGTCATGATGATCACGGTGTTGCGGAAGTCGACGGTGCGGCCCTGGGCGTCGGTGATGCGACCGTCATCGAGGATCTGCAGCAGCGTGTTGAAGACATCGGTGTGCGCCTTCTCGACCTCGTCGAACAGGACGACCGAGTACGGCTTGCGGCGTACGGCCTCGGTGAGCTGGCCGCCCTCCTCGTAGCCGACGTATCCGGGCGGTGCGCCCATGAGCCGGCTGACGGTGTGCCGCTCCTGGTACTCGCTCATGTCGAGGCGGACCATGTTCTCCTCGGAGTCGAACAGGGTCCGGGCGAGGGTCTTGGCCAGCTCGGTCTTCCCGACGCCGGTGGGGCCGAGGAAGATGAACGATCCGATGGGGCGGCGAGGATCGCGGATGCCGGAGCGGGCACGGATGATGGCGTCGGTGACGAGCTTGACGGCCTCGTCCTGGCCGATGACGCGCTCGCGCAGGATCTCGTCGAGGCGGAGCAGCTTCTCGCGTTCGCCCTCCTGGAGGCGGGCGACGGGGACGCCGGTCCAGGCGGCGACGATCTCGGCGATCTCCTCCTCGGTGACGACCTCGCGCAGCAGCCGGTTCTGACCTTGTTTGGCGGCCAGTTGCTCCTCCTCCGCGGCGAGTCGGCGCTCCAGGTCCTGGACGCGGCCGTAGCGCAGTTCGGCGGCGCGGTTGAGGTCGTAGGCGCGTTCGGCCTCCTCTGCCTCGTGGCGGACCTGTTCCAGTTCCTGACGCAGTTCCTGCACGCGGCGGATCGCCTGCCGTTCGGCCTCCCACTGGGCGTGTTTGGCGTCGGCTTCACCGCGCAGGTCGCCCAGTTCCCTGCGCAGCTCCTCCAGGCGCGTTTTGCTGGCGGGGTCGGTCTCTTTGGACAGGGCGGCATCCTCGATCTCCAGCCGTGTGACGCGGCGGGTGATCTCGTCGAGTTCGGCGGGCATGGAGTCGATCTCGGTACGCAGCCTGGCGCACGCCTCGTCGACGAGGTCGATGGCCTTGTCGGGCAGGAACCGGTCGGTGATGTAACGGTGGCTGAGGGTGGCCGCGGAGACCAGCGCGGTGTCCTGGATCTTCACGCCGTGGAAGACCTCCAGGCGTTCGCGCAGTCCACGCAGGATGGAGATGGTGTCCTCCACGCTGGGCTCCTCGACCAGGACCTGCTGGAAGCGGCGTTCGAGGGCGGCGTCCTTCTCGATGTGCTTGCGGTACTCGTCGAGGGTGGTGGCGCCGATCATGTGGAGTTCGCCGCGGGCCAGCATCGGCTTGAGCATGTTGCCGGCGTCCATGGCTCCTTCGGCGGCTCCCGCGCCGACGACGGTGTGGAGTTCGTCGACGAAGAGCAGGATGCGCCCTTGGGCGGCCTTCACCTCGGACAGTACGGCCTTCAGGCGTTCCTCGAACTCGCCGCGGTACTTGGCACCGGCGACCAGGGAGCCCATGTCCAGGGCGAACACCGTCCTGTCGCGCAGGCCCTCGGGGACATCGCCGCGGACGATGCGCTGGGCCAGGCCCTCGATGATGGCGGTCTTGCCCACGCCGGGATCGCCGATGAGGACGGGGTTGTTCTTGGTCTTGCGGCTGAGGATCTGGGTGACGCGGCGGATCTCCGCGTCACGGCCGATGACCGGGTCCAGCCGCCCGGACCGAGCCTCGAGGACCAGGTCGCGGCCGTACTTCTCCAGAGCCTCGTAGGCCACTTCGGGGTTGGCGGAGGTGACGCGCTGGTTGCCGCGGACCTGGGTGAGCGCGCTCAGGAACGAGTCCCGGGTGATGCCGGCCTGTTTGAGCAGTCGCCCGGCGGCCGTTGAAGAGCTCTCCTCGGCGAGGGCGAGCAGGAGGTGTTCCACGGATACGTACTCGTCCTTGAGGCGTTTGGCCTCCCGCTCGGCGGCGTCGAGCAGGTGGGCGAGGCGCTGGGTGACGAAGACCTGGCCGGGTGCCGCGCCGGGGCCGGTGACCTTCGGGCGGCGGGAGAGTTCCTCGCGCACGGCCTCGCGCAGTCCCTTCGGCTCCTTGCCCGCCTGCTCCAGCAACCGCGGGATCAGCCCGTCCTCCTGATCGAGAAGTGCGAGCAGCAGGTGTTCCCCGTCGACCTCGGTGTGCCCCATGCGGCCGGCCGCGGTCTGGGCCTCCTGAAGGGCGTCCTGGGACTTCTGGGTGAGACGGTTCATGTCCATGGGGGTGTTTCACTCCTCGTGCCGCGGCCGCGCAGGGCGGCTTCGAGCAGGCTGATGCGGTCGAGCAGGTCGAGCACCAGGCCGATGGATGCGTAGTTGAGGCAGAGTCCGGTGCGCAGCCGCTGGATGCGGGCGAGGACCGCCGGTGCCGTGGGGTCGAACACCAGGTGCCCCGCGGCGTCGCGTTCGGCGTCGATCAGGCCGAGGGCGACGAACCGGCGGATCAGGTCGGGGTGGAGGCCCGAGCGACGGGCCACGGCGTCGAGGGAGAGCCTGGGGGCGGGCACGAGCGCGTACCGGACGGCCGTCGAGGCGGTGGGATCAGCTCCCGTTCGTACCGGACGGTTGCCCGCGCCGGCCCGGCCGGGGCCTGCCGCTCCCGCGGGTGGTTCGTTCATCACGTCCTCCTGGGGTCGTACGAGGAGGCGGCGGCGAGCTCCGCGAACAGTTCGCGCTCCCGGTCGCCGAGGGTGGGTGGCACCACGATGCGGAGTTCGGCGTACAGGTCGCCGTTCGCGCCGCGCGGATTCGGCATGCCCTCGCCGCGCAGCCGCAGCCGCCGGCCGCTGGACGAGCCCGCGGGCACCGTGACCTTGGCCGTGCCGCCGCCGGGGGTGGGCACCGGCACGGTCGCACCCAGGGCCGCCTCCCAGGGGGCGACCGGGACCTGGACGTGCACGTCGCGGCCGTCCAGCCGGAACCGGGGGTGGGGCTGGATACGCACGCGCAGGTACAGGTCGCCCGCGGCGGCGTCACCACTGCCCCGGCCGCCCTCGCCCGCCAGCCGGATGCGCTGCCCGTCGGTGACGCCCGGCGGCACGTCGACCTCGTACCGCCGCGGCTGCCCGGTGGGACCGGCGAGCGTGACGGTGCGACGGCCGCCTCGGTACGCCTCCTCGACGGTGAGCGGCAGTTCGGCCTCCTGGTCCGCACCGGGGACGCTCCCCCGGGCGGCGCCGGCTCCGAACATGGAGCCGAACAGGTCCTCGATATCGATGCCCTCCGCTCCGAAGTCGTCGCCGAAGCCGGCGTACCGGACCCGAGGACCGCCGCCGCCTGCGGTCGTGCGACCGCGGAAGCCGCCGCCCGCTCCGGCCGCGACCCGTTCGTCGAAGTCCTCCGGGATCTTGCGGAAATCCTCGCCGAAGCGGTCGTAGCGGGCTCGGGTCTTGGGGTCGGACAGGGCGCTGTATGCCTCGTTGAGGTCCTTGAAACGCTCTTCCGCCCCAGGGTCCTTGTTGACGTCGGGGTGGTGCCTGCGGGCGAGTTTGCGATATGCCTGCTGGATCTCGTCCTGGCTCGCGGACCGCGACACGCCGAGCACCTCGTAGTAGTCCCGCGCCATGACCGGTCACTCCCGCTTCGCGACGGTTACGGCGGCGGGCCTGAGCTGCCGCTCGCCGTCCCCGTAGCCGGGGCGCAGTACCTCGACGACCGTGCCCGGTGGGGCGTCGGGGTCCTGGACGACGCCGACCACCTCGTGCCGGGCCGGGTCGAAGGGGACCCCGGTCTCCGCGTGCCGCGGGTAGCCGAGCAGTTCGAGGACGTTCACCGCTTGGTCGCGTACGGCCCGGATGCCCTCCACGATCGCGCCCGGATCGGCGCCCGCGTGGGTCAGGGCGAGTTCGAGGTTGTCGAGGACGGGCAGGAAGGCGGCCGCCGTGCGGGACCGCTCCACCGCCCGTTCGCGCTCCAGTTCCCTGGCGTGGCGCTTGCGAAGGTTGTCGAGGTCGGCGAGTGCGCGCCGCCAACGGTCCTCCAGCTCCTGGATCGCGGTCGTGTACTCGTCCTCCGCAAGCGCGGGCCCGGCGGCATCGGGTCCCGGTTCGCCGTTCGCCGCTCCGGGCCGGGGCGGGCCCGGCTGGGGCAGATCCCCGCGAGGGGCGCGTCCGGCACCTTCCGGGACCGGTTCGACCGGATCCGGCGCGGCCCGGTCGGGTTCCTGGGGGTAGGTGGGCATGACGCGCCTCAGCCCTTGTCGAACTCGGCGTCGATGACATCATCGTCACCGCCACTGCCACTCGTGGGACCGCCGGTGGCGGCGTCCTGGCCGGGACTTCCGCCCGTGGCGGCGGCGCCCTGATGGGCCGCCAGCCCGGCGAGCACCTGCTGGAGTTCGGAGGTCAGGGGCCGCACGCGCTCCACGCCCGCCTCTTCCTTGACCGCCGCCCGGGCGTCGGACACGAGCATCTCGCCGCGTGCCTTCTCGTGCGCCGGGGCTGCGTCGCCCAGTTCGGCGAGACGCTTCTCGACCTGGTACGCGATGGCGTCGAGTTCATTGCGGGCATCGACGGCCTCGCGGAGCGCCTTGTCCTGGCCCTGGTTGCTTTCGGCCTCCTGGACCATGCGTTCGACCTCACTGCGGTCCAGGTTGGAGCTCTCGCTGATGGTGATGCCCTGTTCCTTGCCGGTGTCCCGGTCACGGGCCTTGACCTCGAGGATGCCGTTGGCGTCGATGTCGAAGGTGACCTCGATCTGTGCTTCGCCCCGCGGCGCGGGCCGGATGTCGGTGAGCTGGAACCGGCCCAGCACCCGGTTGTCGGCGGCCAGCTCGCGCTCGCCCTGGAGGACCACCACGTCGACGGCCGGCTGGTTGTCCTCGGCGGTGGAGAAGGTCTCGCTGCGGCGCACCGGGATGGTGGTGTTCCGCTCGATGATCTTCGTCATCACTCCGCCGCGTGTCTCCACGCCCAGCGACAAGGGGGTCACGTCGAGCAGCAGGACGTCCTTGACCTCACCCTTGAGCACCCCTGCCTGGATCGCGGCACCAAGGGCCACGACCTCATCGGGGTTGACGCTCATGTTGGGTTCCTTGCCGCCGGTCAGCCGGCGGACCAGGGTCTGGACAGCGGGGATGCGGGTGGATCCGCCGACGAGGATGACCTCGTCGATGTCGCTCTCACCGACCTTGGCGTCGGCGATGGCCTGCTGCACCGGTCCCAGGCAGCGCTCCACCAGGTCGCCGGTGATCTGCTCGAACGTGGACCGCATGATCGAGTCGGTGAGGTGCTTGGGCCCGGACGCGTCGGCGGTGATGAAGGGCAGGCTGACCTGCGTCTGCGTCACCGAACTCAGCTCGGTCTTGGCCTTCTCCGCCGCCTCGAACAATCGTTGCAGCGCCTGCGCGTCCTGGCGCAGGTCGATGCCGTTCTCCTTCTGGAAGCCGTCCGCGAGGTGATCCACCAGACGCCGGTCGAAGTCGTCGCCGCCCAGGTGGCTGTCGCCGGCGGTGGAGCGCACCTCCACCACGCCGTCGCCGACGTCGAGGATGCTCACGTCGAAGGTGCCGCCGCCCAGGTCGAAGACGAGGACGGTCTCGTGCTCCTTCTTGTCCACGCCGTACGCGAGGGCGGCCGCCGTCGGCTCGTTGATGATCCGCAGCACCTCCAGTCCCGCGATCCGTCCGGCGTCCTTGGTGGCGGTGCGCTGGGCGTCATTGAAGTAGGCGGGCACCGTGATGACCGCCTCCGTGACCCGCTCCCCGAGCTGCTTGGAGGCGTCCTCGGTGAGTTTGCGCAGCACCTGGGCGCTGATCTCCTCGGGCGCGTACAGCTTGTCGCGCACCTTGAAGCGGGCCGCCCCGCCGTCGCCCTCGACGACGTCGTACGCCACCGCCCTGGCCTCGTCGGAGATCTCGTCGAAATGCCGGCCGATGAACCGCTTGGCCGAGTAGATGGTGCCCTTGGGATTGAGGATCGCCTGGCGCCGGGCCAGCTGGCCCACCAGACGTTCCCCGGTGTCGGTGAAGCCCACCACTGACGGTGTCGTGCGGTTGCCCTCGCTGTTGGGCACGACGGTCGGCTCTCCGCCCTCCCACACGGCGATCACCGAGTTGGTGGTGCCCAGGTCGATGCCCACTGCCTTGGCCATGAGGAACTCCTCCCGGTACGGCGCCTGCGCCGACTGTCCGGATCGCGGGGCAGCCGGCCTGCGGAGCTGCTCGATCACCGCCCGGCCCTACCTGCCGGTGCGCACGGACGGTTTCGAACGCTTCCCAGGGTGGCGGGCCGAGCGACTCCACGCTTGCGCCTGGCGAGTCAGAAAGGCACGGGGCCGGTCACCCCACGAGTACGAGAGGAAGAATCCGAACATCTCGCATGAGCCGGCCCGACCAAGCACCACCGCTCGGCTGTAGGCTCGAACAGGACGGAGTGATCCCATGGCCAGCAGCCGGGCGCACAACCTGTACCGCCGCCGCTGCGACCGGGAGAGCAGCCTTCCGCGGGACAGCGGCGGGCGGCTCCCCATGGCCGCGCGGAGAGGGTCTCTCCCGCCCCGCGGGAGCGGGCGTCACCCCACGGCCGCGCGGCGAGGGCCCCGCCCACCCGCCCCGACCCCGGCCGACCGTGTCCCCCACGAACTGATGGTGCTCTCCAGCGCCCTGTTCGACACCCTGGACGAAGGCGAGATCCTGAGCCTGGCCATGGACCACATAGCCGCCGCAGGGCCGTACGGCGCCGAGGCCGCATACCTCGAGGTGGACGGCGACCTGGTCCCCAGCCCGAGGAACGGGCAGGTCCATGCCTTGGCCGTGGACCGGAGGGTACGGGAGCTGGCCGGGGAGGACGGCCCTGTGACCGTGCCCGGCCGGCCCTGGGGCCGGGCCCTGGGGCTACGCGGGCTTGAGAGGCTCCACGGCTACCTCGTGGTGACGTCCCACTCGCGGCCCACCGACGCCGAGCGCTCCCTGCTCGCCACGCTCGTCCAGCACACCGCCGCTGCGCTGTCGGTCGCCTTCGCACACCGCCATCAACGCGAGGACGCGCTGGAGCTGCACCGGTTGAGGGAGGAGCGGACAGCCCTCCAGGGACGGCTGATCTCTGTCGTGGCCGAGCTGGAGTACCAGCAGGCTGTTCACGCGCTCTTGGCCGACGTCGCCGCCTCGGGCGGCGGCGAGGAAGCCCTCACCCGCGCACTGCACGGGCTCACGGGACTCCCCGCGCTGGTCGAGGACCGCTTCGGTCGGCTGAGGTCCTGGACCGGTCCTGATCGCCCCGACCCCTATCCCCAACCGGACCCCGTGCGCCAGGACGAAATGCTGTCCGCCGTCGGCCGTCAGGCCGGGCCGGTGCGGGTGAAGGACCGGCTGGTCACCCTGGTCCGCCCGCAGGGCGAGGTCCTGGGCGTGCTGGCCCTGGTCGACGTCCGGGGTGAGGCCGACGAGCACACCCTGCGCGCGCTGGAGGACGGCGCCGCGTCACTCGCCCCGGAGCTGGCGCACCTGCGCAATCTGGCCGAAGTGGAGTCGAGGCTGCACCGCGAGCTGGCCGACGACCTCCTGGCAGGAACGGACGAGGCGAGCGCCTACGCCCGGTCCGAGGCAGTCGGACACGACCTGCACCGCCGCCACTACGTCGTCGTGGTGCAGTGGTCGAACCGGACGGCGGACGATTCCTTCGCGCAGACCGTGGGCCGGGCGGCCTCTGCCGTGGGCATGCACTCGCTGCTGACCCGGCGCTCCGACCACGTGGTCCTGGTCGCCGACGACCGGCCGCACGCCCGCGCACTGTACGAGGCGCTCGCCCGGGAGACCGGGACACGGTCCGGGACCATCGGCGTGAGCTCCCCTTGCGACTCCCTGGACGACATCCCCCACCGCTACGAGGAGGCGCAGCGCGCCCTGGAAGTGCGCCGCCACTCCCGCGAGCACCACGGCACGACGTTCTTCGACGAGCTGGGCCTCTACCGCATCCTGGGACCCGGCAACGACTACCGGGAACTGGAGACGTTCGTCCACGAGTGGCTCGGGCCGCTGATCGACTACGACTCCCGGCACCACACGGCCATGGTGGAGACGCTCTCCCAGTACTTCGACTGCGGCGGCAACTACGACGAGACCGCCGAATCCCTCGCGATCCACCGCAGCACGCTGCGCTATCGGCTCCAGCGCATCCGCAACATCAGCGGCAACGACCTCGCGAACGTCGAGGACCGGCTCAACCTCCAGGTGGCGACCCGGGTGTGGAAGATCGTGCTGGGCGAACAGGCAGGAGAACGACATCGTTGAACGCGACACGGCATGAGTCCCATCCGGCCCCGAACCCGGCTGACCGGTGCGCAGCCCCTCGCGCCGTCGTCAGGAGCGCGCGAGTCGGGCCGCGAGGTAGGGCGCGGTGGCGCTGCGGCGGGCTCTCGCCACCTTGGCCGGAGGGCCCGCCGCGACCACCCGCCCGCCCGCGTCGCCGCCGCCCGGCCCCAGGTCGATGACCCAGTCGGCGGTGGCGATCGTGTCCAGGTCGTGCTCGACGAGGACGACCGTGTTGCCGGCGTCGACGAGCCGGTGCAGCTGTCGCAGCAGCAGCGCGACGTCCGAGGGGTGCAGCCCCGCCGTCGGTTCGTCGAGCAGGTAGAGCGCGTGGCCGCGGCGGGCTCGCTGCAGTTCGGTGGCCAGTTTGATGCGTTGTGCCTCACCACCGCTGAGCTCCGTCGCGGGCTGCCCCAGCCGCAGGTACCCCAGTCCCACCTCGCGCAACGTCTCCAGACTGCGGGAGGCGGCCGGGACGGCGGACAGGAACGTGGCCGCGGCGTCGACGGACAACCCCAGCACTTCCGCGATGTTCTTGCCCCGGTAGGTGACTTCCAGCGTTTCGGCGTTGTACCGGGCACCCTGGCAGGTCGGGCACGGTGCGTAGGTGCCGGGCAGGAAGAGCAGTTCCACCGCGACGAATCCTTCGCCCTGGCAGGTCTCGCACCGGCCTTCGGGCACGTTGAAGGAGAACCGCCCGGCCGAGTAGCCGCGCGCCGTGGCCTCGTCCGTCGCCGCGTACAGTTTGCGCACCGCGTCGAACATCCCGGTGTACGTGGCCAGGTTGGAACGGGGAGTTCGGCCGATGGGCCGTTGGTCGACCCGGACCAGCCGGTCGAACGACTCGACCCCCGACGCGTCCTGGACGTCAACGACCAGCTGCGCCTCATCGGGCTCCTCGGGTACGAGTCCGAGGTGGCCGCGGACGACCTCGGCGAGCACCTGCGTCACCAGTGTCGACTTTCCTGAACCGGACACGCCCGTCACCGCCGTCAGTACGCACAGCGGTACGTCGACGGACACGTCGTGCAGATTGTGGCGGGAGACGCCGCTCAGGTGCAGCCAGCCGTGCGGTGTGCGCGGGCGGTGTTCGAGCGGTTCGGCGCGCCCGAACAGGTACTGGCTCGTGGCCGACTCCGTCACCCGCTCCAGACCGGGGACCGGGCCGCTGTACAGCACGCGGCCGCCGCCCTCGCCCGCGCCGGGGCCGATGTCGACCACCCAGTCCGCCCGCCGTACGACGTCCATGTCGTGCTCCACGACGAACAGCGAGTTGCCCGCCGCCTTGAGGCGCTCCAGCACGTCCAGCAGCGGTTCCGCGTCAGCCGGATGCAGGCCCGCGGAGGGTTCGTCGAGGACGTAGACGACGCCGAACAGCCCCGAGCGCAGCTGGGTGGCGATCCGCAGGCGCTGCGCCTCGCCGGGCGACAGGGTCGTCGAGCGGCGCCCGAGGCTGAGATATCCGAGGCCCAGGTCGAGCAGTACGTCGACCCGCGCGACCAGATCGCCGCAGATCCGGACCGCGACCTCGGTCGTCTCCCCGGATCGGGCGGTCGACGTGGTGGCGTCGGCCTCGGACCGCCCCGCGACGGGCCGCAGCAGCCCCACGACCTCGATGAGCGGCATCGCGTTGATCTCGGCGATGGAACGTCCGGCGAAGGTCACGGCGAGCGCCTCGGGCCGCAGTCCGCTGCCGTGACACTCGGGGCAGGGCACACTCCTGACGAACCGGAGCGCCCGTTCGCGCATCTTCTCGCTCTTGGAGTCGGCGAGGACGTGCATGACGTGCTTGCGGGCGCTCCAGAACTTGCCCTGGTAGCCGTAGTCGACGCGGTCCTCCTCCGGCTCGATGTACACGGAGGGCTGCTCGTCGGTGTACAGCAGCCAGTCCCGGTCCTTCTTCTTGAGCCTGCGCCACGGCCGGTCTATGTCGATACCCAGGCCGTTCACGACACTGCGCAGGTTGGCGCCCTGCCAGGCGCCCGGCCAGGCGGCGATCGCCCCCTCGCGGATGCTCAGCGAGGGGTCCGTGACGAGCAGGTCCTCGGCGACGTCGTGCACGACGCCCAGTCCGTGGCATTCGGGGCAGGCACCGGCCGTGGTGTTGGGTGAGAACGACTCGGCTTCCAGCCGTGCGGCCCGGGGCGGATAGGTGCCGGCGCGGGAGTACAGCATGCGCAGCAGATTGGACAGCGTGGTGAGGGTGCCGACCGTCGAGCGCGAGCTGGGCGACCCGCGCCGCTGCTGCAGGGCCACGGCCGGTGGCAGTCCGGTGATTTCCAGCACGTGCGGTGCACCGACCTGTTGCAGCAGCCTTCGGGCGTACGGTGCCACGGACTCGAAGTAGCGCCGCTGGGCCTCCGCGTAGAGCGTGCCGAACGCGAGCGAGGACTTGCCCGAACCGGAGACACCGGTGAAGGCGACCATCGCGTCCCGCGGAACGTCGACGTCGATGTTCCGCAGGTTGTTCTCACTGGCGCCCCGGACATGCACGAAGGGGTCGGTCCCGTCCTTGCTCACCCTTCCTGACTACCTGATCGCGCCGGGAACCGCGCGACAGGCGCCGTCACCGGGCCTCGCTCACACGAGCGTCCGGATCGTTGATTCGATTGGACCCAGCAACCGCTGTGCAAGCGCCTGCGCTCGCGGGCCGTGACACTCGTCGGCACGGGCTGGGTGATCATTACCGCACGGTACGTTCGCCAGACCCCGAGGCGGCCCGGCTCCTGGTCGACGCCGCGGCCGACACGCTGGACCATTCACCCGACCCCGCCCCCGCCTCTCGTCCGAACCTTCCGCGACTTGTGGCTGCGCAGCAGCGAGGGAATGTCCCGCATATCCGTCTTCGTGCAGGTCAGGAACGCATTGCACCCTCCAGCGTCAGCAAAAGGTCGGCCCCTGTCAGGCTCCGCGATCAGCCGCAAGCATGCCGATTCGGTGAGGCGACGGGGCTGTCGAGGGCGAGGATGCGCTGGTCGAGGCGCGCCGGCGGGGCATCCCTCGTGTCGGGGCCGGGTCGCCCACCCGAGCTGCTGAGCTCGGCGATGAAAGTCGTCGCGCTCAGCACACGGACGGGGCTCGGCCTCACGTTTCCGGTCAGCGGGTGGTCGCAGCTCCCCTACGGCGCGCGTACAGCACCGCGCCGCCGATGGTCGCCAGGGTTGCGAACCCGATGGCGGCCATCGGGTGCCAGGGCTCATCGGCGGCGGGCTGGGCGGATGCGGTGGAGACCTGCTCCGGCTGGTCCTCCACGAGGCCGCCGTATCCGCCGGCCAGGCCCTTGCGGTCGTACTCCGAACCGGGCATCTTGTCGCCGTAGCGGGCGGTGACCAGCTTCTGGTAGGCAGCGAGGGGGATGCCGCGCTTTCCGCCGAGGCCGGTGGTCGCCTCCTCGTTGAGCGGCTCGACCAGGCCTTCGGCAGTGAGCCGGTACCAGGCGTGGATCTGCGGCTCGGTGAAGGTGCGGGCCTGAGGAGTCCCGCGCTCGGCGAAGCCGACCTCGGCGTCCCCGTCCCGGATCCCGGCCAGTTGCCAGCCCTCGGCACCGACGTTCTGCACGCCGCTCCCGGGTGTGGCGGCGTTCCCCATGGGCGCGAGCAATACGGCGGCGTGCTTCCCGTCGGCGGCGTTCACCCGGGAGGCCAGGTAGGAGAGCCGGAGCGCGGTCTGCGGGGTCGCCTGGGCCTTGCCGGTCACGAACTCGGGGCTGATCTCGAACATCGGCACCGGGTCCTTCAGATCGAACCCGGGGGGCGCGGCGACGGCGGCGGGTGCGTTCCCGGGAACGCCGAGGGTGCCACCGTCCGCGGCGGGGGCAGTACGGGGCTGTCGGGCCGAGACCAGGAAGCGGGAGACGGTGTCGCGGAGTTGGTTGCTCTGGATGGTTTGCCGGGCGGACTCGTAACCCGCGATGCCCTCTCCCTCCGCAGCCTGTGCGGGAACGATTCCGCACAGGGCGGCGGCGAGTGCGGCCGTGGCGAGGACGGCGGCGCGGGGTGTCGCCTGCCTGGTGTGTCGCGTGATCTGCACGGTCGGTCTGCTCCTCAGCCCTGGATGCCGATGCGGGAGTGGGTCCACTGGAACGAGTTGTTGTTCGCATAAGTGGAGTGGTTCCACCAGGTGTAGGTCTGCGTGGTCTGCCACGGGTCGCCGACCGCGATCATGTTGGTGGCGCTGTCGTAGCCGTAGATGACGTTCATGTGACCACCGCCGGTGCGCCAGCCGAATCTGACGGCGAACGGGCGGCCCGCGTCGATCTCGGCGACGGACTCACCGAACGAGGCGTTGCGGTACAGGCTGCGGCCACTGTTCGTCAGCCCCAGCCTGGCCAGGCCGTTGGCCATGTCCTCCAGCGTGGCGGGCTGGTTGTTGCAGTTCACCCAGGTTCCCTGGGCAGCGAGTTGGCAGAACTGCTCCTGGCTGACGGAGCGGCCCCAGTGTTGGGCTATGGTCACGCCGGAGGCGTCCCAGCACCACTGGGTCCTGACCTGCTTCTGCATGTCGATCTTCAGTGTCTTCGCAGTCGTGGGTTGTGGGTTTGGCGTCGAGCCGCAGACGGGCAGCGGGGTGGTGTTCTCCTTGATGAAGGCATCGGCGATGTAGTACGAGCCGGTGTAGATCCACCTCGGGTTGTTCTCCACCGTGTCGCCCGTCGTCCGGCAGGACATCCGGACCTTGGCGCCTACCCTCGAGGACCCCTTCACCTGGGCCGAAAGGGACGGCTTGGCCCGGTGGTTGACGGTCTGGTAGTTGCCCTGGCCGCCGATGACCGTGCCGATGACCACATCGGCCTGGGCGAGGGCGTTGAAGCCGAACAGCAGACCGCCGGAGAGTGCGGCGGTGATCGCGGCCAGCAGCGCTTTCTTACGGCGGGACGCGCGGCGTTTGTGCATCATGCTCCTTGATCTGAGAACGCGGAACTCGCCTGCCGGGGCGATGCTCCACACAATGACGAGCGGTCAGCTCGCCTATGGGAACCGAGCCGTTGGCACCGACGGAACGGCGCAGGATCATCACGGCGGCCCCGAACGGCTTCGGCGTGCGTGCCGCGGCACGGCGATGGCGGCGCGGCCGCCACGGTCTCGGGGACCGGTGGACGGCAACGAGGTCGACCACACTCGTCCGAGCAGAGACCTACAGGCGGACGACTTGACCGTCACGGCCACGGCCGAGGCGCGACCTCGGGTCTCCAAATGGCTCGGGCCCGGCGCCGTGTTGGCGCAGACGCAGCCGTGGTGAGCCGGGGTGAACAAGACATCGCCGGTCGGTACGCCACCCGTCGCCGCCGACCATCCACCCCGACGGCTACGGCCCGACGCCTCCGCCTGACCGTGTGTCACATCCGGGCGGTTCGATGGCCCTGCACTGCCGGCGAAGCCGAGTATCAGGTGTTCCGCGGCCACGCACAACCACGCCTCTTTCCTCGAGTGGTTTGGGTGCCGGGAATCCTGCCAGAGAGATCAAGGGTTCTGAACGCCATCGCCCCACGCACAAAGATGTCGCGAATTCAATAACCTAGAGGCAGTCATGTGACGGGTCATCAATCTACCTACAGGACATGCGAGTTGTGGCCGGTCAAAGCCTTGGTCCAGGCCATTCACACCCGCTCGACGGCGCACGACTTTACGTAAACTTGGCACATCGCGCCCCTTTATTGGACACGATGTCAAGATATTGAAATAGCCCAGCGTGCACGCCGCGTAACTCTGCATCATTTCAGAAAGGGGAATCTCCCCCGGCTTTCCCACCGAAATGCACCCGCGCCGAGGAAGGGGTGCCCCTGTCCACCCGGCGGTCACCGCCCTGGCGTGGGTCGACTTAGGCGACGTGACCGTGCGGCTCGCGGGCGAGTTGGTGACGTGCCACCTGCTCTCTTTACGACAACCGGCAGACGGCCGTCGCGCGGGCGCTGGGGCCGAGCCGGGCGCAGCTGGAGGCAGATCGGCGGATCGCCTTCAAGTCGCACTTCGGGATCGAGAGCTTCTCCTGCCGGCCGGCATCGAGGGCGCCCACGAGATGGGCGGCGTCGAGGGACAGATGGGCTACTTCCGGCGCAACCACTTCGCGAGCCGGTGCCGGAGGTCGACTCGCCGGCGGAGCCGAGCGAGCAGTCGAGCAGTGGGACCGGCGCGACGGGCGGCGCCGGATCGGGTCCAGGGCCTGGACGATCGATGAGTACTTCGAGGACGAGCGCCCGCTGCCGCTGCCGCTGCCGGTGCCGTGGGGGCGCGGCTCGCGGGCGCGTTGAAGTTGCCCCGGGAGCAGGCGGGGTGCAGTCGGCCTCGGCGGGGCGCCCGGTAACAAAGCGCTTCACACGCCTATCGCAAGGGCGTCCGTCACTGCTAGAAGAGTGACTCTTCAACAACTCCTGTTCCCCACAACGCCAAGGAGTGGATTGTCATGCACGCTACAAAACTGAGACGGGTCCTGCCCGTCCTGTCGGCCCTCGTGGCCGCGACCCTGGGACTGACCCAGCAGGCCTCCGCCGCCCCGGCGGCGGGGGAGCGCTTCGTCGCTCTCGGCGACTCCTACTCCTCAGGGGTGGGCGCCGGAAGCTACCTGTCCGACAGCGGCAGCTGCCAGCGCAGCAGCAAGGCCTACCCGTACCTGTGGGCGGCGGCCAACGCCCCGGCCTCGTTCTCCTTCACCGCCTGTTCGGGAGCGACGACGAGTACGGTCAAGAGCGGCCAGCTGGCCCCGCTCAACAGTTCCACCACGCTCGTGAGCGTCACCGCCGGCGGCAACGACGTCGGGTTCGCGAACGTCATGCAGACCTGCGTCCTGCAGAGCGAGGCGACGTGCGTGAGCGCGGTGAACAACGCCATCGCACAGATCAACAACACCCTGCCCGGAAGCCTGTCGTCCCTCTACGGCACCATCCGCAGCAAGGCGCCGCAGGCTCATGTCGTCGTGCTCGGCTACCCGCGCTTCTACCAGCTGAACGGCAATTGCGTCGCCGGCCTGAGCGAGACCGAACGCGCGGCGATCAACCGCGGCAGCGACGCTCTCAACGGGATGCTCGCGAAGCAGGCCGCCAACGCGGGATTCTCCTACTCCAGCGTCGTGGACGAGTTCACCGGCCACGAGATCTGCTCGGGCAACGCCTGGCTGCACAGCGTCTCGGTGCCCGTCTCCAACAGCTACCACCCCACGGCCGCGGGCCACTCCGGCGGATACCTGCCGGCCTTCCGCTCCGCCGTGTGATCTCCCCCGGGCCACACCCCGGGCCTTCCGCGCCCCGAAGTCGACGCGGGTAGACCCGCTGGTCCACCGCTCCGCACCCCCGCGATCCGCACCAGGAGGAGAGCTCATGAAGTCCCCCCACGTACCCACCGGTCCCCAGACCGGCGACACCGCCCCGAGCCGCACGCGAGGAAACACACTCCGCTCCGTCCTCACCGCCCTCGCCCTCGTCCTCGGGGCGCTCTTCGCCCCTGGCATCGGCGCCGGCGAGGCCCAAGCAGCCACCAAGATCAGCCACGCCACCGCGACCTCGATGTTCCGCGACTCCGGGATCACCTGGTCCTCGTCCGGTGGTTGCTCGGACCGCAACAACCCGACCTGTACGTCCTTCGAGCAGCTCAACCTCGCCACGGCGAAGGGCGCGCAGACCCTCAAGAGCGCCAGCGGCTGCTCTCTGAACATCACGGGCGGCACCGAGACCGGCCACGCCGGCGGGACCTACTCCCACTGGAACGGCTACAAGCTCGACTTCAGCAAGTACACGTGCGTCGGGAACTACATCAAGAACACGTTCACCTATGTCGGGGTGCGCGGTGACGGCGCCCCGCAATGGAAGTCCGGCGCCGGCAACATCTACGCCGACGAGGGCAACCACTGGGACGTGACGTTCTACAACTGCGGCGGCTGCTGAGCCGGAGCCTGCTGCGTGGAGGGTGCGGTCTGCCCGGACTTCCGGCTCGGGCAGACCGCACGACAGGCGCCGCAGCGGTGCTGCAGGTGACGGACACGGCCTGGTCGAGGTGGCCGGTGAGGCGGACCCTCCAGGCGTCCCGGCACGCGTGATCCGGGCTCAGGGTCAAGTGGGGCCCGTCGCCGTGCTGGTACGTACTGGCGTTCCTGCCCGGCGAATTGCGTCGGGCACGTCAGTTGCGCCCGACGTCGGCCCGTTGGTGCCGGCCGAGTCACTGCTGCTCCACCCGGGCTCCTGGTCGAGCCACCCCTTTTGGCGGTGTGCAGCGACGGGGGATGTGCAGAGCGGCCGGTTCCAGAGTGGTTCGGTGAGGACGGCGCCGATGCCGATGCCCAGTCCGAGGTCTCTTCGATCCTGAGCACTGGCCCGTGTTCAGGGTGTCGGCAGAAGACGGACCCGCAGCCGTGGTGCATGTCGAGCCCGAGCAGTTGGCAGGCATCCTGCACCGTTACCGCCTACTGCCGGCCGACGCTCTCGACAGCGACGGCAATCGCGACCAGTGACCGCGCGGATGGGCCGTCAACCCGTGGGGGCAGGGCGCCTACCCCCGCGACCGCTCGAACCCCACACGCGCCACCTGCATCGAGGCGATGCGCCAAATCCTCTGACCGTCACGCTCCGTACAGGGCGTCACGCCACACCTGTGAGCCCGGTCCACGCCTTCTTCAGGACCGCCGTAGGGCACCGACCGACCTGACGAACTGTCACCAAAGTCGGCATTGGTCCTGGCAAAGCTGACCCCAGCTGGTCATACCTGGGAAACGTCGAGGGCCCGGAGAGGGTCGCGCGGAGCCTCCCACCGCTCGCCCCGCCGGGATGATCTCCGCGCGGGACACGGCGCCTCCTGGGCTGACCTCGACTGGTCGGCCTGCTTCAGAAAAGCGCAGGTCAGCGCACCCGACCGCGTGCCTTCCAGCATGGGTGCGCGCCCCCAGTACCACCAGGAGTCGCAGAAGGTCCTGGCCAGCGATCGTCCTCGACGAATTCTCTCTGACCGACCCCAACGAGCAGGGAGCGTCGTCTCGCCGACCTCCGACTCGCCAGTACCGGCTGAGCCGAGCGGCTCAGCCGAATCGGGCGAGATCGTTGCGCATGCGCGAGACGGCCTCGTGGGTTTTTCGCAGCGATGGCGGAGATGCAGCGGGAGAACATCCGCGAGTCGACGCTGGAGGGGCTCAGCATTGCGGCCCCCAACGGCAAGCGCAAGGGCCAGAACCCCTCCGTGGCGAGCATCTACGGGCGCTCGCCGAGCACGCCAAGCACGAGGCGTACCCCGAAGCAGTCGCCCGGACCTACGCCGACTTCGCCGCCATCCAGGCCGGAGAGGTCCCCAAGACCCGGGCCGAGTCACAGTCCCTACGGTGACACCTTTGGGATGCCGGGATCGCTCAGCACTCATGGGTGCTCCGTTGTCCCCCGCGGACGGTTGTCTGCGGGGCTGTCGTTCGCAGCGTCGGTCAGACGGCGGAGGGGACCTCTGGCCCGAGGCGTTGCCGCACGTGTTCCGCTTCGGGGACTCCGAGGTTCTCGAAGATGCCGAGAGCCTCGCGCCAGCACGCGGTCGCCCTGCCCGTGTGGCCCATTTCGCTGAGCGCCTCTCCGAGGACCACGAGGATCGTGGCACGGCGCCATTCGCCGCCGAGAGCGTGTAGGGCGAGCGCCTGCTCGGCATGGGCAGCGGCCCCGGTGGGGCGATGGGCGGCGAGGTGGGCCTCGGCGAGGCGGAAGTGGGTGACGCCCTCCCAGAGGCGCTGGCGGTTGTCGTGAAAGAGGGACAGAGCCTGGTCGAGCTGGTCCAGGGCCTCTGCGAGGCGGCCTGCCTGGGTGAGGGCGATACCGAGCGCATAGCGACCGTTGGCCAGGCGCAGGGTCAGGCCCATCTCGTCGTAGATGGCGATGCCCTGCTGGGCGAGGTCTATCGCGCTGTCGAGGCTGCCCAGAGTCACGCGGACGCGGGAGAGGTTGCACAGGACGCTGGCCTCGCCGACGCGGTTGCCGTCCTGACGGAAGTTGCCCCAGGCTTCGAGCAGGTGGCGTTCTGCGTCCTGCGGGCGGCCTTCGTACAGGGCGATGATCCCGCGGTCGTTGGAGGCCCAGCAGCCAGCCAGAGGGTCGCCGCACTCGCGGGCCAAGGCCACGGCCTGGCATGCCTCGTCGTCGGCTTCGCCGAATCGGCCGGCGACCAGGTGGACATTGCCGAGGGCGGTCCGGGCCCGAGCCTCCGCGTGCGGGTCCTTCGCGGCCTGCGCGGCGTCGCGCAGGGCCACTGCGGCGGACTCGTACTGCTTGGAGTTCGCCCCCGATTCGGCGAGGTCCTTCGCCGCCCACAGCAGGTCCACGGCCCGGCGCAGCACGTCACCCTGCCCGGTCGAGCGCACGGAGGCCTGCCGGACACAGGCCAGCAGTGGGTCCGCCTCCGCGTACAACCAGTCGAAGGCGGCCCGCGGCTCGGCGAAGCGCAGCCCGGGATGGTGCGTGGCTGACAGGTGCGCGGGCAGCCTGTCGCCGGGGCGCTCCACCGCGTACACGGCGGAGGCGGTGGCCAGGTAGAAGTCCAGCAGCCGGTCCAGGGCGGCGTCCCGGTCGCTCGGCGGCTGCTCGTCGCGTTCGACGCAGGCGCGCGCGTACAGCCGTACGAGGTCGTGGAAGCGGTAGCGGCCGGGCACGGCGGACTCCAGGAGGGAGAAGTCCACCAGGGTTTCCAGGATTTCCTCGGCGTCGGACTCCGGCAGGTCGAGTACGGCGGCTGCGGCGGATAGCGAGATATCGGGTCCGTCGGCGAGGCCGAGGAGGCGGAAGGCGCGCTGCTGGGCGGGCTCCAGCTGTCCGTAGCCGAGCTCGAAGGTGGCTTTGACGGCGAGGTCGCCGGCCTGGAGCTCGTCGAGGCGGCGGCGCTCGTCGGCGAGCTTCGCGGCGAGGACGGACACGGTCCAGGTGCGGCGGGCGGCGAGCCGGGACGCGGCGATGCAGATCGCGAGCGGCAGGAAGCCGCAGGCCGCGACGACATCGCCGGCGGCCTGGCGTTCGGCCTCGACCCGCTCGGCACCGACGATCCGGGCGAAGAGCTGGAGCGCCTCCTCGGGGCTCATGGTGTCGAGGTCGACGAGGTGCGCCTCGGGGAGGCTCGTCATGCGGACCCGGCTGGTGATCAGGGCGGCGCAGCCCGGAGTACCCGGTAGGAGCGGGCGGATCTGGGCGGCGTCACGGGCGTTGTCGAGGAGGATCAGGACGCGGCGGCCGTCGAGGGTGGAGCGGTAGAGCGCGGCCCGCTCGTCAGCGGTGTCGGGAATGACGGCATCCGGGGTACCCAGGGCGCGCAGGAAGGCGCCGAGGACCGCCGCAGGTTCGGCGGGGCGCGGCTCATTGCCCCTGAGGTCGGCGTAGAGCTGGCCGTCGGGGAAGCGCGGACGGGCGGCGTGCGCGACGTGAACGGCGAGGGTGGTCTTGCCGACACCGCCCATGCCCGCGACCGCGGAGACGGCCATGACCCGGCCCTCCGCGCCGGCGAGGATGTCGCTGAGTTCGTGGATGCGGTTCGCGGCACCCGTGAAGTAGGGCACGGTTGCCGGGAGCTGGGCGGGCCGTACCTGAATGGACGGTGGGGCAGGGGCCAGGGCTTCGCCACGGGCGAGTTCGGCGTCGGCGCGCAGGATCCGGTGCTGCAGCGCGGACAGTTCGGGGCGTGGGTCGACGCCGAGTTCGTCGGCGAGCAATCGGCGGGTGTCGGCGTACACGGCAAGCGCCTCGGCCTGTCGGCCGCTGCGGTAGAGGGCGAGCATGAGGAGCTCGCGCAGGCGTTCGCGCAGCGGGTGGGCGGCGGTGAGGGCGGTCAGCTCGGAGACGGCCTCGGCGTGGAGGCCCACCTCCAGGTCCAGGTCGAGACGGGTCTCCAGTAGCTGGAGCCGCCATTCTTCGAGCCGGGTCCGCTGGCTCTCCGCGAAGGGGCCGGGAACCCCGGTCAGTGGCTCGCCGTCCCATTGCTCCAAGGCGCGGTTCAGCAGGGTGCGGGCCTGGGCCCGGTCCCCGGCTGTACGGGCCCGTTCGGCTTCGTCGGCGAGGCCACGGGCGAAGCCGAGGTCGAGGGCCTCGGTGCGGGGCAGACGGATGGCGTAGCCGCCGGATTCGGTGACGAGCAGCCCGGGCTCGAGGACCTTGCGGAGCCGCGAGGCGTACGTACGCAGCACGGCCAGGGCTTGCGGTGGAGGGTCCTCGCCCCACATGGCGTCGAGCAGTTCCGGTGCGGTGACTGTACGGCCGTCGCGCAGCAGGAGCGCGGCGAGCAGGGCCCGCTGTTGGGGGCTCCCGGAGGGCAGGAGCTCGCTGCCGTGCCAGGCTCGGACTGGGCCGAGCACCGTGAACCTCGTCTTTGTTCTGTCCGCCTCTGCTGTCACTTCGTCTCGCACCCCCGGGCCGACCTCCTCGACGTATGCAGGATGTACAGCGTTCGTATATCTCCGGAGGCCAGGATGGATCCACTGACGTCTGAACCAGACTGCCCAGTCCGGTTTGCTGTGCGTCGTAAAGGTACCCCGGGATGGCTTCCCGGGGTCCTTGGCGTATTCAAATTTCCTCAACTCTATTGCAGCGGGCGCGCTTTGGGCTACCGTCGAAGCGTCGTCACGCCACTGAAGGTGCCGAGGACCCTCTAGCCAAGGGCTCCGTCGACGCGTCTCTCGTGTCGCGTGCCGATGCATACCCGGACTGGGCAATCGGACGTTAGGAGAGTGCGCACTGTCATGCACTTCACGACTTCGTCGGCGGGGCTGCTGGCCGGCGTGATCATCACGCTGGCCTATTTCGCGCTGGTCGGCTATGTGGTCAGGTCGCTGCGCAGCACCCATCGGCTCCCCACGGTCATCCTGGCCGTCTCGGGGCTGGTGGGAGCACTGCCGGCCATCCTCTACGCGTTGTACCGCGCGCTGGATGTGATCGCCTGAAGCTAGCGGGCTTTCACACATCATCAGCGACCTGAGGGCTACGGCACGGTACGTGCCGTAGCCCTCGTCGCCGTCACGGACGGCGGCAACCGGGCGGGCGACGCGAAGGCGGTGGTTCGGCTGCGAAGAGGATCCGGTACCGCCCGGACGGGGCGTTCGGCGGCTACTCGTCCGCAGGCTACTCGTACACGGTCGACTCCACTACCAGGTCCCGTACTCCCTTCAGCCGGACATCCGTGGGTGGTTCCACCTCGAAGCGATGGACCGGGTCGTCCACGAGGCGGAGGGTAGCCGAGCCGGTGACGTGGGATGCCGATCGCGGAACCGCTCGGGCACCAGCACATCGATGGGCCGCCCCGGGAGTTCCTCCCGCGGGCAGCCGAACAGGGCTTCACCATCGCGTCCGGGACCGCCCGGGGGCCCCGGCGCCGCCTTTCGATCCCCCGTGGATCGTTCAGCGGCTCAGCGCATCGATCTCCGCGAGGTCCTCCGCGGACAGCGGTCCCCCGTGCAGCGCGTCGAGGTTCTGGTCCAGTTGGTCCACGCTGCTCGCGCCGGTGATCACCGACACCACTCGGGGGTCGCGCAGCACCCACGAGATCGCCAGTTGCGAAAGGCTCTGTCCGCGCCGCTCGGCCAGTTCGCCCAGGCCCCGCAGTTGCGCCAGTTTGGCGCCCGTCAGCGCCTCCTCCTTGAGGAAGTGCCCGACCGACATCCGCGAACCGGCGGGCACCTCGCCGGCGAGGTAGCGATCCGTCAGAAGGCCCTGCGCGAGCGGCGAGTAGGCGATCAGGCCGGTGCCGGTGTCCCCCACCGCGTCCAGCAGTCCGTCCTCGGGCGTGCGGTCGAGGATCGAGTAGCGGGCCTGGTTCAGCAGTACCGGTACGCCGAGCTCGCGCAGGATCGCCACCGCCTCACGATGCTGCTCGGCCGGGTAGTTGGAGATTGCGGCGTACAGCGCCCTGCCGGAGCGCACCGCCGTGTGCAGCGCCCCCATGGTCTCCTCGAGCGGGGTCTCGGGGTCGTAGCGGTGCGAATAGAACACATCCACGTACTCCAGGCCCATCCGCTGCAGTGACTGATCCAGGCTCGCCAGCAGGTACTTGCGGCCGCCACCGTCCCCGTACGGACCGGGCCACATGTCGTAGCCCGCCTTGGAGGCGATGAACAGCTCGTCCCGGTACGGGCGGAAGTCCTGCGCGAAGAGACGGCCGAAGTTGCGCTCCGCGCTGCCGTACGGCGGGCCGTAGTTGTTCGCCAGGTCGAAGTGCGTGACACCCCGGTCGAAGGCCCTCCGCAGCACCGCCCGTTGCACCTCCAGCGGCCGGCTGTCGCCGAAGTTGTGCCACAGGCCCAGCGAGACGACAGGCAACCGGACACCGCTGCGGGCGGCCCGGCGGTAGGTCATGGAGGCGTAGCGGTCCTGCACGGCGTGGTAGTTCATGTCTCAATCCTGCCCGGTTCCGATCAGAATCGGAATCTAATCAACACATCTCAACACGGCGGCACTTCGAGCCGGCGAGGGCGAGGACGAAGGCTGACGCCCTCGCCCTCGCCGATGCCTGCTGCTACTTGGCGACCGTGAACCCTTGATCCGTGCCGTACTTGGCACTGGCGGCCCGCCAGGCCTCCAAGCCCTGGGTCAGGGTCGTCGAGGAGACGTACGCCTTGCCGACGGTGTCGTTGAAGACCGAGTTCGCGTACACCTGGTACGGCAGGTACGACCAGCCCGCGCCGACGTCACGGGCCGCGTCGGCCAGGATCCGGTTGGCCTGCTGCCCCCCGAAGTAGGGGAACGGGGCGTCCAGGAACGCCTGCGACTCCAGGTCGGCCCGCGTGGCGGGGAAGGCGCCCTCGGAGACGCGGGCCGTGGCGCCGGCCCCCGTGGTCGCGTACTCGATGAAGGCGTAGGCCAGCGCCTTGTTCTTCGACGCCTTCGGCACGGCGAGGGAGCTACCCCCGTTCTCCGCACCCGCCTTGGCGCCCTTGGTCCACTGCGGGAGGGGCGCCACGCGCCAGTCCCCCGACGCGGCGGGGGCACCGGTGACGAAGTTGGCGGGCATCCAGGCGCCTATGGAGAGGGTGGCGATGCTGCCGTCCGACAGGCCCTTGTACCACTCGTCGCTCCAGGAGGTGACGGGCGCGAGCAGTCGCTCGTCGATGAGCTTCTGCCAGGTACCCGTGTACTGCGCCGTGCCGGTGTCCCCGAAGTCGATGCCGATCTCGGTGCCCTCCACCTTGTACGGGCGTCCGCCCGCCTGCCAGATCAGGCTGGTCGTGGCGCCGGCGTCCCCGGTGTCGTTCGTGATGTAGAGCTTCGGGTCGGCCTTGTGCAGGGCGCGCGCCGCTTCCACGTACTCGTCCCAGGTGGTGGGGACGGCGATGCCGTGCCGGTCGAAGACCTTCTTGTTGTAGAAGAGCGCCATGGGTCCGGAGTCCATGGGGAGGGCATAGATCCCCTTGCCGTACTTCACCCCGCTCCAGGGGCCGGTGGTGAAGGCCCCGTCGTGGGTGGAGGCGCCGTAGGGGGAGAGCTCCTCCAGGGATTTGCCGATGGCGAACTGACCGACCGCGTAGTACTCGACCTGGGCCACGTCCGGGGCTCCCGAGCCGGCGGCGATGGCGTTCTGCAGCGCGGTGTACTGCTTGTTGTTCGTGCCCGCGTTGACGAGCTCGATGTCCACCTTCGGATACTTCTTCTCGAAGTCGGCGGCCACCTTCTTGAGCGTGGGCTCCCACGCCCACACCGTCACCTTGCCTCCGGCTTCGAGTGCTGCCGCCACGTCCTTCGCGGCGCTGTCGGCCCCCGGGTCCGGCGATCCGCAGGCGGTGGCGCCGAGGGTCAGGGCGCACGTCGCGGCGACGGCGGCGACGATCCGGTGGCGGCTGTTCGTTCTCATCGGTGGTGCTCCTGATTCGGTGTGCGGATGAAGTGGGTCGGGAGGGGCCGAACGCGGAGCCGGACGTGTCACTCCTTGACGCTGCCGGCGGCCAGGCCCGACTGCCAGTAGCGCTGGAGCAGGAGGAAGACGACGACGATCGGCGCGATGGTGAGGAGGGAGCCGGTGATGATGAGGTCGAACACGGGCTCGCCGCCCGCGGTCCTGGCCTGGGCGCTCCACGCGTTGAGACCGAGAGTGAGCGGATACCAGTCCGGATCCTTGATCATGATCAGCGGCAGGAAGTAGTTGTTCCAGGTCGCGACCATGGAGAAGAGCAGCACCGTCACCGTTCCCGGCATCAGCAGCGGCAGGGCGATCCGGAAGAAGATGCGCAGCTCGCCGGCGCCGTCGATGCGGGCGGCCTCGAGCAGTTCGGAAGGTACCGCCTGTGCGGTGAACACCCACATCAGGTAGAGCCCGAAGGGCGAGACCAGGGAGGGGATGATCACTGCCCACGGCGTGTTGGCCAGGCCCATGCCGCTGAACATCAGGAACGTGGGAACGGCGAGGGCCGTACCGGGGACGGCCACGGCCCCGATGACGACGGCGAACACGGCTCGGCGGCCCGGGAACTCGTACACGGCCAGCGCGTATCCGCCGAGGACGGCGAGCAGCGTCGCACCGCCCGCGCCGGCGGCGACGTACAGCAGGGTGTTCAGCGTCCAGCGGACGAAGGCCCCGTCGTCATAGGTCAGGGTGCGGGAGATGTTGTCCCAGAGCTGGAAGTCCTTGCCGAGCCACAGGCCGTAGGAGTCGAGGAGGCCCTCCTGGTCCTTGGTCGCGTTGATGACCAGCCACACGAGAGGCAGGAGGGTGTATACGAGGACCAGGCCGGTCACCAGGGTCAGCGGGATGCTGGGCCTGGGGTCGAGCGGGGTGTGGGCCCGTCGGCGGCGACGCCGTGGCGCCGCTCGGGGCGGTGCGGCGACCGGGGGCCTGAGCGGTCCGGTGGCAGCGCCGCTCGGGTCCGCGCCGGAGTCGACGGTGCGCTCCCTCGTGTCCGAGGAGACACCGATGGGGTCCGTGATCATGTGCTCAGCCCTTCCGCATGCCGCGGAGCTGGACCGCGTAGGCGATGGCCGCGGTGAAGATGCCCATCACGATGGCGATGGTCGCCGCGTAGTTGTGCTGCTGCCCGGAGAAGGCCAGCGAGTAGGTGTAGAGGTTCGGGGTGTAGTCGGTCGTGATCGCGTTGGGAGCGAGGTTCTGCATGATGTTCGGCTCGTTGAACAGCTGGAAGCTCCCGATGATCGAGAAGATCGTCGCGATGACCACCGCGCTGCGGATGGCGGGCAGTTTGATCGCGGTGACGATGCGCCACTCCCCGGCGCCGTCGATGGCCGCCGCCTCGTAGAGGGAGCGCGGAACCACCTTGAGCGCGGCGTAGAAGATCAAGGTGTTGTAACCGACGAACTCCCAGGTCACGACGTTGCCGATGGAGGCGAGCACCAAGGGGGGCGAGAGCGGGTCCGGGAGCGACAGGCCGAAGGCGTCGTTCAGGTTGCCCACCAGGCCGAACCGGGTGCCGTAGATGAACCCCCACATCAGGCTGGCCACCACGGCCGGTACGGCGTAGGGCAGGAAGACGGCGACCCTGAAGAAGGACTTGCCGTACAGCCGACCGCTGTCGATCGCGAGCGCGACGAGCAACGCGATCCCCAGCATGACCGGCACCTGGACGAGCAGGAACAGCCCCACGCGGGCCGATCCCTCCCAGAAGCGCGCATCGGTCAGCGCTTGGAGGTAGTTGTCCGCGCCGACGAAGGAGGTACCGCCGATCAGCCGGTCGCGCATCAGGCTGAGATGGAACGCGTACCCGATGGGAGCCAGGAAGACGAGGGCGAACACCGCTGCGAAGGGCCCGACGAACCCCCAGCCGACGAGGGCGTTCCGACGTGCACGTGAACGGGAACGGGATGGGGGGACTGCCTTTGCCGGTGCCGGCAGGAGCGACATGGTGGGTCCTTGTGTCAGTGACCTACAGGTCCGCGACGGAGGACGGGACGACTGGCCTCCGGGCCGGAATCGGCCTCCATGGGGCAGGACCTGATGAGAAATGTTTACGTAACCATCGGTCCGGCGATCGTGGCACTCCGAGTGGGGGGCGTCAAGCATCCTGCGCCCGCTGGCCGAAAAACGAGCCGCCGGACGGCGGTGCCGCCCGCCCGGGGCGCCTTCCACGTACACCCGGCCGCAGACCTTCCGACCAAACCTCCACATGGGGAACGGAGTTGGGCGGCGAGGCGACACCCGTGCCGGTTGTGACGATTCGCGTCCGACTGCTTGACAGGCCCCGACTCGGCTCCCAGACTCGCAGCCAACCGCTGAGTGTTTACGTAAACATTACAGAGGTGGAACACCGATTTCACCGGGACCGGCATCTGCGCCGGGTCCACAGCCATGGGCTCGTCCGCCCACGGACACCTCCTTGCCCGCCAGCCATCGCGAGGTACTCATGCGACGTCATCCCCCCTGCATCGCAGCCCTGTTCGCCGTTCTGATTGCCCTCTTCGCGAGCCTCCTCGGCGGCCTGGGCACCGCCGCGGCCTCCCCCTCCCCCGTCACCGTCGTCAACGCGACGCAATTCACCGATCCCGCCGGCCGGCCCGTCCACGCCCATGGCGGAGGGGTCGTGAAGGTGGACGAGTACTACTACTGGTTCGGAGAGGACCGCAATCCCGACAACAGCTTCCGGTACGTCTCCGCGTACCGCTCCACCGACCTCAAGACGTGGGAGTTCCGCGGCCACGTCCTGTCCCAGGCCAGCCACCCCGAGCTGGCCACCGCCAACATCGAACGCCCGAAGGTGATGTACAACCGCGCCACCGGACAGTTCGTCATGTGGATGCACAAGGAGGGCAGCGCCACCGACTACGGCGAGGCCCGTGCCGCGGTGGCCGTCTCCTCCACGGTCGACGGCGACTACTCCTGGCGCGGGAGCTTCCGGCCGTTGGGGCACATGTCCCGGGACATCACGACCTTCGTGGACACCGACGGCACCGGCTACATGATCTCCGCCGCCAACGAGAACGCGGATCTGCACGTCTACCGGCTCACCGCGGACTACACCGGCATCGAGACCCGGGTGCAGAAGCTGTGGGCCGGCCAGTCGCGCGAGGCTCCGGCCCTGTTCAAGCGCGACGGCGTCTACTTCCTCGTGACGTCCGGCGCCACCGGCTGGTCCCCCAACCAGCAGAAGTACGGCACGGCCGACAGCATCACCGGGACCTGGAGCTCGCTGCGGGACCTGGGCGACAGCAGGACCTACGGTTCCCAGACGGCCTTCGTACTGCCCGTCGAGGGGACGTCCGGCGTCACCACCTACCTGTACATGGGCGACCGCTGGGGCAACTCGATGGGCGGCATGGTCAACGACTCGCAGTACATCTGGCTGCCGTTGAAGTTCCCGACCAGGACCACCCTGTCCATGGACTACTACCCGCAGATCACCGTCTCCACGGAAAACGGAACCGTGCGGGGCACCGGTGACTGGAACACCCTGACCGTCGCGCACAGCGGCAAGTGCGCCGATGCCGCCGACTGGTCGGTGGCCGAGGGCGCCGCGCTGATCCAGTGGTCCTGCGCGGCCGGAAGCGTCAACCAGCAGGTGTGGTTCCAGGGCGCCGGGGACGGCACGGTACGGATCGTGCTCCGGCACAGCGGGAAGTGCCTCGCGGTCCGGGACGCGTCCCCCGATGACGGCGCCGCCGTAGTGCAGACCGCCTGCGGCGACGGGCCCGGACAGAAGTGGAGGACGTCCCAGGCGGGCCCGACCGGCATGCGGCTCGTCGCCCAACACAGCGGCAAGTGCGTCGATGTCGCGAACCAGTCATGGGCCGACGGCACGCGGCTCGTCCAGTGGACGTGCAACGGAGGCGACAACCAGAAGTGGCGGCGCTCGGCGGTCTGACCCGCCCCGCCCCCGCCCCGGCACCGGTGGGGCCGTGTGGACCCGCGACGTGGGACACGGCCCCGCACGGCCTCCGGGGCGGTCAGTCCTCGACGGGTCCGAGGTCGGGCGCGTCCCGGAAAGCCACCTTCCGGTCAGGGCCGGGTGCGTGGAGTTCGAGTACGACGACTTCGTTCGCCCCCCTGCACAGCACCGGGCCGGGAACGTACAGCGCGCGCTGGGGGCCCCTGGACCAGTAGCGGCCGAGGCCGAAGCCGTTGACCCAGACGCTGCCCTTGCGCCAGCCGTCGAGGTGGAGGAAGGTGTCGGCCGGCCGGTCCACGTCGAAGGTGCCCCGGTAGAAGGCCGGCCCGGCCGGGGTGGTCGCCCCGGCGCCGAACGGAAGGTCCTCGATCGCCGTGAGCGGCAGCGGACGGCTGGTCCATCCGTCGAGCGGGGAGCCGCCCAGCAGAACGCGGCCGAGCAATCCCTTGCGGTCGTGGATGCCCGGGCCGTAGTTCACCCGCCCCTGGTTCTCGACGAGTACGGTCAGGACGGCGCCCGGCCGCGGGACCGCGAAGGTGAGGGCATGCTCGTGGCTCTCCCGCTCCAGCACCCCCACCGGCTGGCCGTCGAGGAAGACCTGGGCGCGGTCGCGCACCTGCTCCAGTTCGAGCAGGGCGGGACCGGCATCCGGCAGCTCCGCCTCGTAGAGCACGAAGCCGTAGCCCTGTCCGAGTTCCTCCATGGTCAGCGGACGGTGCGAGGCGACGGCGTCCCCGAGGGCGGGCGCTGCGTCCAGCAGGCCGATGCTCTCGGTCAGTTGCACCGCCTCCAGGCTGAACTTCTCAGCACGCGGCGGCGGTACCTCGGCCGGGACCGGGGCGTATTTGGCGATGACCTCGCGGAACGCGGCGAACTTCTCGGTCGGGTCGCCGGCCTCGTCGAGGGGGGCGTCGTAGTCGTAGGAGGTCACGGTCGGCCGGTAGGTGTGCTTGTCGTTGGCGCCGTTCATGAAGCCGAAGTTCGTGCCGCCGTGGAACATGTAGAAGTTCACGGACGCCCCCGTCGCGAGCAGCTCGTCGAGCTCCTGGGACGCCTGCTCCGCGCCGCGGACGACGTGGTGTGCGCCCCACCGGTCGAACCAGCCGATCCAGAACTCCGTGCAGAGCAGCGGCCCGGACGGCCGGGCGGTGCGCAGGGCCGCGAGGTGTGCCGCCGACCGGCTGCCGAAGTTCGCGGTGGCGAGCACGCCCGGCAGCGCCCCCCGTTCCAGGTCGGCCGGCTGGTCGCAGGTGAAGAGCGGGACGTCGACGCCGTGGCGGTGCAGGGAGTCGGCGAGGTGCTCCAGGTAGGCCGTGTCGTCGCCGTACGCGCCGTACTCGTTCTCCACCTGCACGGCCAGCACCGGCCCGCCCCGGCTGGCGAGGCGGTCGTGCAGCGGGGGCAGGAGCCGGCCGAAGTAGTCGTCGACCGCGGCGAGGAAGCGCGGGTGGCGGCTGCGCAGCCGCATGGACGGGTCGGCCAGGAGCCATGAGGGCAGGCCGCCGCCCTCCCATTCGGCACAGATGTAGGGGCCGGGCCGCAGGAGTACGTGCAGCCCCTCGGCGGCGGCGAGATCGAGGAACCGGGGCAGGTCGAGCCCGCCGTCCAGGCGGAACTCGTCGGGCCACGGCTGGTGGAGGTTCCACGGCACGTACGTCTCCACCGTGTTGAGCCCCATGAGACGGGCCTTGTGCAGCCGGTCGGCCCAGAGGTCGGGATGGACGCGGAAGTAGTGCAGTCCGCCCGAGAGGATGCGGAAGGGATCTCCGTCGAGCCGGAATCCGTCGTCTTCGATCTGGAGAAGGGGCATGCGCGTGCTCCTCAACTGAACAGGGATGCGCGTATCGCGCGGGACTGTCGCCGCCTTGAATGTTTGCGTAAACATTGGCGCGATGGCAAGTCCCTGCCGCGGACGGTCAGGTCGGCAGCTCCGCCCAGACCAGCTGGCCGGCGGCCGTCGGCCGGACGCCCCAGGCGCTGCTCAGCGTATCCACCAGCAGCAGGCCGCGGCCCGTACAGCTCTCGGCGCGGACCGAGTGCGTGCGGGCGCGGGGGTCGAAACCCGGTCCTGAGTCCTCGACTTCCAGCCGCACCACCCGTTGGCCGGTGTCGGGACAGCGCAGCGCCAGGGTGATCCGGGCCGGGGTGCCGCCGTGGCGGACGGCGTTGGTGGCCAGCTCGGTCGCGATCAGGAGGAGGTCGTCACCCGGCCCGTGCAGGTGCCATCCGGCGAGCCGGGCCGTGATCCAGGTACGCAGCAGGCGTGGGGCCTTGAGGTCCGCCGGGAGCTCGTAGCGGTGTGCGCACGGGGTGAGCTTGCGGGAGCTCGGAGCGGTTGTGGTGAGGCGGGCGATGCGAGGCATGAGGTCTCCTCGGCTGGCAGGTGTTGCGGGAGCCCGCCCGTGACGGGCGGGCAGGCGGGCAGGCGGCCGTCGGGCGGGCAGGCGGCCGTCAGGCCGGTTCGGCCGTGGCGGCGAGCGGGACCTCGCGCAGCGGAATCAGCCTGATCGGCTCCGCCAGGAGCTCTGCGAAGCGGGCTGCGAAGGCCTGGAAGTGGGGCGTGGCCAGGTGGAAGTCGAGGGCTTCCTGGTCGGCCCAGGTCTCGCGTACGTAGAAGGTGCCGGGCTCCTCCAGCAGTTCGAACGGCGTGTAGTCGTAGCATCCGTCCTCGGCGCGCGACGGTTCGACCAGTGCGGCCAGGGCGTCCTGCAACGCTCGGCGGCGCGCCGGCTGCGCGCGCACGCGGGCGAGGGCGACGAGCGGGTGGGAACGGGGGGACATGGCCTTCTCCTCGGGTCGGACTGCGCCGGGGCGGCGCGATGGGTGGGGTCTGGTCACCGGCTCAGAAGCCGGTGAGGGTGATCTTGCCGATGGCGCTGCCGGATTCCAGGATCCGGTGGGCTTCGCGCAGATGGGCCGCGTTGACCGTGCCGAGGTCCGTGGTGGCGGTCGTCGCGAGGGCGCCGCGGTCGACGAGCCCGGCGACGCGGGTGAGGATGTCGTGCTGTCGAGCCCGGTCCGGGGTGCGGTACAGCGAGCGGGTGAACATCAGCTCCCAGTGGAAGGAGAGGCTCTTGGACTTCAGCAGCCCGATCTCCACGGGCCCGAAGTCGTCGATGGCGACGATCCCGCCGAAGGGCCGCAGCATGTCGGCGTAGGCGGCGAGGTTGCGGTCGGTGCCGGCCGTGCTGAAGACGTGGTCCAGGCCGCCGGGTGCGACCTCGGCCACTTGCTGCGGCAGCGGGCGGTGGTGGTCGACGACGTGCGTGACGCCCATCCTGCGTGCGAACTCGGCGCTCTCCGGCCGCGAGGCGGTGCCGATCACCGTCAGGTCGGTGAGGGCCCGCGCCAGTTGCGCCACCATGGCCCCGACGCCGCCGGCGGCCGCCGTCACCAGCATGGTGCCGCTCTCCCGTCCGGCTTCCGACTCGCGCAGGCCGAGCCGTTCGAAGAGGCCCTCCCAGGCGGTGAGGGAGGTCAGCGGCAGGGCTGCGGCGTCGGTGAAGGAGAGGGTGGCCGGCTTGGGTCCGACGATGCTCTCGTCGACGACGTGGAACTGGGCGTTGGTGCCGGGGCGGTCGATCGCGCCGGCGTAGTAGACCTCGTCGCCGACCGCGAACAGCTCGACCCGGTCGCCGACCGCGACGACGGTGCCGGCCGCGTCCCAGCCGAGCACCTTGGGGCGGCCGCCCGGGTCGTCGTTGCGGCGCACCTTGTAGTCGACCGGGTTGACCGCGACGGCCTCGACCCGGACGAGGAGGTCGTGCGGGCCGGGCCGGGGCACGGGCAGTTCGACGTCCACCAGGCTCGCGTCGTCCTCGACCGGCAGGCTCGCGCGGTAGGCGACCGCCTGCATCGTCCCGTTCGGCATCTCGTTCGACATCTCGTTCATCCCGCCTTCTCTCACGGTGGTCTTCGTCTCCGGGTGGGCCGGGGAGGGCCGCAGGCCCGTTCCGGACGCTACCCCCGGGGACGTAGTAACCTGCAAGGGAGGCTACTTCCCATGGGGAAGTATCGAGGTGGACGACGCACCGGACAGGGAGTGGAAGCCATGGTCATGGGCTGCACGTCGGAGCGGCACGACCAGCACGACGTCTACGCGGCGCAGTGCCCGTGTCGCGGGGTGCTCGACCTGCTGGCCAACAAGTGGTCCGCGCTGGCCATCGGCGCCATGGAGGACGGGCCGCAGCGCTTCGGCGCCCTGCTCCGCCGCCTCCAGGGCGTCAGTCCGAAGGTCCTGACCGGCACGCTGCGCCGCTTGGAGGAGAAGGGGTTCGTCGACCGGACCGTGTACCCGGCGGTGCCGCCGCACGTGGAGTATGCGCTCACGGCGCTCGGCCACAGCGTGGCGGAGCCCTTGGGGCAGCTGCGGAACTGGGTCGAGAACCACCTCGACGAGATCCAGGCCCTCGATCCCGCCTGAGACCTTGTCGGTGCCGGCCTTCAGGACTGGGTGGTGCCCAGGAGCAGTTCTCCCACCGAATCCCTCAGGACGGAGCACGCCTCGGGGTCGAGGCCGTCGTCGGAGACGAAGTAGTCGATCTCCGGGAGGGCGATGAACCGGCTGAGACCGACGACGCCCCATTTGGTGTGGTCCGCGACCACGGCCACCTGAGTGGCGCAGTCGATCAGTGCCCGGTTGGTCTCGGCTTCCGCGAGGTTCGGAGTCGTCGCGCCGGCGCGTTCGGAGACGCCGTGCGCCCCGATGATGAGCAGGTCCACCTGGAGGGAGCGGATCGCCTGGTCGGCGAGTGGTCCGACGAGCGAGGCCGACTTGGTGGGAGTGCCGCCGGTCAGGAGCAGCGTGGGACCCGCGGGGCCGGCCTCGGCCCCGGTGGGCCGCAGCAGTTGGGCGACCGGCAGGGAGTTGGTCACCACCGTCAGACCCGCGACGTCCCGGAGTCGGGCCGCCACCGCGTAGGACGTCGTTCCGCCGGAGATGGCCACGACGCTGCCCGGTTTCACGAGGGCGGAGGCTGCCTCGGCCACCGCAGACTTGGCCCGCGACTCCAGACCGGCCTTCGTTTCGAAGGGGGGTTCGTCTCCTGTGGTGACGCAGGCGCTGATCGCGCCCCCGTGCACCTTCGACAGGGAACCGGTGCGGGCGAGCACGTCGAGGTCACGACGAATCGTCATGTCGGAGACGCCCAGCTGTTCCACGAGATCGGCCACCCGCACGGCGCCCTCGCGGCGCACGATGTCGAGGATGAGAGCCCGCCGCTGCGGTGCAAGGCGTGCTGTCTCGGTCACGATCTCGTCCCCGGTCCTCTGCGCGTCGTCCGTGTACGCCGCCGCATTCGCACGGCATTCCTCACGAACGAACAGTCTACGTCGCAGGGCTTGGCCTCACCGTGTTCTTACGCAATGCGCCGGGCGCCGGCGGCCGGGGAGACCGGGAACAGGTGCGGAGCCTGGTACCCGGCCGCACGGAACGCGGTGGTGACCGCGGCGCCGATCGCTTCCACCCGGTCCTCCTCCGCCAGCACGATGACGGACCCTCCGAAACCGCCACCGGTCATGCGCGCGCCGAGGGCTCCGTACGCCAGGGCGGTGTCCACGACGAGGTCGCTCTCCGGGCAGGAGATCCGGAAGTCGTCGCGCAGCGATGCGTGGCCGCCCGTGAGGATCGGCCCCAACGCCGCCAGGTGCCCGGCCCGAAGGCGGGCGACGGCGTCGGTGACCCGCGCGTTCTCCGTCACCACGTGCCGGACCAGGGGCACCAGGCCGTCGGGGAGCGCTCCGGCCGCCCCGGGCAGGTCCGCGGGAGTGAGGTCGCGCAGTGCCGCCAGCCCGAGCAGCCGGGCGGCCTGCTCGCACCCGGCCCGCAGGGCCGCGTACGCGCCGTCGCCGAGGTCGTGCTTCACCCGGGTGTCGACGACCAGCAGGCTCATCCCCTGGGCCTCCGGGGCGAACGGGACCTGCTCGTGGGCGCCGGCGCGGATGTCCAGGTGCAGGGCCGAACCGGCGGTGCAACAGGCGGAAGCCAACTGGTCCATGGCCCCGCACGGCACTCCGGCGAAGCCGTTCTCCGCACGCTGGCCGATCAGTGCGAGGGCGGGTGCGCTCAGCTTCAGCCCGTAGAGGTCGTTGTAGGCGAAGGCGACCGCGCACTCGAGGGCGGCGGAGGACGAGAGGCCGGCGCCGGTGGGCACCGTGCTGTCGATGTGGAGGTCGGCGCCCCCGGGCCGGTGTCCGGCTTCGCGCAGCGCCCAGACGACCCCCGCCGGGTAGGCGCCCCATGTGGTGACGGCGCCGGGGGTGAGCCGGTCGACGTGGAGGTCGATGACCGGGCCGTCCCCCTGGGCGCTGTGCAGCCGCAACCGGCCGTCCTGGCGCCTGCGGGCCGCGACGAGGGTGTGCTGGGGGATGGCGATGGGCAGGGCGAGGCCGTCGTTGTAGTCGGTGTGCTCGCCGATCAGGTTGACCCGGCCGGGCGCGGCCCAGACCCCTTCCGGGTAGGCGCCGTAGATGCGCCGGAAGGCCTCCTTCATGCGGTCACCTCACGTGCGAAGGTCCAGGCGTCGGCCACGATGGAGTCCAGGTCGGTGTGGCGGGGCCGCCAGCCCAGGCGCTCGCGCGCGCGGGCCGCGGAGGCGACCAGTACCGCGGGGTCGCCGGGGCGGCGGGGGCGGACGACCTCCGGGATCGTCCGGCCGGTGACCCGTCGTACGGAGTCGATCACCTCCCGGACCGTGAAGCCCTCGCCGTTGCCCAGGTTGCAGATCAGGTGCTCGCCGGGGCGGGCTGCCGCGAGGGCCAGCAGGTGGGCCTCGGCGAGGTCGGCGACGTGGATGTAGTCGCGTACGCAGGTGCCGTCGCGCGTGGGGTAGTCGTCGCCGTGGACGTCGATGTGCGGGCGGCGTCCCAGGGCGACTTGGAGGACGAGCGGGATGAGGTGCGACTCGGGTTCGTGGCGCTCGCCGTGGCCCGCGTGGGCGCCCGCGACGTTGAAGTACCGCAAGGAGACGGCGGCCAGGCCGTGGGCGGCGGCCTCGCCGGTGATCAGGTGGTCGACGGCCAGTTTGGTCGCGCCGTAGGGGCTGGTGGGTGCGGTGCGGGCGTCGTCGGTGATCGGCAGCCGGTCGGGTTCGCCATAGACGGCAGCGGTGGAGGAGAACACCAGGGTGCGCACGTCCGCGTGCCGCATGGCGGCCATCAGCTCCAGCGAGCCGGTGACGTTGTTGCGCCAGTACTTGTCCGGATCGCGTACGGACTCGGCCACCTGCGAGGAGGCGGCGAAGTGCAGGACGGCGGCGTGGTCGGCGGACAGGAGGGCGGCGGCGTGCCCGAGACCGCCCCGGACGAACTCGGCGCCCGCGGGTACGGCTTGGGGCGTACCGGTCGACAGGTCGTCGAGCACCGTCACGCGGTGGCCGGCTTCGAGGAGGTGGGCCACGACCACGCTGCCGATGTAGCCGGCTCCCCCGGTGACGAGGTACCGGCTCATGACGCGACCTCGCGGAGCCGCCGGGCCGCGTCCTCCGGGGCGATGTCGTTGACGAAGGAGTCCATGCCGGATTCCACCCCGGCCAGGAACTTGAGCTTGCCCGCCGATCTGCGCACGGTGAACAGCTCCAGGTGCAGTGCCAGTTCCCGGCCGCCGGTCTTCGGCGCCTGGTGCCAGGCGGAGATGTAGGGGGTGGGGGCGGTCCGAGCCGGCTCCCCTTCCTGCCGGAACAGTCGGTCGAACCTGCGCAGCAGCTCCAGGTACATCCCGGGGAACTCGGCGCGCTCGGCCTCCGTGAGGTGGGTGAGATCGGGGACGCGGCGATGGGGGTAGAGGTGCACCTCGTACGGCCAGCGGGCGGCATAGGGGACGAACGCCGTCCAGTGCTCCCCCGCCAGCACCACGCGCGAGGTGGCGGCCCGGGCCTCGGCGAGCAGGTCCTCGAAGAGGTTTCCGCCGGTGACGGCCCGGTGGGTGTCGGCGACGGCGATCATCTTGGCGGTCCGCGGCGGGACGAGCGGAAAGGCGTAGATCTGGCCGTGCGGGTGCGCGAGGGTGACGCCGATCTCCGCGCCGCGGTTCTCGAAGCAGTACACCTGCTCGATGCCGGCGAAGGACGAGAGCCGCTCGGTGCGGTCCGTCCAGGCGTCGAGTACGAGCCGGGCGCGGTCCTCGGTCAGATCGGCGAAGCTGGCACCGTGCTCCGGGGTGAAGCACACGACTTCGCAGCGTCCGAAGCGCCCCGCCAGCGAGGGGAAGCGGTTCTCGAACACGGCCACCTCGTAGTCCGCCGCCGGAATCTCGCTGTGGCGCCCGTTCCCCGAGGGGCACAGGGGGCACGCTTCGGTCGGCGGATGGTGGACGCGCCCCTGCCGGTGCGAGGCGATCGTGACCCAGTCACCGGTGGCCGGATCCAGGCGCAGCTCCGGGTGGCTGTCGACGGGCTCCAGCGCTCGCCGGTCGACCGTGTCGCGCTCTGCGCTCTCGTCGAGGTCGAAGTAGATCAGCTCGCGGCCGTCCGCGAGCTTCGTCGAGGTTCTCTTCACGGAAACGTGCCCGTCTCTCGGAGTACGGTACGGCGCTGTCGCGAGCCATACATCGACAAGATTAAACAGAAAACAAATAAAGTCAACGTTTGGACTCGTCAGGTGCGCGCCCGGCGGTGTGCGCTGCGGGGCGAGCCCTTGGCGGTACGCCGTCGCATCAGGACGAAAGCGGCTCCTGCCAGGGCTGCCACGGCGCCCCCGACCACGCCGATCCTACCGGCGCTCCCGTGCGCGGTCGCGTCGGTCCGCGCCTCGTGTACGGCCTCACCGGGAACGGTGTCACCGCCGGCCGGCACTTCGCCGGCCGAGGCGGACGAGGAGGTGGAGGGCGAGCCCGTCGGGGTGGGGCCGGTCGGCGCCGTCGGGGACTGCGAAGGGGAGGAAGCACCCCCCGGGGTGGTCGCAGGTGCGTCCGGTCGGGAGTCGGCGGTCGTGCTGGTGATGGCGATGTCGTCGATGAAGAGGACCGCTTCGGATGCTCCGACCCGCTTCGACGACCCCTTCTCGGGACGCCAGTTGGGGCGGTAGGCGCCGATCCTGAAGTGCGGCGGTTCGCCGCGGTGGTAGTTGTTGGCGCCCTGGTGCGAGCCGACGGTGACGCCGTCCCGCGTGACGCGGATCGAACCGGGCCTGCCCGCGGAGGACCAGGTGATGTCGAAGGTCCATCGGTTCCAGCGCCCCGGACGCGCGGCGCCCAGCGGGATGAGGGCCTCCTGTATCTCACCGTTGGTCATCCAGTGGACCTTCAGCTGCCAGTTGGCACCGTGGACCGAGAGTGCGACGACGGGCTTGATGCCCTCGCCGTCGTCCTGCGTGCTGAACCACTGGGCGACGATGGTGTCGAGGTCCCGCTCCTGCCAGTCGCTGGGCAGGTAGTTGGCGAAGTCGAACCGATGACTGCCCGCGTCCAGGCCCTTGATGACCAGTTCGGACTTGAACGAACGTCCGTCGTTGGGGATGTTCACCCGCGCCGCCTGCCCCGACCTCCCTCCCGGCGCGGGCCCGACGAGGACACGGCCGAAGCCGTTGATCGCCATGAACGGCAACTTCTGGGAGGGGGACTCGAAGTCGTAGGACACGGAGTTGGCGGCGGCTGCCGGGGAGGCGGCGGCCAGACCGGCGACCAGCAGGGCGCCGGTGCAGGCGGCGACGAGGCGGACCGGTCGACCGGTGGGCGACAGCGGTATGGCGAGGGGCATGTACATGTGTCCTTGTAGGAGGAGGTGATGACGATCGGTCCACAGGGACCGGTACGGCAGGACGGGCTCGGCGCCCTCACGCGCAGCGTCGGTGCGCGGGTCGGCCTTCCGGTACGGCGCTCACAGGCGCTCGCCCGCCGGCCGAAAGTGTCGCGACCTGCTGGGCAGGGAGCCGGACGGACCAGCAACTACGGTAAATCCAGGGTTGGTTGTCGGCTCAACCGGGCAGCCTGAGCCCTTCGACGGCAGTGCCGGCCTGCCGTGGACGGTGCTCGCCGTCATCCGCACGCGCTCGTAGCGCGGGTTGTCACGGCGCGTCTGCTCCTCCTCCGTGGTACGCCAGTGTTCCAGCGCGTCGGCGCCCGCGAAGGCGTCGGCCCTGACGCGCGGCCCGAGGAGGCCCGACCGATCGACGAAGGCGATTTCTCCTCCCGCCGGCTCGTCGCGGCTCCAGCCGGCAGGCACCGGCAGGGTGACCCCGCCCCCGTCCTGGAAGCGGTAGCCGTCGGGCGGGGACGGCGCTGCCGTGCTTCCACGACCGCCCGGAGGGGAAGCGGACCCGACGCCGAAGAGCGCGCGGGCCAGAGCAGCGCCGCGGTCACGGCACATGCCGCGGCCAGGGCCGCCGCGCCGGACCACCGCAGGCCCCGGCGTGCGCGCCGGGCGGGGGGGGCGGCGACGGCGTACGCCGTCTCGATCGGCGCTCCCCGGTCGAAGGGATGACGGCCCTCGACAGCTCGGTACAGCGTGACGCCGAGGCACCAGAGGTCACCGGCGGCCCCGGCGTCGCCACCGCGCAGGCGGTCCGGAGCGAGGTTGGCGAGGGAGCCGACCAGTTCGCCGGTCCTGGTGAGCGTCTCGGTGCTGCTCACGCCGGCGATGCCGCAGTCGGTGAGGAGGATCCGGGCTGCCTCGGCCGTCGGGAGCGCACGGAGCTCGTCCTCGGCACGCCAGACGGTTCCCATGCCGCCGCGGCCGACTCGCTGCACCAACCGGTAGCGGCCGGCCACGAGCCGTCCTTGTTCCGACACCGTCGCACTTCCCCGCTTTCCTGCTGCGCGCCCGTACGGCGGACCATAACGCCACGCCGTATATGCGGCCAAGAGGTGCGGGGAAATGCCTTGCGCCGCCGCCCGAGGCTCCGAGTGGGGTGCAGCGCAATGTATTTCGGTCCGGCTTCTCACCCGCCACGATGAACGCAGAAATACCACTTTGGCCCGTAACGTTTTTCGGGGCGCCGGGAGCCGTTGGACGGAGCGGTCGGGGCCCCTCAGGCCCGCTGGGTCTCCGCCAGGATCAGCCGGCCGACCTGTTCGCCGAGGACGGTGCGCGCCTGCTCGGTGAGCCCGTCGTCGGACACGAAGTAGTCGATCTCGGACAGGCCGGCGAACCGGCTCAGCCCGACGACGCCCCACTTGCTGTGGTCGGCCACCACGGCCAGCCGTGTCGCGGCGGAGATCAGGGTGCGGTTGGTCTCCGCCTCCGCGAGGTTCGGGGTGGTCACCCCGGCCCGCTCGGAGACGCCGTGCGCGCCGACGATGAGCAGGTCGACCTGCAGGGAGCGGATCGCCTGGTCCGCCAAGGGCCCGACCAGAGAAGCGGACTTGGTGGGGGCCCCGCCCGTGACCAGCAGGGTCGGGGCCGCGGCCCCGTCCTCCGTCCCGAACGACCGCAGCAGCTCCGCGACGGGCAGGGAGTTGGTCACCACGGTCAGGTTGGGGATGTCGCGCAGCCGGTGGGCGACGGCGTACGTCGTCGTCCCACCCGAGATCGCCACGACGCTTCCGGGCTGGACCAGTTGGGCGGCCGCTTCGGCGATCGCCGCCTTGGCCGCGGACTCGAGCGTGGACTTGGTCTCGAAGCCCGGCTCGTCGCCCGTGGTGCCCGAGGTACTCACCGCGCCGCCGTGCACCTTCTCGACCGACCCGGTCCTCGCGAGCACGTCCAGGTCGCGGCGGATGGTCATGTCGGACACCCCGAGCTGCTCCACGAGCGCGGCGACGCGCACCGCTCCCTTGCGGCGCACGATCTCGAGGATGACTTCCCGCCGCTGGGCCGCCAGCGGTGCCGACTCCGTCACAGTCCCACCCAATGATCTCTAGCGAATTCCAGACAGAGATCAATTGTACACTGCATCCAATAACGGCGGGCAAGGGGTTCGCAGCACCCGGTCCTGCCGAACCTTCGCACCGAAGGGCGGATTTGCCGGGATGCGTATCCAATTGACCATCCCTCGTGACCGTCCCACTCCTTTGCCCCTGCGTGCAATTATCGGCGGCGCATCCCGAAATGCTTCTCCCCGATTCCCGACGGCCTCTGTGTGATTGATCGTGTTTCAGGCCGGTGGACCCATTCGCCGGGCGAGGCCCGTCCCTTGCGGGGCGGGCCTCGTCGACCGACCGCGCCACCGTCGCGTACGTCGCGTTCGCCGTGTCAGTGCGGCAGTCCGACGGCCCGTTCGCCGCTTCGGCGCTGCTGGATGACGACGGCGGCGACGAGGAGGGCGCCCTGGGCGACGTTCTGCCAGAAGGTGTTGATGCCCTGGACGGTCAGGCCGTTCTCCAGCGCGCCGAGCAGCGCCACGGCCAGCAGCGTGCCGCCGATGCCGCCCTTGCCGCCCTTGAGCGCACAGCCACCCAGCGCCGCCGCCGTGATGGCCTTGAGTTCGAGGCCCTCGCTGCCCGAGACGGGCTGCCCCGATCCGGTCCGCGCGGTGAGCAGGATGCCCGCGACCGCCGCCACCACGCCGATGAGTGCGTAGACGGCCACCAGGTACTTGTTGATGTTGATGCCCGCCAGCCGCGCCGCGGTGTCGTTGCCGCCGATCGCGTAGATGTTGCGGCCGATGTCCGTGTACTTCAGCATCACGTGCACCGCCAGCGCCACGATCACCAGGATCCAGATCATTACCGGCACCCCGGCGATCTTCCCGCGCCCGAGGAACACGAAGAGGGGATCGTTGAGTACGTAGCCCTGCGCGCGGCCGTCGGAGACGAGCTGGGCCACGCCCTTGTAGGCGGCGAGGCCCGCGAGCGTCGCGATGGTGGGGTTGACCCGGCCGTAGACGATGGCGACGCCGTTGACCACGCCGACGAGGATGCCGATCCCGATCGCGGCGGCCATCCCCAGGTAGGGGTTGGACCCGCCGGAGGTGAAGACCATGGCGCTCACGACGGACGCCAGGCCGGCCTGGGAGCCGACGGATATGTCGAGGCCGCCGCAGATGATCACGACCGTCTGGACGATGGCGAGCAGCCCCGTGATCGTCACCGCCTCGCCGATGACCTGGATGTTGGCGAGGCTGAGGTAGTTGTCGTTGAGGAACCCGAACAGGGCCAGGACGAGGACGAGGGCGCCGATCAGGCTGAGGTTCTGCCCGCCGAGCGAGGTGAGCAGGGCCCCTGCGGTCTTCCGCGCCGGAGCGGGGAGGGTCTCGGTGGTGGCCGGCGTCTGGGTGGTGGTCATCGAGCGTCTCCATCGGCGGAGTCGGTGAGCGGTCGGTCGGATGCGGCGGGGGCGAGGTCGTCCGCCATGGCGAGGTTGAGGATGGCTTCCTCGGTGGCTTCCGCCCGGCCCAGTTCGCCGGTGATGCGGCCGTTCTGCATCACGACGATCCGGTCGGCGAGGCCCAGGACCTCGGGGAGTTCGGAGGAGATCACCAGCAGGGCGACCCCCTCCCGGGCGAGGTCGGCGATGATGCGGTAGATCTCGGCCTTGGCACCGATGTCGATCCCGCGCGTCGGCTCGTCCAGGATCAGGACCTTGGGCTTGCGCAGCAGCCAGCGGGCGAGCACGACCTTCTGCTGGTTGCCGCCCGACAGTTTGCGCACTTCGTGCTCGATCGAGGGGGTGCGCACCCGCAGCCTGTCGGAGAAGTCCTGCGCCACCGCCTTCTCCTGGCGGCTCTGGACGAAGCGCCAGCGGCGCAGCCGGTCCAGGCTGACCAGGGAGGTGTTGTCGCGGATGGAGCGGTGGAGGAACAGCGCCTGGGCCTTGCGCTCCTCGGGGGCGAGCCCGATGCTCGCGCGGATCGCGTCCCGGGGGCTGCGCAGACGCAGGGGGCGACCGTTCAGGCACACGCGGCCCGATCGGATGGGCCGGTCGCCGGCGAGGGCGAGGGCCAGCTCGGACCGCCCGGCCCCCATGAGCCCGGCCAGGGCGACCACCTCTCCGGCGCGGACCTGGAGGTCGATCCCGCTGACGTCGTCCGTGGTGACGTCCTCCAGCTGCAGGACCACCTCGTCACGGGCGACGTCCTGTCGCACGAACAGGGAGGACAGGTCACGGCCCACCATCAGGCGGACGACCTCCCCCTCGTTGGTGTCGCGGGCCTCCAGCACGCCGGCGACCGTGCCGTCGCGCAGTACGGCGATGCGGTCGGCGAGGCGGAAGATCTCCTTCATGCGGTGGGATACGTAGATGACGGCGATGCCCTGGTCCCGGAGCCGGTCGATCAGGCCGAAGAGCGCTTCGACCTCGTTCTCGGAGAGGGAGGAAGTGGGTTCGTCGAAGGCGATGACCTTTGCCTCACCGGTGAGCGCCCGCAGGATCTCCACCAACTGGCGTTGCGCTGGGGTGAGTTCGGATCCCAGCTGATCGGGGTGGATGACCTTCTCGAATCCGAGCCGGGTCAGGTCCGCGGTGATGCGGCGCCGTAGCTCCGCCCGGTCGAGGCGGCGCAGGGCGGTGCGCGGCAGGGCCCCCGCGTACACGTTCTCGGCGACCGAGACGTGCGGGATGATCTCGGGTTCCTGGGGGATGATGCGGATCCCGGCCTCGTGGGCGTCGTGCGGTGAGGACAGGGTCCGCGGGCGCCCGTCCCAGAGGATGCTCCCCTCGGTGGGCTGGTGGTCGCCGGTGAGGATCTTCAGCAGGGTCGACTTGCCCGCTCCGTTCTCCCCCATGAGGGCGGTCACCCGGCCGCGGGGGAAGGTGAGCGTGACGCCGCTGAGCGCCCGTACCGCACCGAACCGTTTGGTGATGTTCTCGACGGAGATCTCTTCGCCGGGATCCCGGACGGGGGCGGGTGGCTCTGTACCGGCTGTGGTCATGGGGGCCTCGCAAGCTGGGGTTACGTGGGGCGTTCGGGCCGGCGGCGCTGCCGGCCGGCGATGGTGCTCTGGGCGGGGGCGGGTACGGCCGCCGGTGCGGCGGCCGTACCCGTCCCGGCCGCGGGCGCGGGCTCAGCCGCAGGTGACTCCCGCGTCCTTCCAGTTGGAGGCGTCGACCATCCTGGTCGGGGCGAAGGCTTCCTTCGGGAAGTCCTTGCCGTTCTTGAGCTTGTCGTAGATCGTCTGCACCGCCAGGGCGCCGACGTCCCGGCCGTTGATGAACAGCGCGGCCTTCATCCCGGACGGCTTGCCGGAGCTCCAGTTCTTGCAGGCGAGGTAGGCGCCGAGGCCGACGCCGATCACGTTGTCGGCCGTGAAGCCGGCGTTCTCCAGGGCGGTGACCCCGCCCTGGACGTTCTCGTCGTTGCAGCCCCAGACCACCCAGTGCTTCACGGAGGCGTTGGCGGTGATCGTCGCGGCGATCTTGTCCTGGGCGCCCGTCGGCGAGTTGTCCGTCGGCACGTCGATGTTCTGCACCGCCGTGCCCGCGGCCTCCGCGAACGCCTTCTTCGACGCGTTGACACGGTCGGTGCACACGGTGACGTCCTGCTTCCAGGCCGATATCGTCCGCGTCTCCGCCGGGTTCCAGCCGGCCTTCTTGAACTCCTCGGCGGCCCGCTTGCCGACCTCGCCGCCCATCTGCTGGCCGCTGAACCCGATGCGGGGCACCAGGTCGTCGGCGCCGCAGGCGGAGGGGTCCGGGCCGGTGCTGCAGATCTGGTCGTCCGACGTCAGGAGGGCCACCTTGCCGGTCTTCGCCAGCTGTACGACCTGCGGGCCCACGGCCGGGTCGGGAACGACCACGATCAGCCCGTTGCTCTTCTGCGAAATGGCCGCCTGGGCCTCGCTCACCGTCTTGTTGGCGTCGTTGCCCAGGTTCACCACCTTCAGGTCGATCCCGAGCTCGCTCGCCTTCGCCTTCGCGCCGGCGGCCTCGCCGATGAAGTACTCCTGGTCGCCCTGCTTCTGCAGATAGGTCAGGGAGATCTTCCCGTCGACCTTCGCGATCTCCGCGGCGGCGCCCGTCGCCTCCTGACCACTGGAGCACGAGGACAGGACGAGCATCGTGGCCAGGCCCAGGGCCGCGGCCGCTACCGGACGGCGGTGGTGGTGAGTGAGCATGTCGATCCCTTTGCTTGAACGGGTCGCACCGGGCGACCAGTGGGGCACGTGCGATGGGGTGGGGGTCCGGCCGCCGTCGAGAGAGCCGCCCGGGGCTGCAGGTCCCTGGAGACTCGCGGGGAGGGTGTCCGGCCTCGGCCGACGAGTTCCCGGCGGGGGATCCCTCACGGGGGAATCCGCCACAGTCGGCCGTTTTCAAACTTGATGCAACAGAGAAAAGCGCCGTTTCCGCCATAAGTCAACAGTGTGAACCGAGGGTTTCGGATTGATGCACCCCCGTGACCTCCAGGGACGCCACAGCGCAACAGGACCGCCCCAGCAGCACCTCCGAGCGAAACCCGGCAAGGGCGCAGGGCGGGAGGCCGCACGGCATGACGGCGTCGCAGGTCTGGACCTGGACGGATCCCGCCTGTTGATTTCCATCGGAACGTGTCCGAATCTGTTTGACTACTGACGCGGCGTCGACGGCCCGGTGGGCTCGTTCCAGCGCTGCTCGGCCGCCGGGCCCATGCGGCCGAAGGTGACGGGCGCTCCGGGCTCACCGCTCCCGGAGGTCACGGCGTAGCCCGGTGCGATCCGCGGCTTGATGCGTCCTGTCGCATCGGTGGAGAAGACCAGGTTGTTCCCCTCGGGCCGGCCGAATGCCGAGCACGACCAGATGCCCACGCCGTCCCCTGCGGAACCGCGTGCGTCCATGCAGTAGCCCGGGTTGGCGGCATTGCGAAGGAGTCCCTTGTCGTCCAGGCGCCACTGCTGGACCGGTGCTCCGGCACGGCAGTGTGCCGTGATCACGTCGACGCCGTTGGCGAAGGTGCCGCCGCGGACGTCCAGGCACAGACCGGTGGCGGAATTGACGGCCGGAACGAACGACGAGGCCCTGAAGGGTTGAACGGGATCGGCCGTCGCGGTCTCCGTGGTCGGCGTGGGGCTGGGCGTGGGCCCGTTACTGGGCGACGGGCCCGTCGCGGACGGCGACGCGCTGGGGGAACGGGTGGGCGAGGCGGAAGTGGAAGGTCGCGGCCTGCCCGCCGACGGCGCCGGCGACCCCGCGCCGCCCGCCTCTACGTGTGCTCGCGGTGGCTGCCCCTGGGCCGTGGCGGGCGGTTCGGGCCCCCAGGCCGTCGGGACGACGACGGCGAGGGCCGCCGTCGTGATCAGGACCGCCGCGACACCCAGGGAGATCCGCCCGGCCGGCCTCCGTAGAAAGACGGACGGTTTCCGGTCGCCGGCGGTCTGCTCCGGCCCGCCCGCGACCGCCGTCCCTGTCGTGACCGGGAGGGACAGCGTGTCCTCGGTGTCGGCGTCCTGATCCGTGCGGGTTGCCGCGGAGAGGTAGAGCGGGCCGGCGGTTCCCAGCAGGGAGCCGGCCAGCAGCGGGCCAGGGGTCTCGCAGAGGGCGACCAGGCCACGCAGCGCGGCCGCGCACCCGGGGCACCCCTCGACATGGCGCGTCAGGTCGGGGTTCCCCCGCACGTCGGCGCGCCCCGCGGCGGCGTCCAGCATGCGTGCGTACGCGGGACAGTGCGGGGTCGGTCGCGCCTGCAGGTGGACCCTCAGGAAGGCGTCACGGCACGCGGCCAACGCCCGGTGAGCCAGGTCCGGTACGGACTCGGGCCGATCACCGGTGATCGTCGCGACATGCTCGTCCGGCTCCCGTTCGACCACCGAATGCCACAGGACGGACTGCGTGCGCGGCGACAGGGTGATGAACCCCTTGCGGACGAACGACAGGAGCCCCGGGTCCAGCGGAACGGATCCCGCCCCGACGGGCGCGGGCGGTGCGGCGGACGCGGACGCGGACACCAGAGCCAGCAAGGCCAGGCGAGGGGGCTGGTCCGGGGCTTCGGTCGCGGCGGCCAGCAGGTCGAGGAACTGCTCCGTCGCGCGGTCCGCGGCGCGCCGGGCCGCTGTCGGGTCGCCGCAGATTGTTCGCGCGTAGGCGGAGACCCTCGGGCCGTGGCGTCGGCGCAGCTCGGTCTCGGCCGACGGGGCGGCCGGGTCCGCGGTGCGGATGGTGTCACACAGTTGCTGGTCGGTCATTCGACCCACAGCAGAGGGATGATTCGTCGACACGTGGGACATCCTGGGTGGGAGGGAAAGTCGCCCTATTGTTCAGGACACGACATGTCCGTCGATAGTTCTTTCCGGCGGGAATTCAAGAAACCGTCCTGGAAAATGCGGACGTGTTTTATCCGGGCAGGGCGAGCCACCGGAATTCTCCGTGCACAGAGAGGTCCGGTCTCGATTTCGCCCGCCGTCGGCTGGATAGCGCGCGGTCGCCGCCGGGGATAACCCCCGGTCGGCGCGCCTCGCCAAGGGCGGCCGCAACCACCCTTGCACCGAACAGAATCAGACACACGCGCAAGGAAGTCAACACTGACGATCTTGCGCGATCGGCCGCGGCACCGGCCGATCGCCCAAGGCTGACACGGCAGGTGCGGGCCCGTCCTATTGACGGAAGTTCGAACAGTTCAAGACATCGGCCGCTGAGGGTCCTTCCAGAGGGAGGCCCGGGGCGGCGCCGGTCGGACGTTTAGCCGATCGTTATCAACTGGGCCCCGACCGGGCTGGATTCAAGAGCTCCGCACACAGTAGATTCACCGTTCACTCCCTCCTTCACCACACGCACGTCCCACTGCGGACGACCATCGGGGCACCCTCGACATAAGGGCCCTGCAATTCAAGAGCGGTGCGACGTGGCATGCCGAGGGCTCATTCTGCATTTCCCGGAACAGCCGACTGGAGTTTGGTGAGCACCCCTTTCTGCCCCCGATGCGGTGACCCCTTGCGCTGCGCCTGCGCCATCGCGCACCACGACGCGAGCGCCGGGCGGACCGCCGCCCCGGCGCAGTTCGACCGCGACTGGGTCAGGCCGTACATCGCCCCGCACGAACCCGCGCCGGGGGGCGCACCGAGCACCATGGACACCGCCACGGTGTCGTGGGTCGCAGCGCCGGTCGCGTACGAGAGCGGCCCACCGTCCGGCGGTGACGTCATCGGCCAGCCCGTTGTCATGAGCAGGTCGGCGGGTCACCGGGCGCACCGGCCCGCGAAGCAGCGTCGGCCGCTGCGGGTCACCGCGGCCCTCGCCACCCTGATCGGCTCCGCGGCCATCGCGGGTACGTACGCCTTCGCCCGGAGCCAGGACACCGGGGAGGCGACGGCGCAGGCCCCCGCGAGCCGGCTCGACGTACTCGATGTGGAGGACGAACCGAGCACGTCGCCCGAGGCGTCCCGGTCCCCCGGCCCGCTCCCGAGCCCTCCCCGGCGCACCACGCCGACGACCGGGAACAGCCCGGTGCGCACCCCGTCCGCGTCGGCTCCGTCCGCGCCCGCCGCGGGCGCGTCCGCCGGTACGGACGCGGCACCGGCCGCCGGACAGCAATCCGGCAGTCCGAGCACCGTGCCGCCCTCCCCCGCGCCGCCGACGGCGCCCGAGGAGAAGCCGACGCTGCGCCGGCACGACTCGGGCCCCCACGTCATCGATCTGCAGCGGCGCCTCGGGCAGCTGGGGCTGTGGACCCTGCCCCAGCGAGGTCGACCAGCACCTCGCCGACGCGGTGCAGCGCTTCCAGGCGAAGTACGGCGTCCGTGGCGACCCGCCGGGGGTCTACGGCCCGGCCACCCGGCGGCGGCTGGAGTCCTTGACCTCCTGACGCCGGACCGGGACCTCCTGACGCAGGGCCGGCTGCCGTGCCCGTACCGCGCGGGGGCTCAACGCCTCACCATTCGGCGAGGGAGCCGTCGCTCCGCCGCCACACCGGGTTGCGCCAGCGATGGCCCGTCTCGGCGGCGCGTTCGACGGCCTTCTCGTCGACGTCGATGCCCAGGCCCGGTGCGGTGAGCAGGGCGACGTGGCCGTCCTCGTAGCGGAAGACGGACCGGTCGGTGAGGTAGTCCAGCAGGTCCGACCCGGCGTTGTAGTGGATCCCGAGGCTCTGCTCCTGGATCAGCAGGTTGGGTGTCGCGAAACCGACCTGGAGGCAGGCGGCCAGCGCGATCGGGCCGAGCGGGCAGTGCGGCGCCAGGGAGACGTCGTGGGCCTCCGCCATCGCCGCGATGCGCCGCACCTCCGAGATCCCGCCGGCGTGCGAGAGGTCGGGCTGGGCCACGGCGATCCCCTGCTGGAGCACCGGCTTGAAGTCCCACCGGGAGTAGAGCCGTTCTCCGGTGGCGATGGGGATGCTGGTGGAGCGCACGACCTCGCCGATGTGGGCGCTCATCTCGGGAACCACCGGTTCCTCGACGAAGAACGGCAGGTACGGCTCCAGGAGGGGAAGCACCCGGCGCGCCATGGGGAGGGTGAGGCGGCCGTGGAAGTCCACGGCGATGTCGAAGCCGTCGCCGACCTCCGCGCGGACGCTCTCCACCCGTTCGACGATGTCGCGGACGGCCCGCGGCGTGTCGATCAGTTCCAGCTGGGGCGAGGCGTTCATCTTGATGGCCGTGAAGCCCTCGGCCTTGCGGGCGGCGGCCTGCTGCGCGACGTCGGTCGGCCGGTCGCCGCCGATCCAGCTGTACACCCGTGCCCGGTCGCGGACGTTGCCTCCGAGCAGCTGCCACACCGGCACGCCCAGCGCCTTGCCGGCGATGTCCCACAGTGCCTGGTCGATGCCGGCGACCGCGCTGGACAGGACGGGGCCGCCGCGGTAGAAGCCGCCCTTGGTCAGGACCTGCCAGTGGTCCTCGATGCGCATCGGGTCCTGGCCCACCAGGTAGTCGGACAGTTCCTCGACGGCGGCCGCGACGGTGTGCGCACGGCCCTCGACGACGGGTTCGCCCCAGCCGGTGATGCCCTCGTCGGTGTCCACGCGCAGGAAGCACCAGCGGGGGGCCACGAGGTAGGTCCGCAGGGAGGTGATCTTCACTTGGACTCCTTCTTCACGGACCAGCCGCCGTCCACGGTCAGGTTCGTGCCGGTGATGTACGAGGCGTCGTCGGACGCGAGGAAGGCCACGGCGGCCGCTACTTCGTCGGGGTGGCCGAGCCGTCCCAGGGCTGTGGCACGGGCGGAGAACAGGCGGCCCTCCTCGTCCACGTCCTGCCAGTTCTCGGTGAGGATCGGACCGGGCAGCACGGAGTTGAACCGCACGTCCGGCCCGTACTCGACCGCGAGCTGGCGGACGAGCGCGCACATGCCTCCCTTCGCCGCGGCGTAGGCCGGGTAGCCCGGCAGGCTGCACAGTGCGTGCACGCTGGAGGTGGCGACGAAGGAGCCGCGGGCGGCGCGCAAGTCGTCGAGGAAGGTCCGTACGGCCAGGTAGGGCGCCTTCAGGTTGACGGCCATGTCACGGTCCCAGTCGCTGCCGGTCAGTTCGTGGGCGGGCGCGGGCGTGTGGGTGAAGGCGTTGCTGTGCACGACGGCAACCGGGCCGAACAGCGTGTGGGTGCGGTCCTTCAGGCCGCGCCAGTCCTGTTCGCGGGAGACATCGCACCGAACGAACTCCGCGCGGCCCCCGTCGTCGCGGATCTTCCGCGCGAGTGCGGTGCCCGCGGCCTCGTCGATGTCGGCGAGGACGACGGCGGCCCCTTCGGCGGCCAGACGTACGGCGCTGGCTGCGCCGATGCCGGACGAGGCGCCGGTGACGACGGCGGTTCGCCCTGTGAATCGGTTCATGGCTGGTCTTTCGTGGGTGGAGTGGGTTGAGTCGAGTGGTGAGGCGGGTGACGTGGACGCACGGGTCAGCGGGTGACGTCCGCCCCGTGGAGCAGGTCCAGTTCGGCGCGCCGCGGCAGGCCCTCCCAGTCGCCTGGCGAGGCCACCGCGAAGGCCCCGCACGTCGCGGCCAGCAGGAGCCGGCCCGGGAGATCGGTACCGTCGAGGAGTCCGGCGAGGTATCCGGCGACGAAGGCGTCGCCCGCGCCGATCGGATCCACCGGGGTGACCGGCACGATGTCCTGGACGGCCTCGCCGCCGTGCGCGACCGCGACGGCCCCTCGGGCGCCGAGCTTCAGGACCGCTTCGCGCGGGCCGAGGTCGAGCAGGGCGCGCGCCATGGTGGCGGGGTCGTCGGCCTCGGGAACGACCAGCGAGGCCTCCTCGGGACCGGCGAAGACGATGTCCGCGCGGGTGACGAGGTGGGTCAGCTCGGCCCCGGCCTCCTCCCGGTTCCACAGCCGGGCCCGGTAGTTGAGGTCCAGGCTGACGGTGACGCCGGCGGCGCGGGCGAGGTCGACGGCCCGCCGTACGGCCGCCCGCGGCCCCTCGCCGAGGGCGGGGGTGATGCCGGTGACGTGCAGGACCCGGGCCCGGGCGACGAGTTCCGGGTCGATGTCCCCGGGGTCGAGGCGGGCGCCCGCGAGTCCGCGCCGGTAGTAGGTGACACGGGTGTGGTCGGGTGTGCGGCGCTCGCGCAGCATGAGTCCGGTGGGGGCCGTGTCGTCGACGCGTGCGCGGGTGACGTCGACGCCCTCACCGCGCAGCCCGTCCAGGATCATCGTGCCGGCGCTGTCCGCGCCGACCCGCCCGGTCCAGGACGCCGCGTGGCCGAGGCGGGTGACGCCGATGGCCACCGTGGCCTCCGCGCCCGCGAATCCCAGGCGGAGCGAGGTGCCGGAGGCGAGCGGGCCGGGCCGGTCGGCGGCCAGGACGGCCATCGTTTCCCCGAGGGTGACGAGCGCGGTCACGAGCGGATGCCGTCCAGCAGTGCGGCGGCGCGTTCCCGGAGCGCGTTCAGGTCGCCGCCCTCGCAGGCGTCCCCGATCAGCGGGCTGCCCATGCCGAGCGCGGTCGCGCCGGCGGCGAAGTAGGCGGGGGCCTGGTCGAGTTCGATCCCTCCCGTGGGGACGAGCGGGACGTGCGGCAGGGGTGCCCGGACGGCCCGCAGGTACTGCGGGCCTCCGGCCGAGGCGGGGAAGAGCTTGACCATGGTGGCGCCCTCCTGCCACGCCGCCACGATCTCGCTCGGCGTCAGGGCGCCGGGGAGCACGGGGACGCCGAGGCGGCGGCCCTCCCTGATGACGTCCGGGCAGACGGCCGGCGTGATGAGGTAGGTGGCGCCGGCTTCCACGGCGCGCATCGCGTCGGCCGGGGTCATGACGGTGCCCGCGCCGAGGGCGGTACCGGCCGGCTTGGACTCGGCGTACTCGCGCAACGCGTGCAGGACTCCCGGTGTGGTGAGGGTGAACTCCATGGCCCGGATGCCCGCTTCGTGCAGGGCGTCGGCCGTTGCGGCGAAGTGGCGGGGCGACTGGGAACGCAGGATCGCTATCACCGGTGCGGCGGCGAGTGCGGGAGCCAGGGGATCGGTCGTCATGCGGAACCTCGGAGGTCGTATGAGGTGGTGGAGGACCCGGGGAGCTGCGCCGGGTCGTCGGCGAAGGGCGTGACCGGCAGGCCGGTGGCACCGGGCCGGCAGATGAAGATCCGGCCGGCGTGCGGCTGCGCCGCGAGTTGCGCGGCCGTCAGTCCGTCGGCGGCGGTGGTGATGATCAGGAGGTCCAGGTCGGGGCCCGCGAAGGCGCAGCTGGACACCTGGGAGGCGGGGACGGTCACGACGGCGTGGAGTGCGCCGTCGGGGGCGTAGGCCCGGACCTGTCCCGCTCCCCACACCGCCACCCAGACCCGGCCCTCGGTGTCGACGGCCAGGCCGTCCGGCATGCCGGCGGGGCTGGTGTCGGCGAAGGGGCGGCGGGCCGAGAGGGTGCCGGTGACGGGGTCGTGGTCGAAGACGTCGACGCGGTGCGTCGGGCTGTCCGCGTAGTACAGCAGCCGGCCGTCGGGGCTCCAGCCGAGGCCGTTGGAGATGGTGACGGGGCTCAGCACGGTCGTCACGGTGCCGTCGGGGTCGAGGCGGTAGAGGGTGCCCGCGCCGGGGGTCGCGTCGTAGGCCATGGTGCCGGCCAGCAGCCGCCCGCTCGGGTCGCACTTGGCGTCGTTGAACCGTCGCGGCGTGCCGTCGTCGGGGACGACGGGGGCGGCGAACTCCGTGGCCGCCCCGGCCCCGTCCACGCGCAGGAAGGAGGTCGCGGCGGCCGCGAGGAGCCCTCCGGACGCGCAGAGCGCGACCGCTCCGACGGGCCGGTCGAGACTGACGGTCGTCCTGTCCCCCAGGTCCGGCAGACCGCTGTCGTCGTCGCGGGCCACCAGAGGGGCCCGGTGGACGAGGCCCGCCGTGATGTCCACCCACAGCAGTTCGCCGCGTCCGGCGTGCCAGACGGGTCCCTCGGTCAGACGTCCCGGCACGGGTGCGCACGGCAGTGCGGTCAGGTGCATGGTGTCGCTCCTCTCTTGTGCGACGAAACTCTAGGAGTTCTTCTAACCCATGTAAATACACATCGTCCAAGGCATGGAATAAGCTCGGCGTACCCGACGACGGTCTCTGCCACGACATGGAAGGACGCACCCATGGCGAAACGCACCGCCCAGGACATCCGCCGCCGCAACCGGTTCGACGCGCTGCGCTGCGTCTTCGCGGCCTCCGGCCCGGTGAGCCGGCAGGAGGTCGCCGCGGCGACCGGCCTGTCCTTCGCGACCGTGGCCAATCTCGTCGCCGAGCTCCTGGAGGCCGGAGTCCTGCGCGAGGCCGGCCACGAGGACTCCAAGGGCGGACGCCCGCGGGCCCGCCTCGCGGTCAACGCGGAGCGCGGTGCGCTGGTAGGGATCGACGTGGCGGAGACGTCCGTCCAGGTCGAGCTGTTCGACCTGGCGCTGACGGTGCTGCGCAGCGTACGGCTGCCGCTATCGCAGACCGATGTCCGGCCGGACGACGTGGTCGACGCCATCGTCACGGGGGTCGAGGCCCTCTCGGACGCGGCGGGCGCGCCCCCGCGGATCCTCGGCGCGGGGGTCAGCATCCCCGGTCTCGTGGAGCGCGAGGGCGGCGTGTCCGTCTTCTCGCCCTACTGGTCCTGGCGCGACGTGCCCCTGCGCTCCCTCCTCGCCGAGCGCCTCCCGATGCCGCTGTACCTCGACAACCCCCTCAAGGCCGGCACCGTCGCCGAGATGTGGTTCGGCGCCGGACGCGAGGTCGACGACCTCCTCGTACTGACCCTCCGGGCCGGCGTCGGCGCGGGCATCGCGGTCGACGGAGCCCTCTACCGGGGCGCCACCAACAGCGCCGGGGAGTGGGGCCACACCTGCCTGGTCCGCGACGGGCGGGAGTGCAGGTGCGGCAGGCGGGGATGCGTCGAGGCCTACGTCAGCACCCGCGGCATCGCCCGCACCGTACGGGAACTGGACGCGGAAAGCCCCCTCCTGGACCCCGACGAGGACACCGTCGTCAGCAACATCGCCCGCGCCGCGGCGGAGGGCGACGCCGTGGCCACCGAAACCGTGGCGCGGACCGCCCGCCACCTGGGGGAGGCCGCGGCCGATCTCCTCAACCTGTTCAATCCGCAGGCCCTGGTGCTGGGCGGCCGGGTGGCCGACCGGCTCGGCGAGCCGCTGCTGCGGCAGACCCGCGAAGTCATCGCGGCGCACGCGCTGCCGGCGACGCTCCAGGCGCTCACCTTCCGGCTGAGCACCGTGCCGGACAACCCGGTGAGCCTCGGAGCCGCCACCTTCGCCCTCGAGGGCTTCCTGGACGACCGCGAGACCTTCGGCACCGTGGCGGCGGGGCGCCGCGCCGCCAAGGCGGCGAAAGCCGGGACGTCCTGAGGGTGCCCCGGAATCCGGCCGCTCAGCCGGCCGGGGCCGCCGTACTCTCGCGCACCACCAGGACGGGCGCCACCGATGCCTGGCGCGGGCCGCCCGTCCCGCCGCCGATCTGGTCGAGCAGCAGTCCGACGCAGCGCCGGCCCACGGCGTCGAAGTCCTGCCGGACCGTGGTGAGGGGGGCGGGGAAGAACGCGGCCTCGGGGACGTCGTCGAAACCGGTCACGCTCACGTCCTGGGGCACCCGCCGACCCGCCTCCTGCAGGGCTCGCATGACGCCGAGGGCCATCTGGTCGTTGGCGGCGAAGATCGCGGTCACTTCCGGGCGGCCGGCCAGTTCGCGTCCGGCGCGGTACCCGGACGCCGCGGACCAGTCACCGTAGAGCAGCGGTGGCACGACGGCGCCCGCGTCCTTGAGCGAGCGGTGCCACGCCTCGGCCCGGCGGCGCGCCGCGTAGGAGTCGCGGGGCCCCGCGACGTGCCAGACCGTTCGGTGGCCGAGACCCAGCAGGTGCGCCACGACACTGCGGGTGCCCTCGGCCTGGTCGATGTCGACGTTGGCGTAGCGGTGGCCGGTGTCCCCGTCGGCGAAGACCACGGGAACGGTGGACGGCAGCCGGAGTTCGGGGGTGTCCAGGATCTGCGACTCGATGAGGATGATGCCGTCCACCGACTGGACCATCAGCTGCTGGAACGCCTGGCGCACGGCGGCTCCGGTCTGCGCCCGCGCTCCCATGAAGTTCACGAACAGGTCGGCCTCGCGGGCGGCGTCGGAGATCGCGGCGAAGGTCCTGGCGTTGCCGTAGGCGCTGATGTCGAAGCTGATGACGCCCAGCGTGCCGAACCGTCCGGTGACCAGCGCCCGGGCGGCCGTGTTGGGGCGGTACCCGAGCATCTTCATCGCGGCCAGCACCCGCTCACGGGTGGACGCGTCGACGTTCTCCCGGTTGTTGGCCACGCGGGAGACCGTCTGCGACGAGACCCCCGCCATCGCGGCGACGTCGGCCATGGAGGGTGACTGGCGCAGCGGACGGGACCTCGGTGATCTTGCTCCGACCTCGCGCGGCATGTGAACCGGACCTCCGAACCCCTACTCCGAGCCGAGTGCGTGGTGCACTCCGTACGGATGTTAGCGCCGCGCGCCGAAAGGGCGGGCGCGCACGCTACTCGCCGGTTCTCTTGACACGCCCGCGCGCCGCTCCGACACTCTCCCCACTCCCTTATGTTTACGTAAACATCCCGTTGCGCCCGGCAGGGCACACGCGCCCGCCCCATGCCCGGAACCGCCGAAACGGCCGCACGACCGCACCACCTGCACCGGCGCGGCACGGCACGGCCGGGCGCCCCTCCCCCGCGTACACATCCGCTCCCGACAGGAGACCAGCTGTGCTCGGTACCAGAAGAAGGCCCCCATGCGCCGCCCGGCGCCGCGTGCGCACCGCCCTCGCGACCTCGCTCGCCGTCGTCGCCGCACTCCTCGTCGAGGGAGCGGCGTTACCCGGGGCCGCAGTTGCCGCCGACCGGCCGGCTGCGGTCCCCGTCCGCCTCGATCCCGGTTACCAGCAGGCCCCGTTCGAGGGATGGGGCACCGCACTCTCCTGGTTCGCCAACGTCACGGGCGGCTGGCCGGACGCCCAGCGCAACCGGCTCGCCGACGCCCTCTACGGCGCCGAGGGGCTCGGCCTCACCATCGCCCGCTACAACATCGGCGGCGGTGACAGCCCGGAGACCGCGCCCTACATGCGCGCCGGGGCAGCGATACCCGGCCACTGGAGTCGGTCCGGGCCCGGGGCGCCCGGCGGGTGGGACCCGGACCACCCGGAACACTGGGACCCGTACGCCGACGGCAACCAGCGCTGGTGGCTCAAGGCCGCCAAAGCCCGGGGCGCCGACACCTTCGAGGCGTTCTCGAACTCACCGCCCTATTTCATGACCCGCAGCGGACTCGTCTCCGGCGCCGTCGACCCCACGCAGGACAACCTCCGCCCGGACCAGTTCGAGCCCTTCGCCGCCTACCTCGCCGGGGCCCTACAGCGCGTGCAGAACAGCACGGGCGTCACCTTCGCCTCCGTGTCGCCCGTCAACGAACCGGGCACCGCCTACTGGCGCGCGGGCGGGCGGCAGGAAGGCTCTCACTGGGACCGCGACTCCCAGGCCCGCATGATCACGGCACTGCGCGCCGAACTGGACCGCAGCGGACTGCGCACGCCGGTCGCGGCGATGGACGAGACGGACCCGGACATGTTCCGTGCCGACTGGGACAGTTACGGCAGCACGGTCCGCTCCGCCGTCGGACGGCTCAACACCCACACCTACGGGACCAACGGGCGCAGTGGGGCACGGGACATCGCCAAGGGCGCGCACAAGTCCCTGTGGATGTCGGAGGTGGACCTCGGCGGGACCGTCCCGCAGAGCTTCAGCGACATGAGCCCGGCCCTGGACCTCGCCGAGCGCATCACCGACGACCTCACACAACTCGAACCGCGCGCCTGGGTGCTGTGGCAGGCCGTGGAGGACTACGAGAACATGACCCCGGCCCACGAGGACTCCAACTGGGGCCTCATACAAACCGACTTCACCCCGGCCGACGCCGCGAAGGAGCCGCTGCGCAAGAACAAGAAGTACTGGGCGATGGCCCAGTACAGCCGGTTCGTCCGGCCGGGTTCCCGCGTCATCGGCACGGACGACGACCACACCCTGGCGGCGGTGCGTCCCGGCGGCCGGGGCGCGGTCGTGGTGCACACCAACCCGATGGATTCGGCCCGGACGATCGCCCTGGACCTCACCGGCTTCCAGGACGTCTCCCCCGCACCGGTGCAGCGCTACACCACGGACGCGACCCGCGACGTCCACCGGGAGGCCGACGTCGCCGTCACCGGCAAGCGCCTCACCGTGACCTCGCCCCCCGCTCGGTCACGACCCTCGTCGTACCGGGCGCGTCCGGCGTCGACCCCGAGCGGGCGGCTCCCGCGGCCGGTCCCCGGCTCCTCGTCAACGACCACAGCGGCCTGGCCCTCGCCGCCGCCCCGGCCGGGGCCGGCAGCGCCGTGATCCAGCGCGCCCCGAACCCGTCCGACACCGCACAGCAGTGGAGCTTCACCAGGTCGGCGCCCGGTGACTGGAGCAGCACGGCCTCGTACCGGGTGACGAACGCGGGCAGCGGGCGGGCCCTCGCTGTCGCCGACGGGCAACTCGCGCTGCTCCCTGCGGAACCGTCCGCGCAGCAGGAGTGGATGCTGTCCACCTCCGGAGACGGGCACCACACCTTGGTCAACAAAGCGACCGGCACCCTTCTCGACGTCACCGGCGCCTCCACCGCCGACGGCGCCCCGGTCGGCACCTACCGGCCCAACACGGGCCGCAACCAGTCCTGGACCTTCCGCGCGGGCCCGTCGGGCGGGTAGCCGCGACGACGTGGCACGCACGGCCGGTGGCGGACCCAGCGGCCCGTCGCCGGCGGCGCCGGGGTCGGGGTCGGGGTCGGGGTCGGGGGAAGCGTTGCCCGTCATTCACGCGCCGGCCGCATTGGTTGCGTAAACATGTGCCGTCTCGCCCACGGGGCGCTCGATCGCGCCCCACCCCACCGGAAGGGCTGCACACCATGAAACGCAGGTCTCTGATCACCGCGGCGGCCGGCGCCGTCGCCCTCGGCACCGCGACCTCCTCGCCAGCCTCGGCACAGCCGCCCGGCCACGCCCCCACCGCGCCGCTTTCCACGTTCAACGTCATCAGCGACATCCAGGGCGACCTGGGAGACTTCGCCGTCGCCCTGCGCGACATCCGGGCCACCGCCCCGCACGGCTCGGGGCTCGCGGTCGCCGGCGACATCACTCCGCGCGGCTACGACTTCGAATACGCGGCGGTACGGCAGGTACTGGAACGCGGCCCGCGCCCGCGCGAGGTCGCGTGGGCCATCGGCAACCACGAGTTCTACGTACCCAAGTACGCCGATCCGCAGACGCTCTCCCTGGCGACCTGGCCCAACGGCACCACGGAGGACTCCCTGTTCCGCAGCTTCCACCGGTTCGCCGGGCGCGGCACGGCGTACGCCGAGACCACCTTCGGCGGCATCCCCGTCCTCACCATCGGCACCGAGCGGTACATGCACTACCACGACCCGAAGCTCTGGGACGAAGTATGGCTGAGCGAGGCGCAGTTGCGGTGGCTGGAGCAGCGCCTGCGCCATTGGAGCGCACGCCGCAAGCCCGTCATGGTGATCGCGCACCACCCACTGCCGAACACGGTCTCGGGGACACGGAACAAGCTCTACGCCACCGACTACCTCCAAGCGGACGCACTCCTGGGGCTGCTGGGCCGCCACCGCGACGTGTTCCTGTTCAGCGGACACACGCACTGGGACCTGGCGCTGTCCGACTGGTACGTGCGGCGCGTCGTACCCGGAACGGCGAACCTGGACGGGTTCTCGGTGATCAACACGGGGGCCGTGCAGACCGGCTTCGCCGACAACGGCCAGGGGGGCGAGAGCACGGTCCCCGGCGTCTTCAACCAGGGCCTCCAGGTGGAGGTGCACCGCGACCGCGTCGTCATCAGGGCCCGGGACTTCGCAGCGGGCGCCTGGCTGAAGCAGATCTCCGTCCCGCTGGCGACCTCGATCTGAACGGGCGCCGTACCCCGGAGGTGACGCTGCGGTCGTGGGTCATGCACGGAATGTCGAATTTGTTTACGAGCTGTTGACATTCAGATGATGCGTGCGCCAGCCTCTGCTCAAAGTTGTTGGTTCACGCGCAGAAATGTTGGTTCCTGTGCACATGGGGAGCGGGACTCCCCATGTGCCGGGTACCGGCGCACGCGCGGTGACATCAAGGATCTGCATGCGAAGAGTGAGATCCGTCCTCGTCGGCCTGAGCCTGCTCCTCCCCGTTCTGGGTGGGGCGCCGACGGCGCTGGCGGCGCCCGTCACCACCGAACCCGGCACCCGGTTCCCGGACACCGCGGGACAAGGGGTGCAGGCTCACGGCGGCGGCGTACTCAAAGTCGACGACTACTACTACTGGTTCGGTGAGGACCGCGGCGACGACAACAAGTTCCGCTACGTCTCGGCGTACCGCTCCAAGGACCTGAAGAACTGGGAGCCCCGCGGCCACGTCCTGACGCAGGAGACCGACCCCGAGATACGTTCCGCCGTGATCGAGCGGCCCAAGGTCCTCTACAACGAGAAGACCCGGCAGTTCGTCATGTGGATGCACAAGGAGGCGGACGACTCCTACGCCGAGGCCCGCGCCGCCGTGGCGGTGTCCTCCACGATCGACGGCCCCTACACCTGGAAGGGGTCCTTCCGGCCGAAGGACGCCTCCGGCGCCGAGCACATGTCCCGCGACATCACCGTGTACGAGGACAAGGCCGCCGGCAAGGCCTACATGATCTCCTCGGCCAACTACAACGCCGACCTGCACATCTACGAACTCACCGACGACTACACGCAGGTGAAGGACCTGGTGGCCAACCCCTGGCCGGGCCGGCACCGCGAGTCACCGGCCCTGTTCAAGCGCGGTGACGTCTACTTCATGCTCACCTCCGGAACCAGCTACTGGGACCCCAACCAGCAGAAGTACGCCACCGCCACCAGCCTGGCCGGGCCGTGGTCGCCCATGAAGGACGTCGGAAGCCACGACGGCCACCACTCCCAGACGGCGTTCGTCCTGCCCGTGGAAGGCAGCGAGACCACCTCCTTCCTCTACATGGGAGACCGCTGGGCGGGCGTGTGGTCCGACCCGAAGCACGTCAACGACTCCACGTACGTGTGGCTCCCACTGGCGTTCCCCACGGCCACGACCATGACCCTTCCGTGGTACCCCCAGGTCTCGATCGACACCGCGACGGGCCGGATATCCGGATCCGGAGGGGACCCTCGGACGCTCACCAACAAGGGGAGCGGCGCCTGCGCCGCCGTGCCCGGCAGCTCCTCCGACAACCAGGTGCCGGTGACCCAGGAGACCTGCGCCGCCGGCACCCTGAACAGCCAGTGGCGGTTCACCGACAACAGCAACGGCTACGTGCGCGTCCTCGCCCAGCACAGCGGCAAGTGCCTGGACGTCGCGGACAAGTCGACCGCCGACGGCGCCGAGGTCAAGCAGTACGACTGCGGCTGGGGGGACAACCAGCGCTGGCGCTTCGAGACCCTCCCAGACGGGTACGTCCGCATCGTCGCCAAGCACAGCAGCAAGTGCCTTGCCGTCCGGGACGGATCCACGACGGCCGGCGCCGGGATCGTCCAGTCCGCCTGCGACGACTCGCCCGGTCAGGCCTGGAAGGTCTCCGCCGCAGCCGGCCCGGCCGACCCGAGCGACCCGACCGACCCGACCGACCCGCCGGCCCCCGGTACGGCCGAACGGCAGCTCACCGCGACGGTCGGAGCCGGCGTACTGACCATGGCCACCACCGCGGACCCCGTCCGGCTCCCCCCTGTCGACTTCGGTACCGGCGGCACCTCTGCCGGAGCGCTGGGCACCGTCACCGTGAAGGACTTCCGCGGCGGCACGGCCGGCTGGTCACTCACCGGCAAGGTCACCGACTTCGCCGGACCGCGCGGGAAGATCGGGGCCGACCGGCTCACGTGGACCCCCGTCTGCTCCACCCGGAGCGACAGCCCCAGCACGTGCGCCGCGGGCAGCCCGGGCGTCGTCGGAACGGGCGGCGCGACCCTGGCCTCCGCCGCCGCGGGTGACGTGACGGGCGGAGAGTTCACCGCCGACGCCACCGTGTCCCTCGACATCCCGAAGTACACCCCCGTCGGCGACTACACCGGCATCCTCTCCCTCACCCTCCTCTGACGGCGCCCGCGGGCCGGACGCCACGCGTCCGGCCCGCGACGCCCGGAAAGCCGACGAGCCATGCGCACCGCCTTCGTTACCCTGCTCCTTCTCCTCCTGACGAGCCTTTCCCCCACACCGGCCGGGGCGGCGGACAACGGCGAATGGTCGGTCCGACCCGCGGACTCCGCGATCACGCCGCGGGCGGCCTTCGAGCTGCCCGTCCGGCCCGGCACGACGCTCACCGACCGCGCGGTCGTCGCCAACACCACCGCCGCGGAGCTGACGTTCCGCCTCTACGTCGCGGACGCCCACAACACGGAACGCGACGGCGGACTGGCCGTACGCGGCATCGAGGAGGCCCAACGGGACGTCGGGGCCTGGGGAAAGCCCGAGCACGACACCGTCACGGTGCCGGCCCGCTCGGCGGTGACGGTCGGCCTCACCCTCACCGTCCCCCGCGACGCCCCGCCCGGCGACCACGTGGGCGCCCTCGTGGCGGTCGACACCCGCGTGCAGCCTGCCGACGGCTCCCACCTCGGCGTCCGGCGCGGTGTCGGAGCCAGGATCTATCTGCGCGTCGAGGGGCCGCGACAGCCCGGCCTGGCCGTGGAGGACGTACGGTTCACGGCGCGGAGCCCGCAGATACCGTGGACCGGCACCCGCGAATCGACCGCCTCGTACACCCTGCACAACACGGGAAACGTGAAGCTCGCCCCCAGGGTCTCGCTGCGCGTCGGCGGCGTGGTCGTGGGAGGGCCCGGCGAACGGCGGCTCGCCGACGTACCGGCCGAGCTGCTGCCTGGGCAGAAGGTCCGACTCACCGAGACCTGGGCGGGAGCCCCCTTCGCGGGCTGGGGACAGGTCACCGTCACGGCGAGCGCGGACGACGTCCGCGCTTCGGGAACCGACGGCTTCCTGAAGGTCCCGTGGCTCTTCGCGGCATGCCTGGCCCTCCTGTCGGCCGCCTGGTGGCTGCTCCGCCGCGGACGCAGGGCCGCCCGCGCGGCAGGCGCCGCCGCGCGCGGCTGATGCCCACGCGATCGAGCCGACATTTGGCCGAAGCCCGTTCTTCATGAGCCCTGCTCTCGACGGATCGACGCAGGTCGCGGACTCGGACGGGCGCGGGGACGGATCGGGGACTGCTTGACACCGATCCCTCGGCCCCCCAGTCTCATCCCGATCCAACGTTTGATTTTGTTCGCACACGTTGAATCGTGGTTGCTTCTCGGGTGGTCGACGCCTGCGTACGTCGTTCCCATGCCCTGGTGGGCGCTCTGGCCATCCGATCTCCGATCTGCCCGAACGCTCTCCAGGAGGTAAACCATGGACAAGGCGTTACCCCGCGCCCTCGCATGCGTGATCTCGGTACTCGGCCTCACTCTGGCCCTCGCCGGCCCGGCGGCCGCGGCGCCCGGCGCGCACACGCCCGAAGCATCGGCGGACGGCACGCTGGTGACCAGGACCGGCACGTCCGTCACGGTGACGGCCGCCGTCGGACTGAGCAACACCATCTCGGTGTGGCAGGCCGGCGACACCATCCGGGTCAGGGACACCGGCGACACCGTGACCGCCCTGGGCGGGTGCAGGGCGGCCGACGCCCACGAGGCCGTCTGCCCGGCGGCCGGCAGCCTGACCGAGCTCGTCGTCCACGCCGGTGACCAGGCCGACGACGTCACGTCGTTCCTGGAGGGCTTGGGGGTGACCCTCGTCGGCGGCGCGGGGGACGACAGCCTCTCCGGCGGCGGCGCCAACGACACCCTGGAGGGCGACGAGGGCGCCGACTTCCTCTCGGGGGGAGGCGGCAACGACACGCTCACCGGCTCCAGCGGCCGTGACCGCCTCTTCGGCGGCCCCGGCAACGACTCGATCGAGGGCCGGGGCGGCTCCGACCTCATCAACGCGGGCGCCGGGAACGACGTGGTGAACGGCGGCAACGGCAACGACCAGGTGATCGCGGGAACCGGAAACGACTTCGTCGACGGCGGCCCGGGCCGGGACACCCTCGACGCCGTCGACGAGGTCGGCGGCAACGACTACGTGCGTGGCGGCGACGAGAGCGACACCTGCCGCGCCGACCTGGGCGACAGCGTCACCGAATGCCCGTGACGAACGCGTACCGACGACGAGGGAGACACACGAACATGGCAGTGCGACACATCTGCGCCTTACTCACCGCGGCAGCACTTCTGTGCGCCGCGTCGGCCGGCACCGGCGCCTCGGCGTCGCCACTCGCCTCCGCGTCGCGCGACCTCGCGGGCGCCACGGTGGTCGAGATGTCCGGAGGCACCCTGCTCATCACCGCCGGTCAGGGCGTGGACAACGAGATCACCGTCCGCCGCCAGGGCGACATCGTCCTCGTCTCGGACACCGCTGCCGAGGTACGCGCCGCGGCCCCCTGCGCACCCCGCGCCCAGGACACCGTGGCCTGCCCGCTCCCCACGGACGTGCAGGCCCGCGGCCAGGACGGCGACGACACCATCACGGTCTCCCCCAACGTCGACGCCCCGGCCACCTTGTACGGGGGCAGTGGCAAGGACCGGCTCAACGGCGGCCCGCACGCCGACCGCCTCGTCGGCGACGAACCGGCCGGAGCCACCGGCCTCACGGCAGCGACCCCCGGCAACGACACCATCAACGGTGGCCCCGGCAATGACACCATCTTCGGCCTGGGGGGCAACGACACCATCAGCGGCGGGCCGGGGAACGACACCCTCAACGGGAACGAGGGCAACGACACGCTGAACGGGGACGCCGGCAACGACACGCTGACCGGCGAGGGCGGCAACGACACCCTGAACGGCGGGGAGGGCGTTGACACCCTCGTCGGCGCCGACGGCGTCAACGCCAACGACAGCCTCGACGGCGGACCCGCGTTCGACTCCTGCACCCGCGACACCGGCGACACGATGGTCAACTGCCCCTGACCCCCCGGCCCTGACGACACGGCCTGTGTGCGCCTCCGGAGGAGCGCAGGCGCACACAGGCCTGTACGGGACCCGCCGCTTCGCGGGACTCAGGGATGGACATGGAGAGCGGTGTCGTCGACCACGAAGCAGGTGGGGGCGGCCAGATCCTCGGGGTACGGGATGCTGCCCCCAGGCAGCCGACAACCGCGCCCGTCCCAATCCGAGCAGCTCACGGCAACCAGCAGCCGCAGCACACCGTAGGCGCCGTCGGGGCCGACGCACCTCGGCGTTGGTCCCGACGGCAAATCCACAAAGACGGACAGCTACTGCGCAGCCTCTGCCCGAAGGGCGCCGGCGCCGATGGCGCCCCGGAGGACGTGGGCGATCTCCTCGGGCTTGAGGTTGATGCCGTCAAGCCCCTCCACGGTCAGCGGGATCTCCTCCAGCGCGTACTCGCCGCGGCCCTCGGCGCTGAACTCGGGACCGGTGCGTTCGTCGAAGGACCAGGTGGCGATGCGGGCGAGGTAGAAGAGCTGACGCTCCTCGTCGGACTCGATCGTGTGGAGGAGCCGGACGATGTCGGCCTTCCCCGCGATCTCCTCGTGGATCTCCCGGTGAAGGGCGGCCTCCCGGGACTCGTCGCCGGGTTCGACACCACCACCGGGCAGGACCCAGTACACCGGGATGCCGGGCTTGGTGCGACGGATGACCAGCATCGTGTCGTCAGCGGTGACGAGGACGGCGCGGACTCGTTCGATCATTTCGGTCTGTCTCCTTACTTGTTGACGGTCTCAGTGCACCAGCCAACCACCGTCGACGCGGACGGATTGGCCAGTGATGAACGAAGCGGAGGGGCCCACGAGGAACGCCACCAGGGCCGCGACGTCTTCGGGCCGTCCACGGCGAGGGACGCACTGTCGCGTGATCTGGTCCTCCGGACGCGCGCGGTGCTGGGCGGGGACGGCGTTCTCGGCCTCGACCGTGTTGACACAGACCCCGTACGGGCCCAGTTCGCGGGCGAGAGAGCGGGTCAGGCCCAGCAGCCCGGCCTTCGCGGTGCTGTACGCGACGAGGTTCGTCCGGCCGGCGCGGGCGTTGACGCTGCCGTCCGCCAAGCTGGTCGTCTACCCGCCCGACGAGAACGGCTGGCGCCGGGTGCGGTACGACAGGGTGTGCCAGGCAGGCGCGGTTCGCGACGGTTGGGCCACCGGCCCTTCAGCGCTAGTGGACCTTGCCGCGTCTGCGATCGATGTGCCGGCGCGGTCGCCGGTGCCCGGCAGGTCCTTGGCTAGCCGGCCTGCGAGTGCGCTCACCGGGCATCGACCGGGTGAGGACGCCGAGTGTGAGCAGAGCGAGCGCCGGCAGCACGGCGACGATGATTCCCATCGGCAAGGCGTCGGTGGCGCCACCCGCGCCGGCCAGCGGGGCAAGTGCCCCGCCGATCATGAACTGGCTGAAGCCGAGCAGCGCGGCGGCCGACCCGGCGTGTCCGCCGTGGTCGGCCAGGGCCTGGGCCGCGGCGTTCGGCATGACGAGGCCCACGCTGGAGACCAGGACGAACAGGCCGATCAGGAGCGCGGGCAGGGGTGCCCGTGTCAGCACCGCGCCCAGGACCGTGGTGCCACCGGCTGTCGCGCCCAGCAGACCGGCGAGCAGCAGCACGCGGGCGCCGGCCCGGGCCACCAGCCGGCCGCTGATCTGGGCGGCCGCAATGAGTCCGGCGGCGTTGACGGCGAACACGGCGCTGTACTGCTGCGGTGACAGGCCGTGGATTTCCTGCAGGACGAACGGCGAGCCGGAGATGTAGGCGAACATCGCCCCGAAGACCAGGCCGTTGGCCAGGACGTACCCGGTGAAGACCCGGTCGCCGAGCAGCTGCCCGACGACAGCCGGCAGCGGCTGGCGTGACGCGGAGGACCGGGTCTCCGGCAGTCCTGCGGCGGAGGCCGCCAGCATCACGGCGCCGAGTACGGCCAGGCCCACGAAGATCCCCGGCCAGGCCGTGACGCGCAGTAGCTGGCCGCCGAGGACCGGCGCGAACACCGGCGCCAGGCCGGTGATCAAGGTCAGTGCGGAGAAGAGACGTGCGGTGCGGGTTCCGGAGGTGCGGTCGCGGACCATGGCGTTGGCGATGACGATGCCGAACGCCCCGCCGATGCCCTGGACCAGGCGTAGGCCGACGAAGGTCCGGACGTCGGGCGCCACCGCGCAGAGCGCGCTGGCGATCGTGTAGAGGGCGAGGCCCGCCAGCAACGGACGCCGCCGGCCGTAGGTGTCGCTCAGCGGCCCGGCGATCAGCTGCCCGATGGCCAGCCCGGCCAGGCAGGCGGTGATGGTGAGCTGGGTGGCCGCGGCGCTGGCGCGCAGGTCGCCGGCGAGGTCCGGCAGTCCGGGCAGGTAGCCGTCGATGGACAGTGGTCCCAGGGCCACGAGCGCTGCGAGCAGGACGATGAATCGGGTTTGCCGGCCGGCGGCGTCGTTGCTCATGGCTCAGTACGCCACGGTGATGCGGCGGCGGATCGCGGTGCCGCTCTCGATCGTGTCGGCCAAGGCGATCGCGTAGTCGGCGTACGAGATGCGGCTGGTGCCGTCGTCGTCGGTGAGCAGGGTGTCCCCGGCGCTGCGGTAGGCCCCGGTCCGCTCGCCCGCTCCGATGACTGCGGCGGGCGACACGTACGTCCAGTCGAGGTCGTGCACGCCGCGGTAGAGGTCGAGCGCTTCGGACTGGGCCTCGGCGTTGGCCTTCCACAGCGCGGGGAAGTCCGGGTCGTCCATGACCCGGGCGCCGGTCGGCGTGCGTAGGCTACCGGCACCGCCGATGGTGACCAGGCGGGTGACGCCGGCTCGGCGGAGTCCGTCGATCAGCGCACGGGCGGCACCGACGATCGTGGCGCGGTCGCTTTCCTGGCCGATCCGGGGCCCGACGGCCGAGAGCACGGCGTCGTGGGAGGCGGCGAGGCCGGCGACCGCCGCGGGGTCGGTGACGTCACCGGTGGTCACGGTCAGGGCCTTGTGCCCCAGTCCGTCGATGTGGCCGGCTCGGGTGACCGCGGTGACGGTGTGGCCGCGACGCAGTAGTTCCTCGGTGGTGGGCCGGCCGATGTTGCCGCTGGCACCGAACAGGACGATCCTCATGTGTTGCTCCTTGTTTCTGATGGTCAGAGGACGGGCTGGCCGTCGGCGATGATGGCCGCGGTGATGCCGCGCTCGTCGGCGGCGTGCTGGAAGCGCTGCTCGATGTCGGGTTGTTCGGTGTAGAACGGCGGGTTGTGGAACAGGCCGTAGTGCATGGCGCAGACGGTGCCGGCGCCGAGTGCGACGGCGGCCTCGACGCCCTGCTCGGGGGTCATGGTCGCCGGGACGTTGGCCGCGTAGCCCTCGAAGTGGGCGATGACGCCGTTGACCGGGACGAACGCCACGTCGAACGGGCCGTGGTCGCGGGCGATCTGCCACCAGCTGCCGTGCCACTGGGTGTCGCCGCAGTGGATGACCCGCCGGCCGGCGCCTTCGACGACCCAGGCGACCTGGTCACAGTCGTTGCCGCGCCAGTCCAGCGAGGTCACCGGGGTGACGGTCAGCTCTCCGATGCGCCGTGACCGGCCCAGGTCCTGGGCGACGGGGGTGATGCCCGCCTCGCGCAGCCCGGCCGCGCTGGGGGTGTGGCAGCCGATCGTGCCGGTGGCCGCGATCCGGGCGATCAGGTCGTGGTCGTAGTGGTCGGGGTGCAGGTGGGTGATGAGGGCGTGGGTGCCGGGCGGGGTGTCGACCGGGTCGACCGGCCGGTGCGGCGGCCCCATCACCGGCGCCAGCGGAGCGACGTTCTCGAGCGGGTCGATCAGCAGGCGGGTGTCGCCGAGACGGATCTCGATGCCGGCCCAGGCCAGCCGACGCACGGAAAGGGTGGGGGTCATGGGCAGCGACGCTAGACCGGCCTTGTTGAGAAAGTCAACAAGGAAGTTTTGAATCTCAACACCACGAGGTAGGGTGGTGGCATGCGCACCTACGGGCAGTACTGCGGCATCGCGAAAGCACTGGACACCGTCGGCGACCGATGGACCCTGCTGATCGTCCGCGAACTGCTCGCCCTGGGTCCCTGCCGGCACACCGACCTGCGCAACGGGCTGCCCGGGATCGCCAGCAACCTGCTGGTCGACCGGCTCCGCGAACTCGAGGAAGCCGGCCTGATCCACCGCGAGGCCGCCCCGCCGCCGGTGGCCACCACCCTGTTCTCCCTCACCGAGCGTGGCCGCACGCTCGAGCCGGTGCTGCAGGAACTGAGCCGGTGGGGCGTGCCGCTGTTGCGCGAGCCGGGCGGCAACGACACCTTCCGCACCCACTGGCTGGACGTGCCCGCCCGGGCACTGACCGACCACCGCCCCGACCAGCCGGCAATCGCCCTGCAACTGCACGCCGACGGCAACGAAGACCTGGTCATCGAAGTCAAGGACGGCTCGGTGCACACACACGCCGGCCGGGTCGACCACCCCACCGCGTCACTGACCGGACCGCCGCACCTGCTGGCCGCCACCCTGCTCGGCGACCTCGATCTGAGCGCCGCAGTACAGCAAGGCCTGCGGCTCAGCGGCGAACGCGAGGCAGTAATGCGCATCCTGCCCCGCTGATCGACCGGCCGCTCGCGGGCCTGCGATCTCAAGCTCTACCGAGTCTGCGCCGGTCTCAAAAACGGTGGCGGGCTCAAACGGTCGATGCACCACCTCGTAGATGATCATGTCGTCATGGAGGTGCACGTGCGTGACTACGGGTTTTCGGCGGTCCAGCAGGACAAGATCTGGCGCTGGTGGCGTGAGGGCGAATCGTTCAATTCGAAGGGGCGGGCCCTGGGCTCTCCGATGCACCGCATCCGTGCTTTCCTCGCGCAGTCAGGCGGAGTTCGCACTGCTCCGCAGAGCCGGTCCGGCCGACCGCGGGCCCGGTCAGCCGTGGCGGCCCGGCACCCCGCCGCCGGCGCCGCACCGCGCCGGACACTCCGGGCGCGGACATCCGCATCGGTTGGCCCCCGCTGCTGACGGACCAGGCTGGGCAAGCCTGCGAGTCAGCATTCGCTCGACTAGACCTGACCACACCCTGATCCACATGGGACTCGACGCCAAGATCAAAATGCCACTGCCGAGATCGCTTCGGCTCCCGCCGGGCCCCCAGAAGCGGAACGGTGCGAGCCGCCACGTGCAGCCCGCACCCTCGATGACATCAGCACTGTTGAGCGCGTTCTACCCCTGGGCTTCAAGCGAGTTGGGGGAAGTTCAGGGGCCGGAATCGGAGGGCCGTCGTAGCCCTTGACCTCGCCGTAGCGGGTGCCCTCCATCCAGTCCTGGCGGGCTTGTACGATCTCCTCGTTGGAGCGGCCGATCCAGTTCCAGAACATCACGATCTCCTCCTCGAACGGCTCGCCGCCCAGGAGCATCAGGCTGGCGTCCGAGGTTGCGCGCAGGGGGAGTTCCGTGCGGCCGCAGCCCAGGTAGAGCATCGAGCCCGGGAGGACCGGGACGTCGTCGACGTGGGCTTCGCCCGACATCGACAGGACCGCGTACTCGAAGTCCGGGTCGAGCGGGAGGCGGGTCTCGGTGCCCGCCGCGAGGGTCAGGTCCGCGCCCACGATCGGGCTGTACGCCGTGCCGGGCGAGGTCGCCGTGTCCAGGGTGCCCAGGATGACCGTCGCCGTCAGGCCCGGGGCCGTGACGTGTGGGAGTTCCGCGTGGTGCTGGAAGTGCGGGTCCACGTTGCGGTGGGCGTCCGGCAGGGCCACCCACAGCTGGGCGCCGTGCAGGAAGCGGGCGTGCGGGCGCGGGCTCTCCTCGGAGTGACTGATGCCGCGGCCCGAGGTCATCAGGCCCAGCTCGCGCGGGCGGATCGTGGCGAGGCTGCCCTCGCTGTCGCGGTGGAGCACCTCGCCCTCGTGGAGCCAGCTCACGGTCTGCAGGCCCGAGTGGGGATGCGGCGCCACCTGCATGCCGGGTTCGTCGGCGATGTCGTCCGGGCCGTAGTGGTCGACGAAGCACCAGGCGCCCACCATGCGGCGGCCCAGGTTCGGCAGGAGTCGGCGGACCTCGGTGGACTCTCCGAGCTTGACCGTGCGCGGGCTGAGGAGCTCGCGCACCGGCTCGGCCACGACGAAACCGCGGCCGCCGCAGGCGGAGAGAGCGGGCTGGCGATCGAGATTGCTCATGCGGACAACCTAGCCCCGCGGTGGTGGCTCCGGCGGGTGGAATGTTCCACCGCCCAGGCGTGTTGGTGGCACCGGACGGACCACCCGAACGGCGGAAGGGACACGATGGACGCGCCGGGGACGTACTTCGAGCACGGAACGGCGGCCGAGCGCTGGGCGCGCGCCCAGCTCTTCTTCGACGCGAAGGAGTACGCGACGGCCGCACGCATCCTGGACGGGCTGGCGGGCGAGGTGCCCGAGCAGTTGGCGCCGCGGCTGCTGCTGGCCCGCGCCTACTACCACTCCGCCCAGCTCTCCCGCGCCGAGCAGGAGCTGCGCGCCATCCTGGAGCGCTGGCCGGTGGAGGACTACGCGCAGCTGATGCTCGGTCGCACCCTGGAGCGCCAGGGCCGCGCCGCCGAGGCCCGCCCGTACCTGCGGGTGGCCGCGGCGATGGCCGGCGACTTCCCCGAGTAGCGGACAAGCCCGCCCCGCTGCGCAGGCGCCTCCCGACTCCGTGTACGTGAGGAGCCGCCTGCGCGCACGGGACCGCCCCGCCCCGACCGCGCGTGCGGCCGCCCGCCTCGCGCCGGGGTCGGCCGGGCCCGGTTCGTACGGACGGCCGGATCCGCGCACAACCGCACGAGGCGGTCCGGGCCTCCGCTCATGAGGCCTCCCGGCCCGACCGGACGGCTGCGCTGCTCAGGTCCCGCCCCCTCGGGGGCTCCACTCGAGCGGGCACCCCTTAGCCTCGCGGCGTGACGATGATCTACGTACTGGATGGGAAGCGGATTCACACGCTGGAGGACTTCTGGCGGGTGATGGGCGAGGCGATCAATGGCCCCGGTGGCTACTTCGGAAGGAATCTCGACGCGTTCAACGACTGCTTGCGGGGCGGATACGGCACACCGGAGGACGATGACTTCGCGGTGGAGTGGCACGACCACGCCGACTCACGGCAGGCCCTCGGACATGCGGAGACGGCCCGGCAGCTGGAGATCCGGCTGAGGCGCTGCCACCCCGCCAACCGCCCGGTGGTGGCCGAACAGCTCGCTGCGGCGCGGGCCGGCGAGGGTCCGACGGTCTTCGACTGGCTGATCGAGATCTTCGAGGACCAAGTGCCCGGCGCTGTGGTGCTTCGCTGATCGACCGCGCGTGGAGCAGCGGCGCGGCGGCACCGGCAGTTCGCCGCGATGGACCGCTCGGTCGGCGGGCAGGAGCCGCCTGACCTGCGACCGCGCAGGGCGACGATCCGATGAGCGGGCACTTGGCCATACCGGCCGACCACGGGGCTCGGTCACAGCCCCGCCCGCACGTGCGGGCGGGCCGCCCCCTCGTACGCGGGCCCCGCGCGCCCGCGCCGGGGGCGGTCCGTTCGGGTGTTCGGCCACGTGCGTGTGGGGTGCGGTGGTCGGCTCGGATAGCCTGGGGCGCATATGAACCGCCTCACCACACCCTTCGGCTCCTACGAGCTCACCCGCTTCCCCGAGGACCCGCGCGACCGGCTCCGTGCCTGGGACGCCGCCGACGAGTACCTGCTGCGCCACCTCGACTCCGGTACCGGGGAGCGCGGCCCGGTGGATCTGGCCTCCGCCGGCCAGATCACGGTGCTCGGGGACCGCTGGGGGACGCTGACGACGGCGCTCGCCGCGTACCACCCGACGCAGATCACCGACTCCGCCCTCACCCGCTCCGCCACCGCGGCCAACCTGGACCGCAACGGGATCGGGACGGCCAAGGCCACGGTGACCCTGCTGACCACGCAGGACCCGCCGCCCGGGAAGATCGACGTCCTGCTGGTGCGCGTGCCCAAGAGCCTGGCGCTGCTGGAGGACCAGCTGTACCGGCTGGCCCCGCACGTGCACGCGGGCACCGTGGTGGTCGGCGCCGGCATGGTCAAGGAGATCCACACCTCCACCCTGCGGCTCTTCGAGAAGATCCTCGGCCCCACGAAGACCTCGCTCGCGGAGAAGAAGGCCCGGCTGATCTTCTGTACGCCGGGCACCCCCGGGGCGACCCGCCCCACGACCGCAGGGCCGTGGCCGCTGACGTACACGGTGGACGAGGACGCGGGCTCGGGCTCCGGCCTGACCGTGGTCAACCACGCCGGGATCTTCTGCGCCGACCGGCTCGACGTCGGCACCCGTTTCTTCCTGCAGAACCTGCCGACCAACACCGACGGGGCCCGGGTCGTGGACCTGGGCTGCGGCAACGGCGTCGTCGGCGCGGCGGTCCAGGTCCACGACCCGGACGCCGAGGTCGTCTTCACCGACGAGTCGTACCAGGCGGTCGCCTCGGCGCAGGCCACGTACCGGGCGAACGTCCGCGAGGGCCGGCGGACGGCGGAGTTCTTCGTCGGTGACGGGGTGGCCATGCTGCCGCCCGCATCCGTGGACCTGGTGCTGAGCAATCCGCCCTTCCACTCCCACCAGGCCACCACGGACGCGACGGCGCTGCGGATGTTCGCGCAGTCGCGCAAGGTGCTGCGGCCCGGCGGCGAGCTGTGGATCGTCGCGAACCGGCACATGGGCTACCACACCCATCTGCGCCGGCTCTTCGGCAACAGCGAAGTCGTCGCGAGCGAGCCGAAGTTCGTGGTCCTGCGGGCGGTCAAGCAGGATCGTCCGCGGCCCGCGTGACCTGCCCGTGTGAGCTGCCGATGTGACCTGTCGGTAGCTCCTACACTCTGGCCCGTGAGCAGCAGCCAGGTGGAGGACGGGAGCGGTGGCGGGCGCTACCGCCGGGAGGACGTGGCCCGGGCGGCGGGCGTCAAGGTGCGCAACCTGCGCTACTACCAGGAGCGCGGGCTGCTGCCGCCGCCGCGCCGGGAGGGCCGGATCGCCTGGTACTCCGACGACCACCTGACCCGGCTGCGCCTGATCAGCGATCTGCTGGGGCGCGGCTACACGGTCAACGGCATCGCGGAGCTGCTCCAGGCGTGGGAAGAGGGCGGCGGCCTGTCCCGACTGCTGGGCCTGGAACGGGAGATGACCCGGGACTGGGTACAGGAGGAGCCGGTGACGATGACCCGGGCCGAGCTGCGGAAGGTGTTCGGCCCGACGGCGACCGCGGCGGACACCCGGCGGGCGGCGGAGCTGGGTTACGTGACGGTGGACGGGGACCGGGTCACGCACCCGAGCCGCCGGCTGCTGGACGCGACGCTGACGCTGGTGCGCCTGGGGGTACCGCTGGCGGAGATCCTGGACGTCGGGGAGTTCGTACAGACGCAGGCGGCGACGGTCGCGGACCGGTTCGTCGGGCTGTTCCGGCGCCATGTGATCGGCGCGGAGGGGGCGGGGGGCCTGGAGCGGCTTTCGGCCACGCAGCTCCAGCACATCACGGCGGCGGTGGCGGCGCTGCGGCCGGTGGCCGGGGAGGTCGTGGCCACGGAGTTCGCCCGGGCGATGGCGCGGCGGGTGGACGCGGAGGTCGCCGAACTGCTGCGTACGGAGCAGTAGGAGTCGGCTCAAAGGGTGCGCTCGCACAACCTTGCCAACCTCCATTGGCACTCTTACATTCAACTCGTCGGTAACAACGGTGCACAGCCGAAATAAGGGACGATCTCATGACCGGTTCCCCCCATTTATCCGACCCTTCCGACCCTTCCGACCCTTCCGACCCTTCATCCGATGGGCGCAGTGAGTCCGGCCGCGTTCGCTGGCGGCGGTTCGCCGCCCTGACCGTCCCCGCCGTCGCCGTGACCGCCGGCCTCGGCATCGCCCTCGCGCAGGGCGCGCTGGCCGCCTCGTTCGCCGTCTCGGGCCAGCAGTTCAAGGTCTCGGCGAGCAGCCTGGAGGGCGAGGGCTTCGCCCAGTACGGAAGCGTCGACGTCAACGCCCGCGAGGAGCTCATCCCGGTGGCGGTCACCGCCATCCGGGAGGCCAAGCTCCACAACCTCTGCCAGTCCGTGGTCACCACGCTCCCGGTGGTCGGTGACATCTCGCTCAACCTCACCGCCGGCCGCAAGACCCCGGTGGAGGCGAGCAATCTGTTCGTCGACGCGACCCAACTCGCCGGCGACGCCGTCTTCAGCAACATCGAGATCGGGCGGGACGCCTCGACCCTCGACAAGGGGCCGGCCGAAGCACAGGGCATGCAGGACCTCTTCGCCCAGCAGGCCGACACGGTCCGCATCACCGATCTCCAGCAGACGGCGTGGGCGACCAACGCCGGTACCTTCAAGCTCTCCGGGCTCAGCATGAACATCAGCAAGGGCAAGAAGGAATGCTTCTGAGCCGACGGCGGCGGTGGCAACGGTGGCGGCGCAGCAGACCCTTCTGGGGCGGGCTGCTCGCGATCCTTGCCGGGGCGTGGATCTGCGTCCTGCCGCTGGCGCCGCTTAAGATCATGCTCCAGCAGGGGGTGGCGGGGATCCCGTCCGTCCTGATGGGCATCGTGATGATCGTGCTCGGCCTCACCACCTGGTTCGCACCCGCTCAGCGCACGCTCGCGGGCGTTCTCACCACCCTGATCGCCACGGCCGCGCTGGTCCTGTCGAATCTGGGCGGTTTCCTGATCGGCACCCTGCTCGGCATCCTCGGCGGCGGCCTGATGTTCGCCTGGCAGCCGTACGCCGCCCCGTACGCCGCCCCGCGCGCGGCCCCGCGCGCCGGGGAACACGCCGGGGAACCGGAGTCCGCGGCGGATTCCACGGCGCAGTCCACGTCAGGTACCGGGAACGCGGAGTCCGCCGTGGGCGCCGCGGCGGCCGCCGCGCCCCCTCCCCCCACCTCGCACCACGATCCCCAAGGAGCACAGCCATGAGCCGTTCGCGCACCGCGCTCGCCCTCGGGACGGCCGCCGCCGGAGCCCTCGCCCTCGGCGCGGTCACCGTCCCGGTCACCGCCGCGCCCTTACCCGCGGCCGGGTCGACCACCGTCACCCCGGCCGGTCACGCCTTCCAGGCCACCCTCACCGGCAAGGCCACCCTCAAAGCCGGTTCCGTGACGGTGACTTGTACGGTCTCCGTCGCCACCGGAACGGTGCCGGCCGCCCCCGGCAACAGCAACCCGGCCGGGCCGGTGTCCTCGCCGATCTCCGCGCCGACGTACAGCTCCTGCACCTCCAGCATGCCGGGCGTGACCCCCACGGTCACGACCTCCGGTGCCTGGACCGTGTCGATGCAGGACGGTTCCCCGATCACCGCCACCATGGGCCTGCCGGTCGGCGGTCTGGTGGTCAAGACGACCGGACTCGCCTCCTGTACGGTCACCGCCGCCCCCACGGCCCCCGCGAACGTCGGCGGCAGCTGGGCCAACGGCGCCCCGTCCACGCTGACCTTCACCAACGCCTCGGTACCGGTCAAGGTCACCGGCGGGTTCGGCTGCCCCACCAGCGCGACCTCGTCCACCTTCAACGCGATCTACCGGGTAGCCGACACCACCGATCCGGCGCAGCAGATCACCGTCGGGCCCTGACCCCGCCGCACCGCCCTCCGCTCACGCCCGCTCAGGCCCACTCAGGCCCGCTCAGGCCCCGGCCCGTCCGTCCCGGTGAACTCCGGCGCCGGACGGGCCGGTTGCGTTCAGACTGCCGAGCAGCGAGAGCGCGTGGGAGCTGGGGCTCCCCGGTTCGGCGTGGTAGATCACCACCTGCTGGCCGGGTGCTCCCCGTACGTCGAAGGACTGGTAGGTGAGGGACAGCGCCCCCACGTCCGGGTGGACCAGCGCCTTGGCGTCGAGGGTCTTCCCGTAGACGGTGTGCGCGGACCAGAGCGCGGCGAACTCCTCGCTCGTCCCGGTGAGCAGGCGCACCAGTTCCCGCAGGCGCGGGTAGTGCGGTACGAGGCCGGTGGACTGGCGCAGCGCGGCGACGACCGCCTCGGCCGCCCGGCGCCACTGGGCGTAGAAGACCCGGCCCGCGGGGTCGAGGAACGTCATGCGGGCGAGGTTGTCCGCCTCCTCGAACGGCGAGAAGAGCGCGTCGGCCAGGCTGTTGGCCGCGAGCAGGTCCAGCGCCGGGTTGAGGACGAACGCCGGGGTGTTCGCGTACCCGTCCAGCAACTGGCGCAGCACCGGGCTGACCGTCTCCCTGGGCCGGGTCCGCTGCCCGTCCGGCAGGGTGCCCGCCAGCCGGAACAGGTGGTCGCGTGCCTCGTGGTCCATGCACAGGGCGGCGCTGATCGCTTCGAGGATCTGAGGCGAGGGGCTCTGCTCGCGGCCCTGTTCCAGGCGGGCGTAGTAGTCGGAGTTCATGCCGGCGAGGACGGCGACCTCCTCCCGCCGCAGCCCGGCCACCCGGCGCGGACCGTAGGAGGCCAGTCCCACGTCGTCGGGCCGCAGCCGTGCACGGTGCGCGCGAAGGAAGTCCCCGAGGGCGTTGCCTGTCATCACGCCAGGCTAGACGGGTCCCGCGCCCCGTGCCTGGGTGCACCGTACCCAGGCACGACCCGTCCTGGTCCCTCCTTCCGCCGCCGCCCAGACTCCGGAGGACGAGACGGCCGAAAGCCGTCCGCAAGAGGGCCGTCCACAAAGGGCCGTCCGCGCAAGGCCGTCCACAAGAAGGCCGTCCACAAGAAGGAACAGACATGAAGCAGACCGCCATGACCGGGACGAGGACCGTCGCCGTCACCGGTGCGAGCAGCGGCATCGGGGAGGCCACGGCACGCCGTCTGGCGGCGGACGGGCACCGGGTCCTGCTCGGCGCGCGCCGTACCGGCCGGCTGCAGCAACTGGTCGAAGAGATCACCGCGGCGGGCGGCACCGCCGCCTTCCGGACCCTGGACGTCACCGACGCCGCGGACATGCGCGCGTTCGTCGACGCGGCGGTCCACGCGTACGGCCGGATCGACGCCCTCGTGAACAACGCGGGCGTGATGCCCCTCTCGCCGCTGGCAGCGCTCAGGACCGACGAGTGGGACCGCATGATCGACGTGAACGTGCGGGGCGTCCTGCACGGGATCGCCGCCGCCCTGCCCGTGATGCGCGCACAGGGCGGCGGGCACTTCGTCAACATCGCCTCCATCGGCGCCTACGAGGTCTCCCCCACCGCCGCCGTCTACTGCGCCACCAAGTACGCCGTCCGCGCGATCTCCGAAGGCTTGCGGCAGGAGTCCGCCGGGGACATCCGGGTCACCCTCGTCTCCCCCGGCGTGACCGAGTCCGAACTCGCGGACAGCATCTCCGATCCGGAAGCGAAGGAGGCGATGAAGGCCTACCGCGCCGTGGCGCTGCCGGCTTCGGCCATCGCGGACGCGATCGCCTACGCCCTGTCCCAGCCACCGCAGGTCGACGTGAACGAGATCGTCGTCCGCCCGGTCGCGAGCGCCCGGTGACCCCCGCCGGGAGGGAGGGCGCCGAGGTGACGCTCACGGCCTCCGCCTACGACGGCCTGGTCCGCAGACTGCGGAACCTGGAGGACAAGGAGGCGCTGCGCACCCTTCTGGTCCGCGGCTGGCGGGCACTGGACCGCAAGGACTGGCAGACCTGGATCGACTGCTGGGCCGAGGACGCGGTGCTGGAGTTCGGGCCGTGGGGCGAGACCTGCGGGAAGGAGGCGATCCGGGCGAAGGTGGAGGAGGCGGAAGCGCCCTACCCGGGCATGCAACACCACATCCTCAACATGCACTTCGAGGTGGAGGGGGACCGGGCGAGCGGCATCGGCTACATGTGGTTCGTCGCCGTCACGGCACCCGGGACGACCTCCGCGACCTACTCCATGGGCGGCGCGTACGCATGGGACTTCCGCCGCGGCCCGGACGGCTGGCTCCTGACCCGCCAACAGCTCGACGTCCGGTGGACCGGCGGCGAGGACTCCCTCAAGGCCTTCGAACCGGAAATTCCGTTGCCCGCCGAGGAGCCGAGCGGTCAAGCTCGTCCTCATGTCTGAGAGCACCGAACACCAGCGACAGAGCGCCCCGCGCAAGGAGCGAAGGGACGTCGGCGACCTCTTCTCGGGCGGACGGCTCCTCGCGATCCCGCGCCGGGCCGCCCGGCGCGAGCAGCTGCTCGTCCACCTCGCGGAAACCCTCTTCACCGTGGACCGCTCGTACACGGAGCCCGAGGTGAACGAGGCGCTGCGCACCGTGCACGAGGACTGCTCGGCGCTGCGGCGGTATCTGATCACCTCGGGCCTGCTGACACGGACCCGTGACGGACGCAGCTACCGGCGGTCCACGACCACCCGGTAGTGGGTCGTCAGCCGCCCGTCGTCGCCGATCAAGTGGAAGGCGACGGCGGGCGGTTCGTCGAGGTGGACGTGCTCGGAGGCGGCCGAGGGGTGTTCCCACGGGAGCCGCAGGGTGGAGACCACGCCCGGCGCCACCAGCACGGGACGCCCCGCGAAGGTGGTGGCGGCCGCGGTGTGGGCGTGCCCGCACAGGAACGCGGTGAGGTGCGGGTGCCGTTCGGCCAGGGCGGCGAGCCGCTCCTCCCCGAACTGGCGGATCTCGTCGACGTACGGGGTGTGCAGCGGGACGGGCGGGTGGTGGAAGGCGACGAGGACCGGGGTCTCCCGCGGAGTGTCGGTCAGTACGCCGTCCAGCCAGGCCAGGGTGGACTCCTCCAGGAGACCGTGGTCGGCGCCGGGAACGGAGGAGTCGCACACGGCGAGCACGAAGCCGGGGCCGCGCAGCACCTGGTCGACGGGCGCCGGCGACGACGGGGCCGGCTCACCCGGCAGCCCCTGCTCACCCAGCAGGCCCTGCCGGAAAGCGGTCCGGTCGTCGTGGTTGCCGGGGCAGACCACCAGCGGGTGCCGCGAGCGCAGCAGCTTGGCGGCCTCCTCGTACTCGGCCGGGGCGGCGTGGTCGGCTATGTCCCCGCTCACCAGCACGGCGTCCAGGTCGTGGGGCAGACCGTCGAGGTACTCCATGACGGCGCGGGTGCGGTCGGCCGCCCGCGGGCCGCCGTCGAGATGGATGTCGCTGAGGTGGGCGATCACGATCACGAGCGGTGTCTCCTTCGCCTCTGGTCGAGAGATGAGTTCGACACCCATTCAACAGGGCGGCCCGCGGCGGTACTCAGGCGCTCGTTCGCGGACGGGTGCGGCGTACCAGCACCCAGCCGCCCGCCGTGAGGGCGAGCGCGCCCGCGGCGAGGGAGGCCACGGTGGCTCCGGTGGACGCGAGCGCACCGCCGGTGGGGGCGGCGCCCGTACCGCCGACCGTACCGCCCACGGAGCCGCCCGAGCCGCCGCCTGCGCCGCCGCCCGAGCCACCGGCCGAGCCTCCGCCGGCACTGCCGCCGATGCTGCCGCCGGTGCTGCTGTCCGACCCTCCGCCCGAGCCCCCGGTCGTGCCCGCCGCCGTACTCCCGGACGTGCCGGAGCCGTCGCCCGTCCCTCCGGTGGACGGGCCGCCACCTGTCGTGGTGTCCGCGGCCGTGACGGTGAGCGTGGCCGCCTCGGTGCGGGCGGTGCCGACGTCGTTGGTGAACTCCGCGCGGTAGCGGCTGCCGTTGTCGGAAGCCGCCGCCGTGAAGGTGTGGGTCGGCGAGGTCGCGCCGGGCACGGCCCTCCACGTCCGGCCCGCGTCCGTACTGACCTGCCAGGCGACAGTGGGCCGCGGGGTCCCCTCGGCCTGCGCGGTCAGCGAGACCTCCGTGCCCGCGGTGACGGACCGGTCCGCCGGACTCCGGGTGACCTTCGGGGAGGTGGACCGCTCCAGCCGGGTGATCCTCGCCCCCGCCGGGTCCGATACGAAGACGACCGCGCCGCCGGGCTCGACGGCCAACGCCGCGCTGCCCAACTGGCCGTGGTTTCCGGGGAGTACGACGGGTTTCGCGACCTCCTGGAGGTCACCGGCGCGGTGGACGGTGAGCGTTCCGTCGTTGTCGCTGCCGGGCTGGGCGGTGTCCCCCGTGTCCTGCCACACCACGAACGCCTCGTGCGTGGCGGTGTCGAACCTCGCCGCGCGGGGCATGTCGGCGCCCTCGATGGTGCGCAGCCGCTTGCCCGTCGCATCGTGGACGACGACGGAGGTGTCCAGCCCGACCCACACCGCGCCGGTCTCGGGGTCCACCTCCGTGAACCCGCCGAACCCCTCTCCGGCCGGGAGGTCGACGGTCTTGGTGACCTGGAAGGTCGCGGTGTCGATGAGGTACATGCGGCGGTTGCCGATGTCGGTGAACCAGACCGCGCCGCGCGCCGCGTCGACCGCGAACTCCTCGCCGCCCTCCAGGGTCACCGAGCGCTTCACGGCCGCGGTGGCGATGTCGACCTCCGACAGTACGGAGCCCTGCGCGACCAGCACCGTCGAGGGGGTGAGCCCGGGGGCCGCGTCGGTGACGGCCGCACCCGGCACCCACGCGCCCGCCGCCGCGGCGTCGCCGTCCTTGGCGGTCCCGATGCCGCGCAGCGGATAGACGAAGACCGCGCCGTCGCCGGGCAGCGGGGCGACGAGCCGGCGCACGGCCCGTCGGCCGAGCGTGCCGGTGGGGCCCGGGGCCTGGCCGACGCTGCTGCGCAGCCGGCCGTCGGCGGGGTCCAGGACGTGCAGGCCGGCCTCGTTGGCCTCGGCGGTTTCGGGCAGGTCGTCCGAACCGACGTACAGCTTCTTCGAGTCGGGGTGCAGCAGCAGGTCGCGCGGTTTGCCGGCCGTGGTGAACTGCGCCACCGGCCGGTACGCGACGGTGCCCTGCGGTACGTCGGCCCCCTCACCCCCGGCGGCCGAGGCGGGGCCGGCGCCGGTGGCGGCCGAGGCGAGCACGAGCGCGAGCACGGTGGAGGCGGTGCCCGTGCGGCGGCCGGGGGTGAGGGGGTGCCGGGGTGTCATGACTTCCTCGTCGACGGGTCGGGTCGGGTCGGGGCGGGTCGGACCGGGGCGGGTCGGACCGGGGACCAGGACTCGGGCCGGGTCGAACCGGGGCCGGTTCGGGCTCGAACCGGCCCCGGAGGTCGGCTAGTTGAAGGTCACCGGGACGTGGACGTCGTACTTGCGGTTGGCGGAGTTGAAGTGGTCGGCGCGCGTGACGACGGCGCACTGGACCGTTTCGCCGCAGATCTGGCCGCCGCCCAGGTCGGCCTTGACGTGGATGGTGACGCTGAAGGTACCGCCCGGACCGTACTTGGAGGTGTTGGCGAGGGTCCCGCCGAAGGTGTTGTTGATCCAGTGCGAGGCGCCGGTGGTGCCGGACTGGTCGGAGCCGCCCAGACAGGGGGTGGGCTTGTTCGCGCCCTGTGCGCCGTTGACGGCGCACAGGCCGACGTATACGCCCTTGGCGGTGTTGAAGCCGCTGCCGGTGACCGTGACGTTCTGACCGGCCGCGGCGGCGGAGGAGGGCGCCGTGACGCTGAGGTTGAAGGTGGCCGCGCCGTCGGCGACCGTACGCGTCGAGGTGGCGGCCGAGGCGGAGCCGGCCGCGCCGACGGCGAGCGCGACGGCGGCGGAGGCGGCGACGGCCGCGCGGGCGGCGGTACGGGGCAGGGAGGCAGCACGCATCACTGGGACACCTTTCGGGTACGGGAGAGGGTTCCGGCGCCGAAGCGCAGGAAGTGAGGTAAGGCTAACCTAATATCGATCAAGGTTGAACCCCCTCACACCCGCACCCCCACCTCCCTGAGGGCCCGTCAACTTCCGCTTCGGCGACCGGTCCAGGGACGGGCCACGACTCTCGGGCGCCGCCCCGGCCCCTCACCCCCGGTAGGTCTCCAGCAGCCGCAGCCAGATCTCGCTGATGGTCGGGAAGGCCGGAACCGCGTGCCACAGCCGCTCGATCGGAACCTCCCCCGCGACGGCGATGGTGGCCGCGTGCACCAGTTCGGCCGCGCCCGGGCCGACGAAGGTGGCTCCGAGGAGGACCTCGCGGTCGAGGTCGACGACCATCCGGGCGCGGCCGCGGTAGCCGTCGGCGTACAGGCCGGCGCCGGAGACCTTGGACAGGTCGTAGTCGACGGCGCGCACCCGGTGGCCGGCCCGTTCGGCCTCGGCCAGGGTCAGGCCGACCGCGGCGGCCTCCGGGTCGGTGAAGACGGCCTGCGGGAGGGCGCGGGTGTCGGCGGCGGCCGTGTGCGCGCCCCAGGGGCCGGTGTCCAGCGGGGCGCCGGCCGCGCGGGCGGCGATCGCGGCGCCCGCGATCCGGCCCTGGTACTTGCCCTGATGGGTGAGGAGCGCCCGGTGGTTGACGTCCCCGACGGCGTACAGCCAGTCGTGGCCGGGCACCCGGCAGCTGTCGTCGACGTCGATCCACTTCCCGGCGGGCAGGCCCACGGTCTCCAGCCCGATGTCGTCCGTCCGCGGCGCCCGGCCCGTCGCCATCAGCAGTTCGTCGCCCTCCAGGGTCTCGCCGCCCTCCAGCACCACCTGGACGGGCCCGGTCGAGCCGTCCCGTACGACCGCCTCGACGGCCACGTCCGTACGGATCACCGCCCCGGCCTCGCGCAGGGCGTCGGCGACCAGCTCCCCCGCGAAGTCCTCCATGCGCGGCAGCAGCCCGGAGCCGCGCACCAGCATGGTGACCTGCGATCCGAGGCCCTGCCAGGCCGTGGCCATCTCGGCGGCCACCACCGAGCCGCCCACGATCAGCAGCCGGCCGGGGACGCCCTGCGCCGAGGTCGCCTCGCGGCTGGTCCACGGGCGGGCGCCGGCGATGCCGGGCAGGTCCGGGACGACGGCCCGGGTGCCGGTGGCGACGACCACGGCGTGCCGGGCCGACAGCACGTGGTGCTCGCCCTCGGGGCTGGTGACGGCGACCTTGCGGACCCCGTAGAGGCGGCCGTGGCCCCGGTAGAGCTCGACGCCGATGGAGTCGAGCCAGTCGATCTGGCCCTGGTCCTTCCAGTCACCGGTCCAGTAGTCGCGGTGCGCGAGCACCGCCGGTGCGTCCAGGGGGCCTTCGGCGGCGTCCGCCAGCCCCGGCACCCGGCGCGCGTCGGCCCGGGCCAGCACCGGGCGCAGCAGCGCCTTGCTGGGCACGCAGGCCCAGTACGAGCACTCGCCGCCCACCAGTTCGCTCTCCACGAGAGCGGTGCTCAGCCCGGCGGCGCGGGTCCGGTCGACGACGTTCTCGCCGGCCGGTCCCCCGCCGAGCACCACGACGTCGTACTCCACGGCTTCCGACATAGACACCTTCCAAGGGTTCCAGAGGGTCCGCCAGGACCCACAGGAATCCCGGTCAGGGGCTCATGGTCCGCCACTGTACGTGTGGTACGCGGGACATGCCCGAGATGCCGGGCGGCCTCGGCGTGGTGCGGCAACGGCCCACCGAGGTGCGGCTCCAGGACCGCGAGGCGGCTCGCGGGGAGGCGTCAGGCCTGCGCTGTGGGGCGGACGACGATCTCGCTGACGTCGACGCCTTCGGGCTGCTCGATCGCGTAGCCGATGGCGGAGGCGATGGCGGAGGGCGGCATGGCGATCTCGTCGCGCTGCCGGATCATCGCGGCCGCGATCTCGGGGCCGGCCCCCTTGCCCACGCCCTCGGTGTGGGTGAAGCCGGGCGAGACGAGGGTCACGCGCAGGTCCGGGCCCGATTCCTGACGCAGGCCCTCGGTGAGCACCTTGACGGCCGTCTTGGTGGCCGCGTAGACGGCCTGGGGCGACTTGACGACGTAGGCGGCGGTGGAGCCGACGTTGACGAAGTGGCCGGAGCGCTGCCGGCGGAAGACGGGCAGCGCCGCCCCGATGCCGTTGAGGAGGCCGGTGACGTGGGTGGAGACCATGGCGTCCCAGTCGTCCTGGCGCAGGTCGTCGAAGGGCGAGACGGCCATCGTCCCCGCGTTGGAGACGAGGACGTCGAGCCGGCCGAACTGGTCGACGGCCGCGTCCGTCAGGCGCCGGAGGTCCTCGCGGCGCGTGACGTCGACGACGACGCCGATGGCGGTGCCGCCCTTGTCCGTGATGCCGTCCACAACTGCGTTCAGCCGGTCTTCCCGGCGGGCGCCGAGCACGAGCCGGGCGCCCCTTTCGGCGAGGTGGGTGGCGGTGGCTTCGCCGATGCCGCTGCTGGCTCCCGTGATCGCGATGACCTTGCCCTCGATGCCCGACATGATCAGCTCCCTTTCGTGGGTGTGCGCCGGTCACTGCGGTGACCTACAGTGAAAACGGGGTTGTCCCCACTTATTTCAAGCTAAGTGGGGACGTCCCCGTTTGGCAAGTTTCCGGGCAGCCGAAGGGCACCCGAGAGGGGATGGCGAGCACTGATGGCCGACGGACCGAGCCGACCGTTGCGGGCTGACGCACGGCGCAACCGGGAGAAGATCCTCACCGCCGCCGTGCGCGTGTTCAAGGCGCAGGGGCTGGACACGCAGATGGAGCGCATCGCCAAGGAGGCGGGCGTGGGCAGCGCGACCCTGTACCGCAACTTCCCCACCCGGGAGGCCCTGGTCGAGGCGGTCTACCGCAACGAGCTGGCCCACCTGTGCGACGCGGTGCCCGCTCTGCTCGCGGAGCATCCGCCCGTCGAGGCCCTGCGCGCGTGGACCCGCCTCTTCCTGGACTACGTCACCGCCAAATACGGCATGATCGACGCGCTGCGCGCCATCGCCTCGACGGGAGCCAACCCCTACGGCCAGAGCCGGGAGATGATCCTGGCCGCCATCGCCTCGCTCATGGACGCGTGCGTGGCCGCCGGGACGATCCGTACCGACATCAAGCCCACCGACGTAGCCGCCGCGCTCGAGGGCATCGCCCTCACCTCGGCGGGCGCCGAGCACCGGCAGCAGGCCGAGCGCCTGCTCGACCTGACCCTGGACGGCCTCACGGTCCGCCCTTGAGGACACCCGCCCGGGCGCGCCACCACAGGAGCCTCACACGCACCACCGGGGGCCGGAAGCGATGCTTCCGACCCCCGGTGCGGGATGTGTGGGATGTGCGGGCCGTCCGCCGTCCACCGTCCGGCGGGGCCGCGGACGGTCCCCCGCTCCCTCAGGCCTCCGACGTGCCGGGGCCCTCGGCGCCGGGAGCCTGCGCGCCGCCCTGCTGCGCGGCGATCTTGGCGCGCACCTCCTCCATGTCCAGCGCGCGGGCCTGCCCGATGAGGTCGGTCAGTGCCGCCTCCGGCAGGGCGCCGGGCTGGGCGAAGATGGCCACCTGGTCCCTGACGATCATCAGGGTCGGGATCGAGGTGATCTGGAAGGCACCCGCCAGCTCCTGCTGCGCCTCGGTGTCCACCTTGGCGAAGAGCAGGTCGGGATGGGCCTCCGAGGCCCGCTCGTAGACCGGCGCGAACTGCAGGCACGGCCGGCACCAGCCCGCCCAGAAGTCGATCAGCACGAACGGGTTCTCGCTGACCGTCTGGTCGAAGTTTTCCTTGGTGAGCTCGACTGTAGCCACGGTGTCCAGACCTCCTGATTGAGCCGACTGCTCCTTGAACGAACGACCGGCCCCGAGCATTCCGCCCCACCCCGGGGCACCCCCCAAAGGCCTGTCTGATAATTGATCTTGTGGCAGGTCGAGGTGAGTTGACGGAGGCGGCGTGGGAGTGGATAGAGCCCTTGTTGCCGCAGGTGGATGGGCGTGGTCGGCCGTGACGTGATTCACCGGCAGGTGGTCAATGGTGTGCCGTGGCGGTTGCGGACCGGGGCTCCGTGGCGTGACCTGCCCCAGGGCGCGCCGCGCACGCCCCGGACGGCCGTGTGTCAGCTCGGGCGCTCGTAGTTGGTCAGGACGCAGCCCTCGACCTGGGCCTTCTCCAACCGGTAACCGGCCGGCGCGGTGAAGCCGGTCTCGCAGTTCAGGTACAGGAACTGGAGCTGGTACAGCCCGCGGCGGACGTTCGCGTTGTTGGTCTCCACTGCGATGTTCGTGCCGACCAGCAGCTTGCTCGCAGTGGCCTTGAGGCGCCCGTCGTCCTTCAGGTCGGCCAGCTGCGCCGCCTTGGCCTTGGTCTGGAGGGTCTTCATGTCGGAGACGGTGTCCAGCCAGTTCAGGTTGTGCGCGCGCTGCTCCCCGCCGAGCTGGCCGCAGACCGCTCGCTGCTGGACGCCCCAAGCGCTCGCGGGGCCGTCGACGACCGGCATGTAGTCGATCGACTGCACCTGCTCGTCGGTGACCTTCATGCTCGTGCAGTCGACCGTGTGCGGGCTGACGAGCTTCTTCAGCTCGGCGATGCTGCCGGCGCTCGGCAGGCCCAGGCTGCCGGTGGACGGCTGGCCCGGCTTCGCGGCTCCCTCGGTGGAGGGGTCACGGACCGCCCCGCGGTGGGGGCTGCCCTGGCCGTCGGGGCTGTTGACGTAGTCGGTGAGGAAGCAGCCCTCGACCAGGGCCTTCTCCTTCTTGAACCCCTCCGGGACGAAGACGTCGGGGTTGCAGCTCAGGATGCGCAGGTCGGAGTTGGGCGGGTCGACCAGGGACACGGCGGTGGCGGTCTTGAACGCGGTCAGGGCGAAGGTCTTGCCCACGACCGTGCGGCTGGCGAGGTCGGTGTCGTCCCGGCCCTCGGCGAGCAGCTTCGCGGCGTTGTCCTTGGCGGCCTGCTGGAAGGCCTTCATGTCCGGGGTCAGGAAGAGGACGATCTCGCCCCGCGCCTTCTTGTCCGTGCAGACGCCGCGCTCCGTGATGCCCCAGTCCCCGGCGCCGATGAACCCGCTCAGCGGCACCCGGCTGTCGTTCGGGTCGGTGCTGAGGTTCTCGCAGGACGTGTACTGCTGTACGTGGGCCTGCGCCCCGGCCAGCGTGGCGGGCGCGGCGCCGGCGCCGGCGGCCGTGGGGGAGTCGGGGGCGGCGCCCCGAGCGCTCGCGGAGGGGCTCGCGGCGGGCGGGCCCGGCTTGGGGGAGTCCTCGCAGGCGGTGGCGAGGGTGGTGAGCGCGGCGAGGGCCGCGGTCGCGGCGGATATCCGCTGGAGGCGCATGGGTGTCTTCCGTCGACTGGACACGGCACGGGGGGATGGCATGCCCATGCTACTAAGGCCTGTCTGAAAATTGATCTTGTGGCAGGTCGAGGTGAGTTGACGGAGGCGGCGTGGGAGTGGATGGAGCCCTTGTTGCCGCAGGTGGATGGGCGTGGTCGGCCGTGGCGTGATCACCGGCAGGTGGTCAATGGTGTGCCGTGGCGGTTGCGGACCGGGGCTCCGTGGTGTGACCTGCCCGGGCGGTATGGGCCGTGGCAGACCGTCCATGAGCGGTTAGCCCGCTGGGAGGCGGACGGCACGTGGGCAAGGCTGTTGGAGCATGTGCAGGTCCGCGACGACACGGAGGGCCGGGTGGAGTGGACCGTCGCCGTCGACTCCACGATCAACCGTGCTCACCAGCACGCCGCCGGCACACGTAAAAAGGGCTGCGGACGAGGACGAACTGGAAGATCCGGTCGGCTCGCAGACGCGCCAGGCCCTCGGCCGGTCCCGAGGCGGGCTGACCACCAAGGTCCACCTCGCCGTCGACGGCCGGGGACTGCCGCTGTCCATCGTGCTCACGCCCGGCAACGTCAACGACGCCACCGCATTCGGTCAGCTCCTCGACGGGATCCGCGTTCCGCGAGCCGACACCGGCCGCCCACGCACGAAACCGACCCGAGTCCTGGGCGACAAGGCCTACTCCAGCCGAGCGATCCGGCATCTGCTGCGGCGTCGGGGCATCGCCGGCGTCGTCCTGGCCTCGCTGATCCTCTGGCTCCGCGAACCAGCCCGTGATCATTTGTCAGACACTGCCTAGAAGGGGTGGGCGGCCGGGGTGCTGCGGGCCGTGGTCCAGCGCAGTTCCGTGAAGGCGTCCAGGTTGGCCTCGCCGCCGAAGCGGGCGCCGGTGCCCGAAGCGCCGACTCCGCCGAACGGGGCGACGGCCTCGTCGTTGACCGTCTGGTCGTTGACGTGCGCGATCCCGGTGGGGATCCGCTCGGCCAGGTCGAGCCCGCGCGCCGCGTCCCGCGTCACGATCCCGAGGGAGAGGCCGTAGGGGCCCGCCGAGGCGAGGGCCACCGCCTCGTCCTCCGTCGCGAAGGAGCGTACGGGCGCCACCGGGCCGAAGACCTCCTCCGTGTAGGCGGGGGTGTCCTCGCCGGCGCCGGCCAGTACGGTCGGCCGGTAGAAGAGGTCCCGGTGGGTGCCGCCGGCGACGAGCTTGGCCCCGGCCTCGGTGCTGGCCTCCACGAGGGCGTGTACGCGATCCACCTGGGCGCGGTCGATCAGCGGCCCCAGGTGGACCTGCTCGCGGTACGGGTCCCCCACGGCCAGTTCCTCGGCGCGCGCGGCGAGCCGCTCGACGTACTCGTCGTAGAGCGAGGCGTGTACGAGGTGACGCCCGGCGGTCATGCAGATCTGGCCCTGGTGGAAGAAGGTGCCCCAGCTGGCCTGGGCGACGGCGGCCTCGACATCGGCGTCGCGGAGCACGAGCAGGGCCGAGTTGCCGCCCAACTCCAGGTGCGCGCGCTTGAGGTGACGGCCCGCCAGCTCTCCGACGGCGCGGCCGGCCGCGGTCGATCCGGTGAAGGACACCACCCGGACCCGCGGGTCGGCGACCACCGCGGCGCCGGTCTCGGCGCCCCCGGGCAGGACGTGCAGCAGCCCGGCCGGCAGCCCGGCGGCGGCGAACACGGCGGCGAGGGCGAGGCCGCCGCAGACGGCGGTCCGCCGGTCCGGCTTGAGCAGCACCGCGTTGCCGAGCGCCAGGGCCGGCGCGACCGAGCGGATCGCCAGGATCAGCGGTGCGTTGAACGGGGCCACGACCCCGACCACCCCGGCCGGGACCCGCCGGGTGAAGGACAGCCGCGGCGCCTCGCTCGGCAGCACCTGCCCGACCGGACGCGAGGCCAGCGCGGCGGCCTCGTAGCACTCCTGCGCGGCGACGTGCAGCTCGAAGCCGGCCTTGCCGGGTACCGAGCCCGATTCGCGGACCAGCCACTCCCGCAGCTCGTCGGCATGGGCGGCGAACAGGTCCCCGGCGCGGCGGAGCACGGCCGCCCGCTCCAGGTGGGTGGTGCGCGCCCAGTCGCGCTGCGCGGCCCGGGCCCGTACGGCGGCCTCCGCCACGTCGGCGGGCGCGGCGAGGTCGAAGGTGGCGAGGGTGCGGCCGGTGGCGGGTTCGATGACCGGGGCGGCGCCGCCGGTGAGGGTGGGTCCGTCCTGCCAGAGCGTCGGGTCGAGGAGCGGCATGGCGCGGGGCCTCCGGGTGGGGATGGGCGGGGTGCCGGGCGAGGGGGGGCGGCAGCACGCGTCATCGTGCCAGACGGGAGGCTCCACTTCTGTTCAGTTATTGGGCAGTTGGCGGCGGGCGCTGACCGGAAATGGTCGACGCCCTGGTGGGGCGGGTGCACCACCAGGGCGGTGCCCTGCGGGCTCAGCGCTCCAGGACGAGCGCGATGCCCTGCCCGACGCCGATGCACAGCGCCGCGATGCCGGTGCCGGAGCCCGCCGCCGCCAGCTGGTGGGCGACCGAACCGGCCAGCCGGGCACCCGAGGCACCGAGCGGGTGGCCGATCGCGATGGCGCCGCCGCGCGGATTGACCACGGCCGGGTCCAGCTCCGGCCAGGCCGCCAGGCAGCCCAACGCCTGTGCCGCGAAAGCCTCGTTGAGTTCGAGGACGGTGAGGTCGGACAGCCCGCGGCCGGCCTTGCCGAGGGCCCGCTGCACCGCGTCCACCGGGCCCAGCCCGAAGAGCTGGGGCTCGATCCCCGTCACGGCGGAGGCGCTGATCCGGGCGAGCGGCTCCCGGCCGGTGGCGGCCAGGCCCGCCTCGTCGGTCAACAGCAGGGCGGCGGCGCCGTCGTTGAGCGGGGAGGCGTTGCCGGCCGTGACCGTGCCCCGGCCGTCCGTCCGGAAGGCCGGCTTCAGCCGGGCCAGCGCCTCGGGGGTGGAACCCTCGCGGATGCACTCGTCCCGTACGAGGTCCACGCCCTCGTACGGCACGACCTCGCCGTCGTACAGCCCGGCGGCCCAGGCGGCCGCGGCCTTGCGGTGGCTCTCCAGGGCGAAGGCGTCCTGCGCCTCGCGGGTGACGGCGTACTTGTCGGCGACGAGCTCGGCGCCCTCGCCGAGCGAACCGGTCCACTCCGCGGGCATCCGCGGGTTGGTCATCCGCCAGCCGAGCGTGGTGGACCACATCTGCTGGTGCCCGGCGGGGAAGGCCCGTTCGGGCTTCTGGAGCACCCAGGGGGCTCGGCTCATCGACTCGACGCCGCCCGCGATGGCCACGGAGGCGTCGCCCAGCGCGATGGCGCGGGCGGCCTGGATCACGGCTTCGAGGCCGGACCCGCACAGCCGGTTGACGGTGACCCCGGGGACGCTCACCGGGAGGCCGGCCAGCAGGACGGCCATCCGGGCCACGTCCCGGTTGTCCTCGCCCGCGCCGTTGGCATCGCCGAAGACGACGTCGTCGATACGGGCCGGATCGAGGTCGGGCGTACGGTCCACCAGCGCGCGCACCACGTGCGCGGCCAGGTCGTCCGGGCGGACCCCGGCGAGGGCCCCGCCGAACTTGCCGATCGGGGTGCGGACGGCGTCGACGACGTAGACGTCGCGGACGGTGCGGATGCTCATGGGGTCTCTCCTGGGCGGATCCGTACGGGCGGTGGCGCACCGGCGCCGTGTGGGCACCGATGCCGGTGTGGGCACGACGCCGGTGTGGGCATCGCGACACGCCGCCGGGCACGCCCGGTGGGGCGCGCCCGCAGTCTCCGTCCGCACGTCACCGCCTGTCAACGGCCCCCGGCGACCCGTCGGCCCGGCCGGACGGAACGGGCCGGTGGAACGGGCCACGGAAACCGGGCGCGGGAACGGGGCCCGGGAACCGGGCGCCGGAACGAGGCCCGGGAACCGGGCGCCGGAACGAGGCGCCCGATCAGGGCCCCGGGCCGGGGCAGCCGACCAGGTGCCCAATCGGGGCGGCGGACCGGGGCGGCGGACCGGGGCGGCGGCCCAGGCGCCCGCGCGGGGCGACGTCAGGTCGACTCGCGGTGCACGGCCTCGGCCGCCATCAGGTCGTGCCGCTCCGTGGCCTCCGACGGCTCACGCACCGCCTGGTCCACCAGCGACGCCAGGTGGTCACCCGTCGGCATCTCGAGGCGCACCGTGCTCAGCCGGGGCCGCAGCAGCCGCCCGATGAGCAGGTCGTCCGCGCCGATGACGGCGACGTCCTCGGGGATGCGCAGCCCCTCGTCCTGGAAGGCCCGCATCAGCAGCATCGCGTACTCGTCGTTGTACGCGAAGACCGCGTCCAGCCCGAGCCCGCGCCAGCGGGCCGCGAGCGCCGCCGCCGACTCCTCGGAGTACGCCATCGGTACGGGCTCGACCCGTACGCCCTCCGCACCCGCCGTGGCGCCCGCCGCACCCTCCGCACCCGCCGTGGCGCCCGCCGCACCCTCCCCGCCCGCCGCACCCGCCACGGAGCGGGCGCCCGCCAGCCGGGGCGCGGAGAACAGCTCCAGCCCCTCCTCCTCCGGGACGACCACACCGATCCGCCGCCGGCCCCGCTCGACGAGATGGGCCGCGGCCCGGGCGCCCACCTCCTGCTGGTCCATCACCAGGGCGTGCGCCCCGGGTACGCCGACCGGGCCCAGGGTGATCACCGCGCGAGCCCCGGCCCGCTTGAGGGTGGCGACGTTGTGCGCGGAGAGGGTGATCTCGCCGAGGGATATCACCGCCACCGGACGCAGTTCCGCCCACGCCCGCACGGCCTCGTCCCCGCTGAGGCCGAGGCTGCCGTACTGGACCACGGTGTAGTCGAGCCGGCGCAGCGCCCACTGGAGTTCGTTGAGGAAGGCGCTGTAGAGCGGGCCGATCGGCACGTTCGGGGTGGGCAGCAGCACGATCCGGGTGTGCCCGGCGCGCAGGCTGCGGGCGGCCGCGTGCGGGACGTATCCGAGTTCCTCGGCGGCCTCGCGGACCTTGCGGCGGGTCGGCTCGCTGATGCGTACGGCTTCCGCGTTGTTCAGCACGTACGAGACCGTCGCGCGCGACACCCCGGCGAGGCGGGCCACGTCGGCGCTGGTCGGAACGGGGGGTGGCGGCGTGGACGATCCGGAGGCCGCGGTCGGCGGCTTCGGCGATTTCGATGACTGAGACATTGCCGTGGCATCTTTCCAGACCGATTGCGCCCAGGGGCTAGCGAATGGCCTGAAACGAATGCTACACAGTGGTTACACGAGTCATTGACACGTGTAACCACGGCGACACATCCCCGTCGACGGACGTGACGACGGATGTGTCACCGCACGTGCCCAGGCACGTGACCCGCCGTGCCGCCGCCCTGTCGCGCTCCGTCGCACCCCCGCCGTCGCGACAGGGCGGCGCGCACCCCTCACCGCACCCGTCAGCCCACCCCTCACCGCACGCGGCCCCACCCCGCACCCTCCCCCCTCCCCCTCCCTCCTCCTCCCTTCCGACGCCCGCAACCGCCCGCAACCGCCCGCAACCGCCCAGGAGGGCACCGTGGCCCTTTCCTCCCCCGGCACCGGTTCCACCGCCGCCACCACCGACGCGTCCACCGGGCCCGGCCCCGCACGCCGCGGCCTGCTGCCCCTGCTGCTCGTCGGCAACAGCGCCATGTACGCGCTCTACGTCGGCGTGGCCGGCGTCCTGCTCGCGCTCCAGGTCGAGGACATCGACCCGGCGAACAAGGTCGCGAACTTCGGCCTGATCGCAGGGGTCTCGGCGATCTTCGCCACGGTCTTCAACCCCGTCGCCGGCGCCCTGTCCGACCGCAGCGGACGGCGCAACCCCTGGATCCTCGGCGGCGGACTCGCCGCCGTCCCGGCGATGTTCCTGCTCGGCTTCGCCGACACGATCCTGCTGATCACGATCGCCTGGTGCCTCGGCCAGGCCGTCATGAACGTCTACCAGGCTGCCATCACCTCCGTGGTCCCCGACCGGGTGCCCCTGAGCGCCCGCGGCAAGGCCTCCGCGGCCGTCGGCCTCGGTCTGCCCTTCGGCTCCACCGTCGGTGCGCTGCTCGGCGCCGCCTTCTCCGATGACTACCGCACCGGATACCTCGTGTTCGGCGCGCTCGTGGCCGGGGCCGCGGTCCTCTTCACCGCCTGCAGCCGCGAGGAACGCCTCCCGGCCCGCACCCCGCTGCCCGTCAAGGCCCAGCTCGCCGCCTTCGCGAGCGCGCTGCGCCACCACGACTTCCGGTGGGCGTTCATCGGACGGGCGCTGCTCGTCCTCGGGTACTTCGCGGTCACCGGCTACCAGCTCTACATCCTCCAGGACCACACCGTGCTGCCCGACGGCATGGAGCCGGAGGCCGCGGTGGCGGTGATGATGCCGCTGACCAGTGTGGCGATGGTCGTCTCCACGGTCCTCGGCGGATACCTCTCCGACCGGTTCGACCGCCGCAAGCTCTTCGTCGGCGCCTCCGCCCTGCTGTCGGCCGTCGCGCTCGTCATCCCGGCCGTGTCGACCAGCTGGACCGCGATGCTGGCGTTCTCCCTGGTCAACGGGCTGGCGTTCGGCTGCTACATGGCGGTGGACACCGCGCTCGTGACGATGGTGCTCCCCAAGGCCGAGGACGCGGCCCGCGACATGGGCGTGCTCAACATCGCCAACGCCGGCCCGCAGATCGTCGCGCCGTTCATCGCCTCGGTGATCGTCTCGCTCAGCGGCGGGTACACCGCGCTGTTCGTCGTCGCGGCCGTGCTGGCGGTGGCGGGGGCGCTGGCGGTGAAGCCGATCCGCAGCGTGCGCTGACCGCGACCCCGCACCACAGGTCCGCACCACCGGTCCGCACCTTCCACCGGAACTCGCCGCTCCCGGAGCGCAGTTCACACCCTCGAGAAAGGCACCACCGTGCAGCTGCACACCCAGACCTGGGGCGAGGGCGACCGCATCGCCCTCCTGATCCACGGCATCATGGCCGACCACCGGACCTGGCGCCGGGTCGGCCCCGCCCTCGCCGACCACGGCTACCGCGTCATCGCCGTGGACCTGCGGGGCCACGGGGCCAGCGGCCGCGGCCCGTACAGCCCGGAGCTCTACGCGGACGACCTGGTCGAGACGCTCCCGGCCGGCGCCGAACTCGCCATCGGCCACTCCCTCGGCGGCCTGACCCTCTCGCTCGCGGTGGACCGGCTGAAGCCGCGCCGGGCGGTGTACTCCGACCCCGGCTGGCACCTGCCCGCCCCCGCCGAAGGCTTCGGCCCGGAGCTGTTGGCCGGGTTCAAGTCGGCGTCCAGGGAAGAGATCCGGGCGATGAGTCCGCGCTGGGAGGACGTGGACGTCGACATCGAGCTGGCGACCCTGGCGCTGTGGGACGAGCAGACGGCCCTGAGCCTCACCCCGCTGCTCGGCGCCGACCTGATGCCGGCGGCGCCGGCGGTCCCGTCGCTGGTCCAGCTCGCCGATCCCAGTCAGTTGATCTCGCCGGAGCGGGCCGAGCTGCTCAAGAGCCGCGGTTTCCAGGTGCGTTCGGTCACCGGGGCCGGACACACCATCCACCGCGACGACTTCGACGGTTTCATGACCTCCCTGGAGGGGTGGATCTAGCGGGTTTCTCCCCGTGGCCCGGTGTCAGAGGCAGCTGCGAGACTTGCGCGATGAGCGAGGACGCCGCGCACCCCGGCCGGGTGGACCCGGGGACCTTGCCACTGCGCAGGGACTGAAACGGGGGGGGCCACTGCCACCCGGACCCGGACCCGGACGTGGCGCCGGAGACGCCGGTGATCGTCGGCGCCACGGCCCAGCAGGGGCGGCGGCCCTACGGCCGGATTCCTCCTGCTGAGGGCAGGATTCCCCTGCAAGGCTGCGAGCGTCCATCCGGATCACACCGCACGGAGTCCGCATGAACCGAGTACGCATCCGCCCCGTCTTACTGGCCGCCGCCACGGTGCTCGCCCTGGTCCCGGCCGGGCTCGGCGCCGCGGCGGCGCAGGCCGCGCCCGCCACGTCGGCTGTCGCCCCGGCCGCCCCGGCCGCCCCGAACGCCGACACCGAGACCATCATCAGGGGCACGGCCGGCCTCAACCGTGGCGAGGCCTGGTATTCGCCCGACCGCCGGACCATGCTGATCCAGCAGTACGACGGCCATGTGGTGCTCTACCGCGACAACGTCGCCATCTGGACGGCCGTCGGCAGCTACGGTTACGGGAACACCTTCTACATGCAGGCCGACGGCAACCTCGTCTCCTACGACGCGGCGATGCGGCCGCTGTGGAACAGCGCCACCGACCATCACGCGGGCGCGCACCTGGCCGTCCAGAACGGCGGCAACCTGGTGGTGTACTACGGCTCCACACCCCTTTGGTGGTCCAACTTCAGGCCGGGCGGCCCCGTGGATCCGGGCGACGACTGCAACCCGACGCCCGGCCGGCTCTGCCCGTAGGGCGGGGATCCAGCCCATGCGGGCCGTCCCGCAGGAGCACGTCCCAGCACCCTGGCGGAGCCGCGGAAGGTGAAGACGAACTCCTGGGGGGCGCCCGCCGCTCGCAGACCGGGCAGGCCTGCATCGGGGCCGAAGTCGCGCACGAAGGAGACGGCGCTGCCCTCCAAACCCATCAGCTGTCGGAGTCCACTGCCCGAGTCGCCCGCGATGCACTGTGACCCGCCATCGCGGCCTGTTCGGTCATCCGCTCACAGCCTGGTCCACCAAGTACCAGAGGACCATCAGGGCCGCCCAGCCCAGGACTCCCAGCGAGCCGAGCGTGATCCCCGTGACCGAGGCGATCCGCCCGGACGTTGCGGTCACTCCGCGGCGGAGCGCGCGGACGCCCGATGCGACGGCCGCGATACCGAGAGGCAGAGCAAGGAGGACGAGGTACGGCAGGGCCGACAGGGTGCCGAGCGCCAGGAACGCACTGACACCCAGGACGAGGGATGCCATGCCGGTGTGCCGGCCGCTCTCCGCAAGGTCGAGGTGGCCGGTGAGGGTCTGCTGGTCGGTGCTCATGGCGTCCACGCTAGGCCCGGCGCCGTGGCCGCGGTATGGGCGCAGCTACTCGGTTGTGGGTGAGTAGCCCGGTCATGGCCGGGTGTCCGAGCCGGTGACGTCCGGGCGTCGCCCGGATTCGGCACCTGGCGCGCTGCCGCGCCGGAAGGCGCTCGGTCGAGTGCTGCCCGGCGCCGATATCCGGTGAGCAACCGGCCGCTGCCTGTGTACTCTGGGCGAGCTTTCGAACCTGTTCAAGCATTAACAGAAAATGGGGGGCCGGTGCGCAATCGCCGACTCGTAGTTTCCGCTGCCGTCATCGCGGCGGGTGTAGGTCTCGTACCCGGCATAGCCCAGGCCGACGACCCCGCCAAGTCCGACGCGCACGGGGTGAGCGCTCCGGACGTGGACCTCGGCAAGGCCGCGGCGTCGAACTTCAGCACCTTCACGAGCCCCGCCGAGCGCACGGTCCGGCCCGCAGGCAAGGGCAAGGCACAGGCCCAGGCCCAGGCCCAGGCGCAGGGGACCCTCGCCACGGAGCCCACGGTCGGCCTGACCGCCAAGGGCACCAGCGCCCGCGGCATCAGCCTGGACCTCGCCGTCAGCGTCGACCCGGACGCCCAGATCTCGGCCTACATCGAGTGGGGCGAGGGCAGCACCGACGTGTTCGACTCCGACGGTCCCACCCACCAGACCGTGGCCCACTCCTACTCGGAGATCGGCTCCTACACGATCAAGGTCACTCTGAAGGACGCTTCGGGTGTGCGGGGCACCAACACGCTCGCCGTCGTCACTCCGGGTTCCGACTTCACGCCGTACACGCCCACCCGGCTCCTGGACACCCGTAACGGCACGGGCGGGCCGAAGGCCAAGGTCCCCGCGTACGGCACCACCCGGGTGAAGATCTCCGGCAACGGCGACATCCCCGCGGGTGTCACGGCCGTGGTGCTCAACGTCACCGCCACCAACACCACCAGCGGCGGCCACGTGACGGTCTGGCCCGAGGGCAGCGAGCGTCCGATCACGTCGAACGTCAACTTCGCCAAGGGACAGACCGTCCCGAACCTCGTGATCGTCCCGGTCGCCAAGAACGGCTACGTCGACCTGTACAACGGCGGCTGGGAGTCGGTCGACCTGATCGCCGACATCACCGGCTACTTCACCCGGACCACGTCCAGCGGCTACACCCCGCTGAACCCGTCACGCTTCGTCGACACCCGCAACGGCACCGGCACCGTCCAGGGCCAGGTCCGTGGACAGACCACTTTCGGCACCAAGTTCGCCGGCAGGGACGGCATCCCGGACGACGCCACGGCGGTCGCGCTGAACGTGACCGTCACGAACCCTCGCGAGGACGGCCACCTGACCGTGTTCCCCAGCGGGGGCACCGTTCCGATCACGTCCAACGTGAACTTCCGCGCCGGCCAGACGGTCGCCAACTCGGTGATCGTGCCGATCGGCCCCGACGGCTCGGTCAACTTCCGCAACGGCGCCTGGAACGGCACCGACGTCATCGTCGACGTCGTCGGCTACTACCGCGTCGGCAGCCGGGGCGCCTACATGCCCTTCGTCCCGGAGCGGCTGCTCGACACCCGCGACAGCTCGAAGTGGTCGTCGGGTCCGCTGGAAGGTCAGGGCTACATCTACATGCCGCTGTCCACCCAGCAGCCCTCGAACACGGCCTACGTGCTGAACACCACGGTCACCAACACCCGGGGCGAGGGGTACCTCACGGTCGCCCCGGACCCGAACACGCTGAACGCCTACAAGGCCGGCTTGGACACCTGGCCCACCCCGCCCAACTCCTCCAACCTGAACTGGAAGCGGGCGGAGACCGTCCCGAACCTGGTCCAGGCCGGCATGGGCAACAACGGCATCGTCGACTTCTGGAACCGCGGCTGGGACGACATCGACCTCGTGGTGGACATCTTCGGCGGCTACCAGATGAACTGATCCACCCGCAGGACTCGTACGTCGTACTGCCCGCAGGGCTGCCGCGGCTTTACGCCTGGCCCCGCGCGGCGGGTCCCCGTTACCGTCTTCCTACCGGACGGTAACGGGGGGAGTGGTTCGCGATGTCGGATTCTTCAGGTGCTTCGGCGGCGGCCGGGGCGGCAGCCACGGCCGCGGTGGCGGGCGGCCCGCGGACGGCCGGGGCCGCGGCGCCCGCCGGACTGGTCGAGATGGCCACAGCGCTCGCCGAAGGCAGCGTGTCCGCGCGGCAGTTGACCGAGCAGGCGCTGCGCCGGATCGCGGCGGCGCAGCCGGAGCTGAACGCCTTCCGGACCGTACGCGCCGACGCCGCGCTCGCCGAGGCGGACGCGGCGGACCGGCGGCTGGCCGCGGGCGAGCGGCTGCCCCTGCTGGGCGTACCGCTCGCGGTCAAGGACGACATGGACCTGACCGGGGAGCCGACCGCCTTCGGCTGTGCCGGGCCCTTCGCCCCGAAGACGGCCGACAGCGAGGCGGTACGGAGGCTGCGCGCCGCCGGTGCGGTCATCGTCGGCAAGACCCAGACGCCGGAGCTCGGGCAGTGGCCCTTCACCGAGGGCGAGGCCTTCGGCGCGACCCGCAATCCGTGGAACCCGGCCTACTCACCAGGCGGTTCCTCGGGCGGCTCGGCGGCGGCCGTCGCCGCGGGCCTGGTCCCGGCGGCGCTGGGCTCGGACGGCGCCGGTTCGGTCCGGATCCCCGCCGCCTGGACCCACCTGGTCGGCGTGAAACCGCAGCGCGGGCGCATCTCCACCTGGCCCGAGCCGGAGTCCTTCCACGGGCTCACGGTCAACGGCGTACTGGCCCGTACCGTCGCCGACGCGGCGCTCCTGCTGGACGCCGCGAGCGGCCCGCACCCCGAGGACCTGCACCATCCGGCCCGCATCTCGGCGGTCGAGGCGGCCCGGCGCACCCCGCGCCGGCTGCGGATCGCGCTCTCCTTCGGGATGCCCTTCACCGCCACGCCCAAGTCCCTGGACCCGCAGGTGCGTTCCGCGGTGGAGCGGCTGGCCGGGCGGCTGGAGGCGCTGGGGCACGAGGTGGTCCCGGAGGACCCGCGGTACGGCCCGATCGGCCTGACCTTCGTACCCCGCGCGACCAGCGGCGTACGGGACTGGGCGGCGCGCGTGCCGGATCCGGCGCTGCTGGACCCGCGTACGCACGAGGCGGTACGGACCGGCCGGATCCTGGGCGGGGTGGCCCTGCGGGTCTCCCGCCGGGCAGAGGCGGCGCTGGGGCGGCGGGTCGGCGAGATCTTCGGCCGTTTCGACGTGGTGCTGACCCCGACGACGGCCACTCCGCCGCTGCGGATCGGAGCGCTGGCCGGTCTCGGTGCCATGGCCACGGACCGGGCGATGATAGCCGCCTGCCCGTACGCCTGGACGTGGAACGTCCTGGGCTGGCCGGGGGTGAACATCCCGGCGGGGTTCACGGGCGACGGACTGCCGATGGGCGCCCAGTTGCTGGGTCCGGCGGACTCGGAGCCGCTGCTGCTGGCGCTGGCCGCGCAGGTGGAGGCGGCGCAGGACTGGGCGGCGCTGCGGCCGGATGCGGTGCGGGCCGGCGTCTGAGGGCCGCGGGGGGCCGGAGTGCCGACAGTGAGCCTCCGTGACAGGCTGAATGGGGGGATCTCGCCGGTCCGGCCACTGCGCCGGCCCTGCACCCTAGGAGAACGAAATGGCCAGTGACGCCAGCAGGCCCCAGGCAGGCCAAGGGCAACCGCGCCCCTGGCACGCTCCCACGTCCGGTACCACCCTCGTGGCGGGCGTGTTGATGATCTTCGGAGGCGCGATGGCGTTCCTCGAAGGGATCGCTGCCGTCGCCAGCGACGACCTGTTCGTCGTGACGCGCCACTACGTGTTCGAGTTCAGCCTGACCGGCTGGGGCTGGATCCACCTCATCCTGGGCATCGCCCTCGTCGTCGCCGGATGCGCCGTCCTCGGCGGAGCCCTGTGGGGGCGCTACTTCGGCATCGTGGTCGCCGGACTGGGCGCGATCGCCAACTTCCTCTGGATCCCGTACTACCCCTGGTGGGCGCTGATCCTGGTCGTCGTCAACCTCTTCATCGTCTGGGCGCTGTGCACGGGCTCGCACCGGGAATCGGACATGACCTGACCGCCCGACCCGCCACACCCGGGTCACGGGTCCGGGCCCGGTAACCTCGGCGGGATGACGGCACTTTCGCATCACGGCAACGGCTACACCGACCAGCCCGGCCGCGACGGGGACACCGCGACCTCCGAGGCCGACCCCCGCGCCATCGGCCCCGTACGCACCGAGTACGCGCCCGACCCCGACGGGGACCCCGATCCCGGTGAGATCGTGTGGACCTGGGTCCCGTACGAGGAGAACGACGGCCGCGGGAAGGACCGCCCGGTGCTGGTCGTCGCGCGGGAGGCGGGCGGGCGGACGTTGCTCGCCGTACAGCTCTCCAGCAAGCGGCACGACCACGACCGGGAGTGGGTGCCGATCGGGACCGGACCGTGGGACGGCGCCGGCCGCGAGTCCTGGGTGGACGTCGACCGGGTCCTGCGGGTGCACGAGTCGGGCATGCGGCGCGAGGTCTGCGCGCTGGACCGGGGACGCTTCGGGCTGGTCGTCGACCGGCTGCGCGAGCGCTACGGCTGGACGTAGGACAGGGCCGGGCGCAGCGCAGGGCCGGGCGCAGCGTAGGCGCGGGCTCCGCGTAGGCGCGGGCTCCGCGTAGGCGCGGGCTCCGCGTAGGCGCGGGCTCCGCGTAGGCGCGGGCTCCGCGTAGGCGCGGGCTCCGCGCAGAGACGGGATCCGCATGGGCACGGGCTCCGCGCAGAGACGGGATCCGCATAGGGCGGCCTCCGCATCGGGGGCGGCCTCCACATCGGGGGCGGGCTCCGCATCGGGGGCGGCCGGGCCGGACGGCCGCCGTCGTACGGGCCCCCGCCGCCGGCCCGGCCGAGCCCGCGCCGGCCCCGTCCCGCCCCGCCCCCGCCCTCAGGCCCCGAAGCCCGCGAAGGCCCGCTCGAACGCCTCCCGCGTCTCGGGCTTGCGGTCCAGCACCCCGAACACCACCCGTTCGAACACTCCCGCGAAGCGGCCCGCCAGCAGCCCCCGGAAGGCCTCGGCCACCTCCGCCGGGTCGTTCTGGAACACCCCGCAGCCCCACGCCCCCAGCACCAGCCGCCGGTAGCCGTGCAGCGCGGCCACTTCCAGTACGAGCTCCGCCCGCCGGACCAGCGCCCGCGGGATCTCGGCCACCCGCTGCGGCTCCTGCCGCCGGATCGTGCCCGCGTTCGGGGCGGGAGAGGTCAGGAAACCGACCCGGAACGGGGTCTCCAGGAGATCGCCCCGGTCATCGCGGAAAACGGGCACCCCGGGCGAGTGAATCACCCGGTCGGTGTAGAAGGTGCTGCGCTCCGCGCGGTGGACCTCGTAGTACTCCGGGGCCTCCAGCAAGGTCTCGTACAGGGCCGAGGCGCGGCACAGCGCCTCCTCCTGGGCCTTCGCCCCGCGGACGTATCCGCCCCCGGGATTGCGGGCCGAGGCGAAGTTCAGGGCCGCCACCGGGGCCGCGTCCGGGCGCTCCGCGGCGGCCGGGCCGCCCGTCGCGAGCCTGCGGGCCGCGACCGTGGTGCTCTCACCCGTGACCTCGACGGCCGTCGGTTCGCTCCCTCGGACGACCCCTCCGCCTGGAACGACCCGGTTTGGTCCATATATCCTGGTTCCTGCCTTGGTCTCCGCCAGGGCGGCGGCCAGGGAGACCTGCCGTCCCGACCGCGTCCGGTAGCCACCGGCCGCCAGGATCTCCGCGTTCTCCCGCGCGATCTCGCGCAATCTGCTGCTCACGCCGCCATCCTCTGCACCCCGGCCACCGGCGGCAAAGGAATTTGTGCCCCAGGGAGGGGTAGGCACGGGTGATGTCACGGCCGACGACAGGAGACGAGGACCCGGTATGACCCAGGACTCACCCACTCCCCCACACGCGCCCGCCACACCCCCCAACGCCTCCCTCAGCGAGACCCAGGCGGAGGAGCTGATCCACGGCATCTGTTTCAAGACCGGCCCGCCCCGCCTCATCGGCGCCGAGCTCGAATGGCTGGTCCTGGATGCCGAACGGCCCGAACTACCCCTGCCCCCCGAGCGGCTGCGGGCCGCGCACGCCGCCGCCCGCGCGCTGCCCCTGAACTCGCGGCTGACCGTCGAACCCGGCGGCCAGCTCGAACTCAGCTCGGCCCCCGCCGCCTCCCTCAGCGGATGCGTGGACAGCCTGCAGGCCGACCTCACCGCCGTGCGCGCCGCCCTCCTGGCCCGCGGGCTGGTGCTGCGCGGCCTCGGCCGCGATCCGCGGCGCCCGTACCGCCGGCTGCTGAACAGCCCGCGCTACGACGCGATGGAGGCCTACTTCGACCGCACCGGCCCGGCCGGGCGCGTGATGATGTGCGCCTCCGCCTCCGTGCAGGTCTGCGTGGACGCCGGGTACGAGGAGCCGGGCGTGCTCGGTCACGGCCGGCGCTGGCGCCTCGCCCACCTGCTGGGCGCGGTCCTCGTGGCCGCCTTCGCCAACTCCCCCGCGGACGACGGCCCGTACGCCGGCTGGCGCTGCGCCCGTCAGGGCGTCTGGGGCGACATCGACAGCCGGCGCGCCCTCGCGCCACCGCTGGACGCGGAGCCGCGGGCCGCGTGGACGCGGCAGGCGCTGGACACCGAGGTGATGTGCGTCCGCTCGTACGAGGGCGAGGCGTGGGAGATCCCGCGCGGCACGACCTTCCGCGACTGGCTGCGCGCGGGCGGCGCCCCCGAGCGGCCGGAGCGCTCCGGTCCCGCGGGCCGGCCCGCGCTGCGGGCGCCCACCGCCGAGGACCTGGAGTACCACCTCACCACGCTGTTCCCACCGGTGCGGCCGCGCGGCCACATGGAGCTGCGGATGATCGACGCGCAGCCCGGCGACGACGGCTGGCTCGTCCCGCTGGCGGTCGTGCACGCGCTGTTCGACGATCCGGAGGCGGCCGAGACCGCGTACCGGGCGACGAAGGCGCTGTCCGACGCGCACGGCCCGCGGCCCTCGCCGCGCAATCCGCTGTGGCGGTCCGCCGCCCGGCACGGCCTGGCCGATCCGGAGCTGCGGACGGCCGCGACGGCCTGTTTCCTGGCCGCGGCCGAGGCGCTGCCCCGGCTCGGCGCGAGCGAGCACGTACAGGAGACGGTCGGCGCGTTCAACGAGCGCTTCGTGCTGCGCGGCCGCTGCCCGTCCGACGACCCGTCCCCCCTGCTCACCGGGAAGGAGGCCCGACGATGACCACGTTCCACCCGTCCCGGGAAGACCTGCGGGAGCGGGCGGCAGCCGCCCTGACCGCCGCGCGCGTGCGGACGGCCGGGCTCACCGACGCCGTGAGCGACGCGGACCTGACCGCCCAGCACTCGCCGCTGATGTCCCCGCTCGTCTGGGACCTCGCGCACATCGGGAACCAGGAGGAACTCTGGCTGCTGCGCAACGTCGCCGGCCGCGAGTCCATGCGCCCCGAGATCAACCCGCTCTACGACGCCTTCGAGCATCCCCGGGCCGAGCGGCCCAAACTGCCGCTGCTCGGGCCCGAGGAGGCCCGCCGGTACGCGTCCGAAGTGCGCGGCCGGGTCTTCGACCTGCTGGAGCGCACCCCGCTGGAGGGCAGTGCGCTCCTCGACGACGGCTTCGCCTTCGGGATGATCGCCCAGCACGAACAGCAGCACGACGAAACGATGCTGATCACCCACCAGTTGCGGACGGGCGCACCCGTGCTGACCGCGCCGGATCCGGACGCCCCGTACGATCCGCCGCTCGCCGCCGAAGTCCTCGTCCCCGGGGGCCCGTTCACCATGGGCACTTCCGCCGAGCCGTGGTCGCTGGACAACGAGCGGCCCGCGCACGTCCGGGACGTCGCGCCCTTCTGGATCGACACGGTGCCGGTGACCAACGCCGCCTACCTGGCCTTCATCGCGGACGGCGGTTACCGCGAGCCCCGCTGGTGGGCGGCGCCGGGCTGGCAGCAGATCCGCGAACACTCCATAGGGGCCCCGCTGTTCTGGCACCGGGAGGCGGGCCAGTGGCTGCGCCGCCGGTTCGGGGTGACCGAGCCGGTGCCCGAGGACGAGCCGGTGCTGCACGTCAGCTGGTACGAGGCGGACGCCTACGCCCGCTGGGCGGGGCGGCGGCTGCCGACGGAGACGGAGTGGGAGAAGGCGGCCCGCTTCGATCCGGGGACCGGCCGCTCGGCCCGCTATCCGTGGGGCGACGCGGACCCGACCCCGGCCCTGGCCAATCTGGGCCAGCGCCACCTGCGCCCGGCCCGTGCGGGCAGCTACCCGGCCGGGGCCTCCCCGCTCGGGGTGCGCCAGCTGATCGGCGACGTGTGGGAGTGGACCGCCTCCGACTTCCTGCCCTACCCCGGGTTCCGGGCCTTCCCGTACCGGGAGTACTCGGAGGTGTTCTTCGGCCCGGAGCACAAGGTGCTGCGGGGCGGTTCCTTCGCGGTGGACCCGGTGGCCTGCCGGGGCACCTTCCGCAACTGGGACCTTCCGGTGCGACGGCAGATCTTCTCCGGCTTCCGAACCGCGAGGGACGTCTGATGTGCCGTCATCTCGCCTATCTGGGCCCGGAGGTGGAGCTCCGACGGCTGCTGAGCGAGCCGGAGCACTCGCTGGTCCGCCAGTCCTGGGAGCCGCGCCGGCAACGCTCCGGCACGGTCAACGCCGACGGCTTCGGCATCGGCTGGTACGCGGAGGGCGACCCGGTGCCCGCCCGCTACCGGCGGTCCGGGCCCATCTGGTCCGACCTGACCTTCACCGATCTCACCCGGGTGGTGCGCAGCGGGGCCGTGCTGGCCGCCGTACGGGACGCCACGCTGCCCGGGGCCGACGGGGAGGCGGCGGCCGCGCCGTTCTCGGACGGGCCGTGGCTGTTCAGCCACAACGGCGCGATACGGGGCTGGCCGGACGCGGCGGCCCCGCTCGCGGCCGGGCTGCCGCCCGAGTACCTGCTCCGGCTGGCCGCGCGCACGGATTCGGCGCTGGTCTGGGCGCTCGTCCTGCACCGGCTGCGGGCCGGGGACGACCTGGGCACGGCCCTCGCCGAGCCGGTCCGGGAGCTGGCCACGGCGGCCCCCGGCTCGCGGCTGAACCTGCTGGTGACGGACGGTGCCGCGATCGCCGCCACGGCACGGGGGGATTCGCTCTGGTACCTGGCCGACGCGGGCGCCGGGCGCACCGTGGTGGCCTCCGAGCCGTACGACGACGACCCCCGGTGGTGCGAAGTGCCCGACCGGACCCTGCTGACCGCCACCCGCACGCGGGTCGAACTGACCCCGCTCAAGGAGAACTCCCCGTGACCAACTTCCAGTTGACCCGGACCCTCGACGAGCACGCGGCGGAGACCGCGCTGCGCACGGACGTGCTGCACGGGCTCACCCACCTCCCCAAGGTGCTGCCGCCCAAGTGGTTCTACGACGCGCGGGGCAGTGAGCTCTTCGAGGAGATCACCCGGCTGCCCGAGTACTACCCGACCCGCGCGGAGCGGGAGATCCTGCTGGAGCGGGCCCGGGAGATCGCCTCCGAGAGCGGCGCCCGCACCCTGGTGGAGCTGGGTTCGGGCTCCTCGGAGAAGACCCGGCACCTGATCGAGGCGATGCCCGCGCTGGACACCTACGTACCGGTGGACGTGAGCGAGAGCGCCTTGCGGGGGGCTGCCGAGACGCTGCTCGCGGAGCATCCGGGGCTGCGGGTGCACGCGCTGCTGGCCGACTTCACGCGTGCGCTGCAGCTGCCGGACTCCCCCGGGCCCCGGCTGGTGGTGTTCCTGGGCGGCACGATCGGGAACCTGCTGCCGCCGGAGCGTGCGGTGTTCCTGGCGTCCGTACGGGCGATGCTGTCGCCCGGGGACGCGCTGCTCATGGGCACGGACCTGGTGAAGGACGAGGCCGTGCTGGTGTCGGCGTACGACGACGCGCGGGGGGTGACGGCCGAGTTCAACAAGAACGTGCTGGCGGTCATCAACCGGGAGCTGGACGCGGACTTCCACACCGCCGACTTCGCGCACGTGGCGGTGTGGAACAGGGAGCAGGAGTGGATCGAGATGCGGCTGCGGGCCCGGGCGGAACTGGTGGTGAAGATCCGGGCGCTGGATCTCGTGGTGCCGTTCGCGGCGGGCGAGGAGATCCTGACGGAGGTCTCGGCGAAGTTCCGTCAGGAGGGCGTACGGAAGGAGTTGGCGGCGGCGGGACTGGAGCTGACCCAGTGGTGGACGGACGCGGCGGGCCGGTTCGCGCTGTCCTTGTCGGTCGCCGACGGCGCGACCGGCTGAGCCGGTATGCCGGGGAGCAGGGTCGGGGCTGAGGCTCCGAGCACGGCCTGCTGAGCTGCTGCCGCGAGGTCCCGCCGGTGCGCGTACCGGCCCGGCGGGATCCGCGGCAGCAGCCTGACCTCGGCCCGTACGCCCCGGGCCCGGGCGATCCGCCACAGCGAGGCGGTCAGCGGGTCGTCCCCGACGAAGGCGGGCGCCCCGGCCGGGGTCCCGTCGCAGTGCAGGTAGGCGAGCCGCACGGGCTGTACGGGGACCCGCGCGTCCAGTGCCGACTGGAAGGCGGCCCGGCGGAAGGTCCCCTGGGCGCGGCCGCACCACGTGGAGCCCTCGGGGAAGACGGTGACCCGGTCGCCGGCCAGCAGCGCGCCGGTGACGGTCTCGACGGTGGCGGGCAGGGCGCGGATCTTGTCGCGCTCGATGAACAGGGTCCCGGCGCCCCCGGCGAGGCGGCCGAGGACCGGCCAGTCGAGGATGTCGCTCTTGGCCAGCATCCGGCAGGGCACGGCGGCGGCGACGAGCGGGATGTCGAGCCAGGAGATGTGGTTGGGGACGAGGAGGCGGCCGCCTCCCGGGCCGGGGCTGCCGTGCACGGTGATCCGTATGCCGAAGGCCCGTACCAGGGCGGCCGACCAGGCTCGTACGACCGTGTGCCGGGGGCCGGCCGGCAGCAGCCGGACCGGCGGGGCGCCCAGGATCCCCAGCAGGATCAGGGCGACGGCGGCGGTGAGCCGGAGCACCGCCCGCGGGATGCTCGCCGTGCTCCCCTCGTGGCCCGCACAGGCCTCGGGGGTGCAGGGCGAGGTGGGAAGCCAGACGCTCATGCGCCCGGGACGAGCGAGCGGAAGTGCTTCAGGTAGCGCGGGTTGGTGCGGCGCAGCGAGAGCAGCACGTACAGGTCGGCGCAGCCGAACTCGGCGTCGAGGGCGGGTTCGCCGCAGACCCAGGCGCCCAGGCGCAGGTAGCCGCGCAGCAGCGGGGGCAGCTCCATGCGGTCGGGGAAGGTGATGCCCTCGGGGTTCCAGGGGAGGTGCGGGGTGACCCGGTACTCCTCGGGAGCGAGGCTGCGGGTCAGGGCGGCCTCGCGGGTGGCGGCGGCCAGGACCCCGCCGTCGGCGAGCGGTATCGAGCAGCACCCGGCGAGCCAGTTGTGCCCGGTGCGGTCCATGTAGTGGGCGAGGCCGGCCCAGATGAGGGCGATGACGGCGCCGTTGCGGTGGTCGGGGTGGACGCAGGAGCGGCCGACCTCGACCAGGTCGGGGCGGATGGGGGCGAGGGCGGAGAGGTCGAATTCGCCCTCGGAGTAGAGGCGGCCGGCGACGGCGGCGCGCTCCGGGGGCAGCAGCCGGTAGGTGCCGACGACCTGCTCGGTCTCCTCCTCGATGACGAGGAGGTGGTCGCAGTACGCGTCGAAGGCGTCGGAGTCGAGGCCGGGCTCGGGCCCGTCCAGGCGGGCGCCGAGCTCGCCGGCGAAGACCTGGTGGCGCAGGCGCTGGGCGGCGCGCACCTCGGACTCGTCGCGGGCGAGGCGTACGGCGTAGTGGGGGCCGGCCGCCGGCGCGGCGCCCCGGGGCACGGTGGGCGTGAGGGGGGCGGGACCGGTGGGGACGGTGAGGGGGGAGGGGGGCGTCAGGGGGGACGGGGACAGGGGTGCGATGGTCATGGCGGCTCCTGATCCGGGCGCGGAGGGCCAGGCCGGCAGGTGCGTGGCCTGGCTCCTTTACTTCTTCCGTGACCGGCTGGATTCGACATGACCGCTCAGCGGCCCTTGGATGTGCGGACGCTGAACTTGGCGGTGAACGCGGCGGTGGACCCTGCCGTGAACGTGGCGGTGCATTCGGCGTGGGCACGGGGTGGGCTCGGGGTGGGCTCGCCGGTGGCCCGGCTCAGCGGTCGGAGCTGAGCACCTTGCCGATCTCCTCGGAGGCCGCCCGGGCCGCCTGCTTGGGGTCCCGGCCGGTGAGGACGGCCGTCATGAAGGGCTTGATCGGGTTCTTCGCCTCGACCTCGGCCCAGCGGGCGGAGGTGGGGGTGGCCCGGCCCTGGGCGGCGCCGGGGGCCATGTTGGCGGCGCCCTCGTTGCCCTCGACCACGTGCGCGAGGGTGGTCTTGTTCGGTACGTAGCTCATCGTGCGGGCGAGTTCGGTCTGCCACTTCTCGCTGACCAGGGCCGTGATCACGTCGACGGCGTGCTTCCGCTGCCCGGTCCGCTCCGGGATGATCAGGTCGGAGCCGCCGGTGAAGACTGCTCCCGCCTTGTCGGAGGTCTTGCCGGGGATCGGGAAGAAGCCCAGCTTGCCCTTCAGGGCGGGGTTGGCCGCCTCGATCTCGGCCGCCTGGCCGGGCGGGGCGATGATCTGCGCTGTCCGGCCGCGCGCGAAGACCTGCGACTGCGGGGGCGTCTCCTCGTCGGCGTCCTTGGGGCCGTCGCCGAGGGCCTGGAGCTGGCGGTAGAAGTCCATGCCGGCCAGGGCCTTCTCGTCGTCGAGGGTGCCGACCCACTTGCCGCCGGTCTCGACGGCGAGTTCGCCGCCCTCGTCCCAGATGAAGCCGGCGAGGACGTACCAGTTCTGGCCCGCGAGGTAGATGCCCTGCTGGTCGCCCTTGTCGAGCTTCTGGGTGGCCTGGATCCACTCCTGGCGGTTCTTGGGCGGGGTCTTGATCCCGGCGTTCGCGAAGAGGTCCTTCTGGTAGATGACCACCCGGTTGGCGGCGTACCACGGGACGCCGTACTGGGCGCCGTTGACGCTGCCCGGGTCGGCGAGGCCCTTGAGCCAGTCCTTGCTGCCCCACTCGCGCAGGCCTTCGAGGGTGAGCTCGGAGAGGCCGCCCTTCTCGATGTACTGGGCCACCTGGGTGTTGCCGACCTCGATGACGTCGGCGGGCTCCTTGCTCGTGCCGTCGAGCACGGCGTTCACCTTGTCGCCGATGCCCGTCCACTCCTGGATCCTGACGTCCAGGTCGACGCCGGGGTGTTCGTGCTCGAACGACGAGGTGAACGTGTCGATGAAGTCCTGCGAGGCGCTGCCCTTCATCAGCCAGAGCGTCACCTTCTGCGGTCCTGAGGCCGAATCGGCCAACTGGCTGCAGCCCGTGAGGGCGATCGCGGCCGCGAGGGCGGTGCACAGGGCTGGGAAGCGCATCTTCAAGAGGGTCACCTTCTGGGGGCTCGATCTCAGATGGCTCGAAATTGGCATAGACCAATAGGCCGGTCAAGGGCCTTTCGCTCTGGATTGTTCGCGCAAAGTTCGCGGAGCCGGACTTACTGGGGCACCGTAGAACCAGGCAAAAGCCACCCACTGTCGGGAGACCCCATGTCCAATCACACGTACCGGGTGACCGAGATCGTCGGCACCTCCCACGAGGGCATCGATCAGGCCATCCGCAACGGGATCGCCAGGGCGGGCCAGACCGTGCGGAACCTGGACTGGTTCGAGGTGGTCCAGGTACGCGGCCACATCGAGAACGGGGAGATCGCCCATTACCAGGTGGGCCTCAAGGTCGGCTTCCGCCTCGACGGCGAGGACTGAGCCCCGCCCCTCCCGTACGTGAGCCGGCGGCCCGGTCGGATCAGGTCCGGCCCTCGACCTCCTGCGCGGATTCGAGCTCCGGCGCGTCCGCCGCCCAGTCGGCCCGCACCACCCGGAAACCGGCGGCCCGTGCCGCCTGGCAGACGAGTTCGTCGTCGTCCACGAGCATGCGCACCTCCCGGCCGCGCGCGATCCGGCCCAGCACCTCGAGCTTGGTGGTGCGGGCCGGCCGCCGGTCCTGGTTCCCGCGCATCCACAGCCGCCCCTCGGGCAGCCCGTGGCGGGCGAGCCAGTCGAGCGTGTCGGCCCGGCACCGCTCGGGGCGCCCGGTCAGGTACACCACCTCGCAGTCGGCCGCGCTCTCCACCGCGAGCGCCACCCCGCGCGCGAGCGGCGGATCGGCCGGGGCCGCGCCGAAGAAACCGGTCCAGTCGCGGGGGCGCCGCTCCAGGAAGTGCTGGCGATGGCCGGTGTCCGCCAGGGTGTTGTCGATGTCGAAGACGGCCAGCGGCCGAGAGGTGCTCTTCTCGCTCATCCGGTCAGCGTAGGTGGACGCCGGCGGACACTGCGCGTCCGGGGGAATCCTGTCGGCCCCCGGACGTTGACACCTGTGTGATCCGAAAACTCTCGATACTCGACCGGTCCCGCACCCGCGAGGGCCACCCGGCCCCGCAGGCCCTGCGCGACACCGTGGAGCTGGCCCGAGCGGCCGAGGAGCTCGGCTACCACCGCTTCTGGGTGTCCGAGCACCACAGCGTGCCCGGGGTCGCCGGATCGGCGCCGGCCGTGCTGGCCGCGGCCGTCGCCGGCGCGACGCACCGGATCCGCGTCGGCACGGGCGGGGTGATGCTGCCCAACCACCAGCCGCTGGTGGTCGCGGAGCAGTTCGGGGTGCTGGAGTCGCTCTTCCCCGGCCGGATCGACATGGGGCTCGGCCGCTCGGTCGGCTTCACCAACGGGATCCGGCGCGCCCTGGGCCGGGACACCGGGGACGCGGACCGCTTCGAGGAGCAGCTGGCCGAGCTGCTGGGCTGGCTCGACGGCACCCAGCGGGCGCACCCCGAGGTGCACGCCCGCCCCGCCGAAGGGCTGCGCATACCGGCGTACGTCCTGGCCACCGGCGAGGGGGCCGGCATCGCCGCCCGGGCCGGGCTGCCGCTGGTGGTGGGCGATCTACGGTCCCGCGCCCGGGTGTCCGAGATCGTGACGGCGTACCGCGAGGGGTTCCGCCCCTCCGCCCACACCGCGGAGCCGTACGTGGTCGTCTCCGGAACGGTGGCGGTCGCCGCCACGGCGGAGGAGGCCCGCCGCATCCTGGTCCCGGAGGCCTGGTCCCTCGCGCACTCCCGCACCCGGGGCAGCTTCCCGCCGCTGCGCCCGGCGGAGGAGATCGAGGCCCTGGAGATGACCCCGAAGGAACGGGAACTGTACGAGGGCGCCCTCGCCGGCCACATCCACGGCACCGAGGACCAGGTCGCGGCGCAGCTCGCCGAGGTCACCGCCCTGACCGCCGCGGACGAACTCCTGGTCACGACCTCCACGTACGACCGCACGGCACTCCTGGACTCGTACACCCGCCTGGCCCGCATCACGGGCCTCCGAGACCCTGCGGTGGGAGGCCCGGGGATCGGGTAGCGTCGGTGAGCCGTGCCGTTCGCGGTGGTGGCGCGGGGTCAACCAATCTGTGCGAGGGGCGTGTTGAGCAGGACGACGGATGGCCGCGGCGCACCCGGCCTCATGGTGCTGTCGATCGGGGTCGGAAGCTTCGACGAAGGCTCCGAGCTGGAGGATCTCGGATTCGTATGCTCGCGGGTCAAGGAAGTGCAGGCGGCCTTTGCGCAGTTCGGCGCCGAGGGGGAAACCTCGCTGGACCGGCCTGAGGGTGAGATCGAGGCCCTGCTGCGGAAATGGATCGTCGACGAACCGGGCGCCGCCGACATCCTGGTCGTCCACCTGATCGGCCACGGCCGGGCGGACCGCAGCGGCCGTCTTTCCTTCGTCGCGCACGACGACCGCGACGTCGACGTCGACCGGTGGATCGAGAAAGCACAGCAGGAGGCCGAACGGCCTGGGGGCGGGAAGCGCCGCGTGGTGTTCCTCATCGACACCTGCTCGGCCGGCACCGCGACGGGCCGGCAGACGGTCTCCGAACTCGACGGCCGGCGGGGCGTGTGGTCGCTCGGGGCTTCCGTGAGCAGCTCACCGACGGAACAGGGCCGCTTCAGCGGATGGATCACCGCGGCGCTGGACGTGCTGCGGTACCGGGACTTCGCTCCGGACGTCGAGACGGTCGGATTCACACGGTTCGTCAAGGAGTTGATCGCCCAGATCAAGGCGGACACCAGCACCCGGCGCCTGTCCCTCGGCTTCAGCGTGGAGCAGGGCGACGGCGAGTGGCCGTTCCTTCCGAACCCACTGACACTGCAGAACACGCCGGAACAGATCCAGTTGCTGCGACGCTCCCTGGGCTATGTCCCCGGAGAGGATCTGGGCGACCGGATCGCGGCAGGCGAGAAGATCACCGACGGCCTCTACTTCATCGACCGCGCCTCCGGCCGCGGCCTCTTCTCCACGGACCACAGCACGGGCTTCTTCTCGGGCCGGGCCGCCGAACTGGATCACTACCGAGCCTGGTTGGCTGGCGACAGTCCGCTGCTGACCGTCACGGGCGCGGCCGGGGCGGGCAAGTCGGGGCTGTTGGGCCTCATCGTGTGCGCCGCCCATCCACACCTCCGTCGCACGGTCCGGGCCCTGTGGGAGCCCGCCGGGCCCGACCTTCCGGAGGTCCCGGACGTCGTCGCCGTCCACGCACGGCAGCGCTCGGCGCAGCAGGTGATGACGGCCATCGCGGACCAGGCGGGGCTCGGCCTGGCCCAGCAGGACGACCCGGTCGGCCAAGCCCCGAGGCAGGCCAGCAGTGGCTCCGAATCCGTCAAGTGGACCCCTGGTCTGCTGCGTGAGGCCCTCAAGCGGGAGTGCAGGAATAGGCTCATCGTGATCGACGCCGTGGATGAGAGCACCGACCCACGGGCGGTCCTGCGCCTCGTGTCCGGGCTCGTTTCACCCGATGAGTTGGACGAGACGCACCCGAACGCGCTGTGCAGGATCCTCCTGGGCGGTCGACGGGAGGTGGCGGACGAACTGTCAAACACTGCGGAGGCCTCGGGGATCGCCGTGGACCGGATCGACCTGGACACAGCGGATCCAGCCGCGATCCAGGACGACGTACACCACTACGTCGTGCGGCTGCTGAGGGCAAGCAAGCCTTATTCCTACGGTCCTCCCTCGGATTTCGTCGACTACCTGGCGAAGCAGGGGGCGCAGAACATCGTCCGCCGGCTCCGATCGGACGGTCTCTGGGGGCCGTTCCTCATCGCGGGTCTGTACGTCCACTATCTGGTGACCCTGAAGAACCCCCCACAGGACGAGGCCACCGCCCGGGCGCACACTCTCGCGGCGTCGGCGGAACTGCCGCACCTGATGGAGGCGGTGCTCGCTGCCCGCAAGGACGAATTCGGCTCGCTCCGCTCGGTCCTCGCCGTCCTCGCGAGGTCGCAGGGTGACGGAATGCCGCGGACGACTCTGCGCCGGTGCCTAAGGGCCTTGGGGGCCGACGACACCAGCGACAAGGTCTTCCTCGCCACGCTGCGGGAAGCCACGCCGTTCGTGCGTACCGGTGTCGACCCCGAGAGCGATGTGGCTCTCTACCGGATCTTCCATCAGGGGCTGGCGGACTACCTGCGCGATCATCCTGTGAGCTCGGACCCAGTGGACGCCGCCCAGAGTCTCGATTTGGAGCGAAGGCTCCTGGCAGAGGTCGTCGGCCCCTTCACCGCGGATGCGGGCCGACCGGGCGACCGTTGGGATTTGGCGGAGCCGTACGTGCTGCGGCATGCACTCGGGCATGTAACCCGGGCCGACTCCCCTGCGTACGCCGAGACGCTCCTCACCGATCCGTATTTCCTCATCCGCTGCGATCCACGACACGATCCCGGGGCGATGGACCTGGCACAGTCGGAGCGGGCCACGGAGTACGTCCGGCTGTTGAGCGCCTCCTGGTCCTCGCACTCGCAGCTGAGGGGCGCGTCGGACCGGGCTTCGGTGTTCGCCTTCGACGCTCACCGGCTGAACCTGCCCGAATACCAGAAGCAGTTCACTCAGATCGCTCGCGAGGTCTCGTTTCAGCCGGAGGAAGCCCACACTGTGCTCTGGGCAGAGGGCGGCCAGGTGGATTCCAGCGCCCGCTGCATCGAGTATCGGAACTCGATGGTGCACAGTGTGGCCTTCTCCCCGGACGGGAGCCTCCTCGCGGCCGCCACGGCCAGCGGCGTCAAGGTGACGGACACGGCAACCTGGCAGTCCGTCGGACCTCTGCTCGGCCATGATTCCACCAGCGATGTCGCCTTCTCGCCCGATGGCCGTCTGCTGGCCTTCGGAACAAGGCGCTGGACAAGGAATGTTCAGCTTTGGGACGTCCAGCGGCGAGCGCTCGTCGGGCAGCCGTGGGCGTGTCTCACCGGAGCGGTCCGAGCCCTGGCCTTCTCTCCTGACAGCCGTCACCTCGCGGTCGGCAGCGCGGACCTCGATGTCTCCATCTGGGACGTAACGGGCGAACATCAGGTCGAGACGGCTCGCCTGGAGTTCACCGGGTCCGTCACCAAGATGTGTTTCAGCCCTGACGGGCTCCTGCTCGCCGCGAGCGGAACGAGCGGCGTGACCGTCTGGCGGACCACCGACTGGCATCGGACCTCCCTGAGCACGGGCAGCTCACGGGGAGTCGCCTTCTCGGCTGACGGCCGCCGGCTCGCCGTGCTCAGCGACGTCGGCGTCGAATTGTGGTCCGGCGATACACTCGAATTCATCGGCCCAGCAGGCGGCGGAAGTGGGTTCCGCGCCAGCCTGGCGTTCTCGGCGGACGGATCCGTCCTGGCCGTCGGCTCCCTGAACTCCCTCGAAGTGATCGACTTGGTGTCGGGACGGACCGTGACCCATCGGACCGCGGGAGGCGCATACACCACCTCCCTGGTCTTCCACCCTTCAGATTCCTCGTTGCTGGCCAGCGGTAACGCCACTGGGCAGGTACGTCTGTGGCAGACGCCCGCACGGAGCTCGGCCGTTCCCCGGCTGACCCAATTCCACTCCGTCGGCGCCGTCGGCTCGCCCGACGGTCACCTGATCGCGATACTCAATCGGACCACGTCCTGTCTGGAACTGCGCGATCCGGCGACCGGCCACAAACTCGCGTCGTCGGGGCCGATGAGGGGCATCGCCCAGTTGACCTTCTCCCCGGACGGTCAGACATTGGCCGCCGTCCCCTACACCGGCCTCCTCCGGCTCTTACGCATGGGTGCGGGGACCCTCCCACCTGCGGAGACCGTGCGGATCGGCGGGACCGTGGTGTCCGGATCCACCCTCACCTTCTCCGCGGACAGCAAGCTGCTCGCGCTCATGGTCGAGGAACACGCTTCGAATACGTCTGTCATCAAGGTCTGGGCCGCACACGACCTGCGTCTCGTCCAGCGGATCCCGCTTCCCGGGCGGCCCGGCCACTTCGGGTTCGCCGGGCCCGAGAAGCTGTTCGTCACCATCGACGGAGCCGTCGCCGTCTACGGCTGCGACGGCACGCACGCACAGGAGACCCCCGCATGACCCGCGTCCTCGGCATCCACGGCGTCCGCAACTACAAGGCCGCCGACACCGCCCCCCACCTCGGCAGTGCCCGGCTGCGCGCTGACTGGCTCACCGCAATCGGTCCCGCCGCCCCCGGGCTCGATCTGGAGACGGCCTACTACGCCGACCTGCTGCGCAGCGAGCAGCAGGGTGGCGATCCGGCCGACGCCGAGCTGGCGCTGGTCGAGCAGTGGGCGAGGGTCTGGGGTGTCGACCCCAGCGGGGCGCAGGGGCGGGCCACGGGCTGGCTCCGGTGGATCTGCGGGCAGGTCGCCGAGCGGACCCGGCAGAACCCCGCGGTGGTGGAGAAGAGCGTCAGGCTGTTCTTCCCCGAGGTGGCGCGGTACTTCGCCGGCGGGCGCGAGCCCGTGCGCGAACGGGTGCGGGCCGCGCTGATCCGGCACCGGCCGGACGTCGTCGTCGCGCATTCGCTGGGCAGCGTGGTCGCCTACGAGGCCCTGCACGACCTGGCGGGCGAACTCGACGTACGGCTCCTGCTGACCCTGGGCTCCCCGCTGGCGCTGCCGAACGCGGTCTTCCACCGTCTCGATCCCAGTCCGTTGGAGGGCCGGGGTGCCAGGCCTCCGGGGGTGCGGCAGTGGGTCGACATCGCCGACGTCGGGGATTTCGTGGCCGTCCCGAGGGGTGAGCTGGCCCGGGTCTTCGACGGGGTGGAGGAACGGCCGGAGATCAGCATTGCTCCCCTGTGGCCGCACAGTGTGCTCGACTACCTGAGGCATCCGGTGGTGGCCGGGGCCATCGCGGGCGGCCGGCGCTGACGCCGGCGCCTGGTCGGCGAGGCTCTAAACTGGGGTGAATGCACCAGTTCACCGATCCCCAGGCCGCCCGCGACCCCTTCGTACGGGTCCGGGGCGCCCGGGAGCACAATCTGCGCGGCGTCGACGTGGACATCCCGCGCGACGCGCTGACCGTGTTCACCGGGGTGTCCGGGTCCGGCAAGAGCTCGCTCGCCTTCGGCACGCTCTACGCCGAGGCCCAGCGCCGGTATTTCGAGTCGGTGGCCCCGTACGCCCGCCGGCTCATCCACCAGATCGGCGCCCCGAAGGTGGACTCCGTCACCGGGCTGCCGCCGGCCGTCTCGCTGGAGCAGCGCCGCTCCTCCCCCGGGTCGCGCTCCTCGGTCGGCACGGTGACCATGCTCTCCAACTCCCTGCGCATGCTGTACTCGCGCGCCGGGACCTATCCGCCGGGTGCCGGGCGGCTCGACTCGGACGCCTTCTCGCCCAACACCGCCGCCGGGGCCTGCCCTTCGTGCCACGGGCTCGGCCGGATCCACCGCACCAGCGAGGAACTCCTCGTCCCCGAGCCGGACCTGTCGATCCGTCAGGGTGCCATCGCCGCCTGGCCCGGCGCCTGGCAGGGCAAGAACCTGCGGGACATCCTGGAGACGCTCGGCCACGACGTGGACCGGCCGTGGCGGGAGCTGCCCGCGAAGGACCGCGAGTGGATCCTGTTCACCGAGGAGCAGCCGGTGGTGACCGTGCACCCGGTGCGGGAGGCCGATCGGATCCAACGGCCGTACCAGGGCACGTACATGAGCGCCCACCGCTACGTCATGCGGACCTTCGCCGACAGCAAGAGCGCCACGCTGCGGGCGCGCGCCGAGAGGTTCCTCGCCGATTCTCCGTGTCCGGTGTGCGAGGGGCGGCGGCTGCGCCCGGAGGCGCTGGCCGTGACCTTCGCGGGGTACGGCATCGCGGACCTGGCCGGGATGCCGCTGAGCGACCTGGACGGCGTACTCGCCGCCGCCACCCTGGACGGGGAGCCCGCCCGCGTGCTCGCCGAGGACCTGCGTTCCCGGATCGGGCCGGTCACCGAGCTGGGGCTGGGGTATCTGAGCCTGGACCGGACCGCGCCGAGCCTCTCCGCGGGCGAGCTGCAGCGGCTGCGGCTGGCGACGCAGCTGCGGTCGGGGCTGTTCGGGGTGGTGTACGTGCTGGACGAGCCGTCGGCGGGGCTGCACCCGGCCGACACCGAGGCACTGCTCGGCGTACTGGACCGGCTGAAGGAGGCCGGGAACACCGTCTTCGTCGTGGAGCACCAGCTGGACGTGGTGCGGCACGCGGACTGGCTGGTGGACGTGGGCCCGCTGGCCGGGGAGCACGGCGGGCAGGTCCTCCACAGCGGGCCGCCGGCGGCCCTGGCGGGTGTGGCGGGGTCGGCGACGGCCCGGCACCTGTTCGCGGCGCGGGAGCCCGCGGGTGCGCCCCGGCCGGTGCGCACCGAGACCGGCGCGGTGCGCCTGACCGGGGTGGACCGGCACAACCTGCGGAACCTGGACGCGCGCTTCCCATTGGGGGTGTTCACGGCCGTGACGGGGGTGTCGGGTTCGGGGAAGTCCACGCTGGTGGGGCAGGCGCTGGCCCGGGAGGTCGGCGAGCGGCTCGCGGAGCCGGACTTTCCCGTACGGCGGCTCGTGGAGGTGGACCAGAAGCCGATCGGCCGGACCCCCCGGTCCAACCTGGCCACGTACACGGGCCTGTTCGACGTGGTGCGGCGGCTCTTCACGGCGGCGCCGGAAGCGAAGGCCCGCGGCTGGAAGGCGGGCCGCTTCTCCTTCAACGTGGCGGGCGGCCGGTGCGAGACCTGCCAGGGCGAGGGCTTCGTCTCGGTGGAGCTGCTGTTCCTGCCGAGTACGTACGCCCCGTGCCCCGAGTGCGCCGGCGCGCGGTACAACGCCGAGACGCTGGAGGTCCGCTACGCGGGCCTGAACATCGCGGAGGTGCTCGCGCTGACGGTGGAGTCCGCGGCCGGGTTCTTCGCGGAGGTCCCGGCGGCGGCGCGGAGCCTGCGCGCGCTCGAGGACATCGGGCTGGGCTACCTGCGGCTGGGGCAGCCGGCCACCGAGCTGTCGGGCGGCGAGGCACAGCGGATCAAGCTGGCCACGGAGCTGCAGCGGCTGCGCCGGGACCACACGCTGTACCTGTTGGACGAGCCGACGACGGGGCTGCATCCGGCCGATGTACGGGTGCTGCTGCGGCAGTTGCACGGGCTGGTGGACGCCGGGCACTCGGTGGTGGTCGTGGAGCACGACATGGAGGTGGTGGCGGGCGCGGACTGGGTGATCGACATGGGTCCGGGCGGCGGCACGGCGGGCGGCCGGGTCGTCGCGGAGGGCACCCCGGCGCAGGTGGCGGCGGCGGGCGGGGGCCGCACGGCGGCGTACCTGGCGCGGGCGCTCGGCGGGTAGGAGCACCGGTCAGTTGGCGGTGGCCGAGACGCGCAGCCGGTTGTGGTCCGATACCGCCGTGTCGAGGGGCAGGGCATCGGCGCTCGCGGCCCCGAAGTGCGGGGCGCTGAAGAAGAGGTAGTCGAGCTTCTTCGCGCCGAAGGTCGTCTCGCCCGAACGGCACGCGGAGGTGGTGGCGGGCGGGCAGACGGCGGGGTCGAAGAATTCCGCGTCGCTCTCGTCGGCCTCGGTGAAGTCCCCGTGGGCGCCGTCCCCTCGTTCCGGCAGGTAGAAGCGGGACAGCGTGGCGGTGCGCGGGGAGTGGTTGAAGTCCCCGCCGAGGACGACGGCGAATCCGTCGTCCAACCACCGGCGGGCCTGTTCCGCCAGCCGGTCGGCCTCGGGCACGGCGAGGGTGCCGTCGTCCCAGTAGAGGTGGACCGAGCAGGACCAGGTGGGGCGGTCCGCGAGGGAGGCCAGGGCGCAGGGCACGGTGATCGGTTCGCGTTCACCGCCGACCGTCAGGTCGAGGTCGGCCGTGTCCGAGACCGGGCCGCGGACGAGGACGGCGTTCCCGTACGCGTGGCCCGCACAGATGGCCGCGTTGCCGGCCGGCAGGGTGGCGGAGTAGAACCCGCCGTAGCCGAGCGGGCCGAGGCGGTCGAGGAGCGCGCGGTACTGGTGCTCGCACACCTCCTGGAGGAAGAGCTGGTCGGCGCCCCAGCCTCCGGGGTCGGCCTCGGCGGTCACTTCCGCGATCCGGCGCTCCGCGTCGTACGGGGGTCCGGAGCACATGTTTCCGCAGATGTTGTAGCTGGTCAGCCGGACCGTGCCGGCGGCAGCGGCGGCGGTGCGGGTCTCGGTGGCCGGAGCCGAGGCAGGGGCAGGGGCCGCGGCCGCGGTCGGTCCGGGCGCGACGAGCGGGCAGAAGGCGGCGGCGGTGAGGGTGACGGCGAGGACGGCCAGGGCGGCAGGGGTTCGGCGCACACCCGTGATGCTTCCCGTGGGCGCCGCCGCTACCCCAACACCGGCTGAGCGTGGTGCAGATGCTCCCCACGGAGACCGCGCGCGGACCAACGGGGGCCCAGGGACTACGCGTCCCCCGGCAGCAGGTGCTGCGGCAGTTCGCGGAAGCTCCACTGGCCCCGGCGGCGGGTGAACATCCAGACGAGGTCGTACCGGTCGGGCCAGGTCGCGGGGGTGCCGGGGACCTGGTGGGCGCCGAGGGCCCGGATCAGGCGGGGGACGCCGGTGTGTTCCCAGCAGACGAGTACGGGCATGGGCGCGGCCAACACGGCCTGGACGAGGGCCGGTTCGGCGCCGACGGCGAACTCGCCGCGGACGGGGGTGCGCAGCGCGGTGGCCAGCGCCGCCACGGTCTGCCTGCACCGTGCGGGGGCGCGGTCCTTGCCACCGGCCGCGAAGACCGCGGCGGGGCGGGGCAGTGAGGAGCCCTTGGCCGGCGGGAACAGATGCGGGAGCTGTTCGGCCCGGCGCCAGCCACGGCCGGCCAGCGAGCCGGGATCGTCCTCGCCCTCCTCGTCCCAGCCGGAGTCGCCGGCGTACGGCTTCTCCGCGTGCCGGATCACCATGATCAGGGCGTCCTTGGCTCCGGCCTGCGGGCCGGGGGCGGGGGTGCGGGGGTCTTCCCCGCCGGAGCAGCCGGCCGCGGTCAGCGGGGCGAGGGCGGCGGCCAGTACGGCTCGGCGGCGCGGTCCGGACCCGGCGGGGGCTTCTGGCATGGGGCCACTGTCCCCCATGGCCCGGGCGCCGCCGGGGCGCGGCGCGGGGTGGGCCGCGCCGGTCAGCCGATCGGCGCAGGGCCGGACGTCGCGGGCCGGGCTTCTCCCGCCGCCCCGCAGGGCCGGGGGCGGCGTACGGCCCGTACGGGCACCCGGCCGGCGGACCGGGCGTCCGATCGGGCCGGGACGGGGACCCGGTCCGACGGCGGCGCCCGGGCGGGGGTGCCCGTACGGGGGCTGGTGACGCGGTCGCGGGGCGGGCCCTGGACCGCGTGGGCGGGCGGTGCGTCGGAGGACGGGGCCCCTGCGCCGCACCGCCCGCCTGAGCGGTCAGAGGTCAGCGGGGGCCCTTGCGCACCGCCCGCAGCCACTCCTTGTTCATCGCGGCGATCGACGGCAGCGGGATGCCCTTCGGGCAGGCCGTGGCGCATTCCCCGGTCAGGGTGCAGCCGCCGAAGCCCTCCTCGTCCATCCGGGCCACCATGTCCAGCACCCGGGTCTCCCGCTCCGGGGCGCCCTGCGGGAGCACGTTCAGGTGGTTGACCTTGGCGGAGGTGAAGAGCATCGCGGAGCCGTTGGGGCAGGCCGCCACGCAGGCGCCGCAGCCGATGCACTCGGCGTGCTCGAAGGCGAAGTCTGCATCGGGCTTGGGCACGGCGGTGGCGTGCGCCTCGGGGGCGGCGCCGGTGGGGGCGGTGATGTAGCCGCCGGCCTGGATGATGCGGTCGAAGGCGCCGCGGTCGACGACGAGGTCCTTGACCACCGGGAAGGCCGCGGCCCGCCAGGGCTCGACGTCGATGGTGTCGCCGTCGGTGAAGGACCGCATGTGCAGCTGGCAGGTGGTGGTGCGCTCGGGGCCGTGGGCGTCGCCGTTGATGACGAGGCTGCACGCGCCGCAGATGCCCTCGCGGCAGTCGTGGTCGAAGGCGACCGGGTCCTCACCGCGCAGGATGAGGTCCTCGTTGAGGGTGTCGAGCATCTCCAGGAAGGACATGTCCTCGGAGATGCCGTCGACCTCGTACGAGGCCATGTGGCCGGGGGCGTCGGCGCCGCGCTGGCGCCAGACGCGCAGGGTGAGCTTCATGCGTAGCTCCGCTGGGTGGGGTGGACGTACTCGAAGACGAGGTCTTCCTTGTGCAGGACGGGGGCGGCGCCGGTGCCCTGGTACTCCCAGGCGGCGGCGTAGCCGAACTCCTCGTCGCGGCGGGCCGCTTCGCCGTCCGGGGTCTGGGACTCCTCGCGGAAGTGGCCTCCGCAGGATTCGGCGCGGTGGAGGGCGTCGAGGCACATCAGCTCGGCGAGTTCGAGGTAGTCGACGATGCGGTTGGCCTTCTCCAGCGACTGGTTGAACTCGTCGCCGCTGCCGGGGACCTTGATGCGCTGCCAGAACTCCTCGCGGATCTCCGGGATCCGGGCGAGGGCCTTGCGCAGCCCTTCCTCGGTGCGGGACATGCCGCAGTACTCCCACATGAGCTCGCCGATCTCGCGGTGGAAGGAGTCCGGGGTGCGGTCGCCGTCCACGGCGAGCAGCTTGGCGAGGCAGTCGCGGACCTCCCGTACGGCGGCCGCGGCCTCGGGGTGGGCGTCGTCGACGGCTTCCCGGTGCGGGTGGCGGGCCAGGTAGTCGCTGATGGTGGAGGGGAGTACGAAGTAGCCGTCGCCGAGGCCCTGCATCAGGGCGGAGGCGCCGAGGCGGTTGGCACCGTGGTCGGAGAAGTTGGCCTCGCCGATCGCGAACAGGCCGGGGACGGTGGTCTGGAGGTCGTAGTCGACCCACAGACCGCCCATCGTGTAGTGCACGGCGGGGTAGATCCGCATGGGGACCTCGTACGGGTTCTCCGCGGTGATCCGCTCGTACATCTCGAAGAGGTTGCCGTATTTCTCGGCCACCTTGTCGCGGCCCATGCGGCGGATGGCGTCGGCGAAGTCGAGGTAGACGCCCTGGCCGCCGGGGCCGACGCCGCGGCCCTCGTCGCAGACGTTCTTGGCGGCGCGGGAGGCGATGTCGCGGGGCACGAGGTTGCCGAAGGAGGGGTAGATCCGCTCCAGGTAGTAGTCGCGCTCCGCCTCCGGGATCTGGGCGGCGGGGCGGGTGTCACCCTGGGCCTTGGGGACCCAGATGCGGCCGTCGTTGCGCAGGGACTCGCTCATCAGGGTGAGCTTGGACTGGTGGTCGCCGGTGCGCGGGATGCAGGTGGGGTGGATCTGGGTGAAGCAGGGGTTGGCGAAGTACGCGCCGCGGCGGTGCGCCCGCCAGACGGCGGTCGCGTTGGAGTTCATGGCGTTGGTGGAGAGGTAGAAGACGTTGCCGTAGCCGCCGCTCGCCAGGACCACCGCGTCCGCGTAGTGGGTGGAGATCTCGCCGGTGATCAGGTCGCGGGCCACGATGCCGCGGGCCACGCCGTCGACGACGATCAGGTCGAGCATCTCGGTGCGGGCGTGCATCTCGACGTTGCCCGCGGCGATCTGCCGGGAGAGCGCCTGGTACGCGCCGAGGAGGAGCTGCTGGCCGGTCTGGCCGCGGGCGTAGAAGGTGCGGGACACCTGGACGCCGCCGAAGGAGCGGGTGTCGAGGAGGCCTCCGTACTCGCGGGCGAAGGGGACGCCCTGCGCCACGCACTGGTCGATGATCTCGACGGAGATCTGGGCGAGGCGGTGCACGTTGGACTCGCGGGCGCGGAAGTCGCCGCCCTTGACGGTGTCGTAGAAGAGGCGGTGCACCGAGTCGCCGTCGTTGCGGTAGTTCTTGGCGGCGTTGATGCCGCCCTGGGCGGCGATGGAGTGGGCCCGGCGCGGGGAGTCGGAGAAGCAGAACTGGACGACGTGGTAGCCCTGTTCGGCGAGGGTGGCGCCGGCCGCGCCGCCTGCGAGGCCCGTGCCGACGACGATGACGGTGTGCTTGCGGCGGTTGGCCGGGTTGACCAGTTTGGCCTCGAAGCGGCGGCGGTCCCAGCGGTCGGCGATCGGGCCTTCGGGGGCCTTCGTGTCGGCGACGGGCTCGCCTTCGGTGTAGTGGGCGTAGTCGTTGCTCATGGTCAGCTCACCACTCCGGTCATGACGGCGACGGGCACGGAGACGAAGCCCGCGAAGAGGACGAGGGCCAGGGCGTTGGCCAGGGACTTCAGCGTCCGGTCGCGCCGGGCGTTGCCGGCTCCGAGGGTCTGGGCGGCGCTCCAGAATCCGTGCCGGATGTGCAGGCCGAGGGCGGCCATGGCCACGATGTAGATGGTGTTCCCGTACCAGGTGGAGAAGGTCGCGAGGACGTTCTCGTACGGGTGGCCCGCCCAGGCGCGCTCATTCACGGTGAGCGTGGTGAGGTCGAGCAGGTGCCAGACGATGAAGAGGCCGAGGATGATGCCGCCCCAGCGCATGGTGCGGGTCGCGTAGCTCGCGCGGCGGCGCTTGTGGGCGTACTTCACCGGGCGGGCCTTGATGTCGCGGCGGCTGAGCTGGTAGGCGGACACGGCGTGCGCGACGACCGCGGCGAGGAGCGCGACGCGGACGATCCACAGGGCCCACTCGTGGTGGAGGAAGGGTGAGCCGAGGGTGCGCAGCCAGTGGGCGTAGCCGTTGAACTCGTCCGCCCCGAAGAAGATCTTGAGGTTGCCGAGCATGTGCACGACGAGGTAGCCGAGCATGATCAGGCCGGAGACGGCCATCACGGACTTCTTGCCGACGGAGGAGTCCCAGAGTGTGCGCGTGGTGGACGGCCGTCGACCCGTCCGCGTTGCCAGAGCCATGTCTTCGACGGTAGGGACCGAGGTCCCGAAAGGTCCAAGACATGAAGGAGCTCAAATCGATAGGGATTGCCTATTGGGCGCGTTACGCTGGGCCGATGCAGTTCCAGCAGCTCCTCTACTTCGTGGCCGTCGCCGAGACCCGGCACTTCACCCGGGCCGCGGAGCGGGTGCACGTGGCCCAGCCCTCGCTCTCCCAGCAGATCAAGGCGCTCGAACGGGAACTGGGGGCCGAGCTCTTCAGCCGGGCGCGGGGCAACATCGCGCTCACGGACGCGGGCGAGACGCTGCTGCCGCTGGCCCGGCGAATCCTGGCGGACGCGGACACCGCGCGGCTGGAGGTGCAGGAACTGGCACAGCTGCGGCGCGGGCGGGTCCGGCTGGGCGCCACCCCGAGCGTGTGCACGGGCCTGCTGCCGGACGTGCTGCGCGCCTTCCACGCCGCGCATCCGGGGATCGAGCTGCTGATCGAGGAGAGCGGTTCGCTGGACCTCGTACGGGAACTCGCGCGCGGGGCCCTGGACCTCGCCCTGATCGCGCTGCCGCTGCCGCCCTCGGCTCCGGCCCTGACCACGGTGGAACTGCTGACGGAGGACCTGGTGGTGGTCTCGTCGACGGAGCGGCCGGCTCCGGGCGGGGGCGGCGAGCTGACCGTACGGGGCCTGCGCGACGAGCCGATGGTGATGTTCCGGCACGGCTACGACCTGCGGGAGCTGACGGTGGCGGCCTGCCGCGCGGAGGGCTTCGAGCCGGTCTTCACCGTGGAGGGCGGCGAGATGGACGCGGTCCTGGGCTTCGTCCGGGCGGGGCTCGGCATCGCGGTGGTCCCGGCGATGGTGGTGGACCGCGCCGCCCCCGGTCTGCGGGCGACCCCGCTGGCCGGGTCCCCGCTGCGCCGCACGGTGGCCCTGGCCCACCGCACCGACGTCGCTCCCCCGCGTGCGGCCCGCGAGCTGAAGCGGATGCTGGTGGGCTGACCGCGCGGGGGGCGAGGCCACGGCTGGACCGCGGCCGGACGACGCCCGGTCCACGGCTGGATCGCGGCTGGACCGCGGCCGGACGACGGCTGGACCGCGGCTGGACCGCGGCTCCAGCTATGGCCGGGGTATGGGCAGGGCCTTGTCGAGGCCCTCGGCGAGCATCCCGAAGGCCTGGTCGGCATCGGCCACGGCAGCCGGGTGGGCCTCGTCGGCGCTCTGCCCGGCTTCGATCCGCCGCCAGTTCACCCGGCCCAGCTCGTGACGGACCGCCACCAGATGGATCGCCGCCAGGCGGGCGGCGAGCGGGGGGACCTCCTCCGCCCCCAGTGCGGCCGCCAGCAGCTCCACCTCGCGGTCGGTGTAGCGGCTCAGCCGGCTCTGGAGGCTGGCGGTGCTGTAGATCAACTGCTGGAAGGCCATCACATTCGGGTGGTCGCACAGCCCGGTGATCGGATCCCGCTCGGCCAAAGCCGACAGGAAGTGCGCGTGCACCGCGCCCACCGGTGTCCGGCCCGGGGGCCGCTCGCGCACGATGCGCGCCGCCTCGTCCTGATGGTCGGCGAACCGGTCGAGCAGCAGGTCCTCCTTGCTCGGGAAGTACCGGAAGAGCGTGGGCTTGGAGACCTCGGCCGCGGCGGCGACGTCCGCCACCGACACGGCGTCGAAGCCCCGCTCCAGGAAGAGCTCAAGCGCCGTCGCCGCCAGTCGGTGACGCGTACGGAGCTTCTTGTTCTCGCGCAGACCCGTCGTGTTCTCCATGCGCACAGCGTAGCACGGATTCGTGACCGAGTTAATTTTGTAACCGGGTTGCTTTTTCTGGCGAAAGCCGCTTTCCTTGAGACATCGACGAGGAGAGGGACATCCCATGACCGACGTACTGATCGCCGGATCCGGACCCACCGGACTGACGCTCGCCTGCGACCTCGCACTGCGCGGATTCGCCGTCCGCGTCATCGACCGGCGCACCGCACCGCACCACGAGTCCCGGGGCAAGGGACTGCTGCCGGGCAGCCTCGACGTCTTCCGAGAGCTCGGCGTGCTCGACACCCTCGCCGCCACCGGCAGCAGGAGCGTGGTCCTGCGCAAGTACTTCGACGGCGAACACATCAACGACACCCCCACCGCCGCCGGCCTGCTGATCGGGCAGTGGCAGATCGAAGCGGCCCTGCGCGAGCGGCTGGCCGGGCTGGGGGTGCGGGTCGAGTACGGATCGGAGCTCGCCGGAATCACCCAGGACGAGTCCGGGGTGCGCGCGGAGCTGGCCGACGGCACCGTGATCGGAGCCCGCTATCTCGCCGGGTGCGACGGCGGGCGCAGCACCACCCGCAAACTGCTCGGCATCCCCTTCGAGGGGAGCGGTCAGGAGGAGCCCGCGATGGTCATCGGGGACGTCCGGGCACCCGGGCTCAGCCGGGACGTCTGGCACCAGTGGTTCAGCTCGGGCGGCACCGGAATACTGCTCTGCCCCATGCCGGGGACGGACAGCTTCCAGCTGCAGGCCTCGCCCGAGCAGGACGAGCACGGCGAACTGTTGCCCCCCTCGCTGGAGAGCTTCCAGCGGATCTTCGACCGGCACGCCGCCATGCCGGGGATCCGGCTCGCGGATCCCACCTGGCTCTCCTCCTGGCGGGTCAACCTCCGGATGGCCACGCGGATGCGGGAGGGCCGGGCCTTCCTCGCCGGGGATGCCGCGCACGTGCAGCCCATAGCCGGCGGCCTGGGCATGAACACCGGTATCCAGGACGCGGCCGCCCTCGGCCGGACGCTGGCCGCCGCGCTCACCACGTCCGGCGGTGAGGAGGCGCTCGACGCGTACGAGGCGGAGCGGCTGCCGGTGGCCGCCGACGTCCTGGCCGACACGGCGGAGCGGTACGAGCGGGTCCTGGAAGCCGTCCGGACCCCCGGCCGCGGGACGGAGGTCGGCCTGGACCGGAGCGAGCCGCCCGCCGGAGCCTGAGGCGGCCCGGGCCGGCCCCTGGCCCGGATGCCCGAATCCTGGCCGGACGCCCGAAGCTTGGCCCGGGCACTCAGCCCTTGGCACGGACGCCCGAACCCTGGCCGGACTCCCGGCCCTTGGCGCGGGCACTCTGCCCCTTGGCACGGACTCCCGGCCCTTGGCCTGGGCACTCGGCCCTTGGCCCGGGCTCCCGGCGCCGGGAATCCGAGGCCGGGCTTCCGGCCCTCCCCGCGGTCCTTGGAGGAGATGTCAGGAAGGCGTGGGCACCGCGTCCGAGAGGGAGAGGGCATGGATGCGGTCGGGGGCTCCGGGGCGGGCGTAGTACCAGCCCTGGGCGGTGTCGCAGCCGAGCGCGCGCAGCTGGGCGGCCTGGGCTCCGGTCTCGACGCCCTCGACCGTGACGGCGAGGTCGAGGCTGTGGGCGAGGGCGACGATCCCCTCCACGATCTTTACGTCGACCGGGTTGGCGGGCTGCTGCTGCATCCCCTGGGTGAAGGAGCGGTCGAGCTTGAGGACGCTGACCGGCAGGCGCCGCAGATTGGCGAGGTTCGAGTAGCCGGTGCCGAAGTCGTCGAGGGCGATGTCCACGCCCAGGGCGGCGAGCCGGCGCAGCGGCTCCAGGAGTTCGTCGTCGGCTCCTATCAGGGCCGATTCGGTGACCTCCAGGCACAGGGCGCCCGGGGGGAGCCCGGACTTCTCCAGCACCGCGACGGTGTCGGCGACGAGGCCCGGGTGGTGCAGCTGGGTCGGCGAGAGGTTGACGTTGACCCGCAGGGCCGAGCCGCCGTTCTGGCACTGCCAGATCCGGGCCTGGCGGACGGACTCCTCCAGCACCCAGCGGCCGAGCGGCACGATCAGGCCGGTGCGTTCGGCGAGCGGGATGAAGCGGTCCGGGCCGAGCACCCCGTACTGCGGGTGCGACCAGCGCACCAGGGCCTCGGCCCCGCGCACGCTGCCGTCGCGCATGTGGACCAGCGGCTGGTACTCGATGAAGAACTCGCCGCGTTCCAGCGCCGCCGGCAAGGCGTTGGTCAGGCCGTGGCGGGTGATCGCGCGGGCGTCGGCCTCGGCGTCGGCGAATTCGAAGCGGTTGCCGCCGGCCGCCTTGGCCCGGTACATCGTGATGTCGGCGCTGCGCAGCACCTCCGCCGGGGTGCGTTCCTTGGCCGGGCCCTCGACGATCCCGATGCTGCCCCGGACCGTCAGTTCCCGGCCCTCCAGCCGGATCGGCGTGGACAGGGCGGAGAGGATGCGGACGGCGAGGTCGGTCACCTTCTGTTCGGTGTCCGGGCCGGTGGTCAGGGCGACGAACTCGTCGCCGCCGAGCCGGGCGACGACCTCGCCGGGGCCGGTCGCGCAGCTCTGGAGCCGGTCGGCGACCTCCACCAGCAGCCGGTCCCCCGCCGAGTGCCCGAGGCTGTCGTTGACCGTCTTGAAGCCGTCGAGGTCCAGGTAGCACAGGCCGTAGCGGCTGCCGCCGGCCCCGCTGAGGGCCTTTTCGAGCCGCTCGAAGAACAGCGTCCGGTTGGGCAGTCCGGTGAGGGCGTCGTGGGTGGCCTCGTAGCGCAGGCGCAGGTTCAGCAGCCGGCGTTCGGTGGTGTCCTCCATCAGCGCCAGCTGGTACTGCGGCTTCCCGTCGGCGTCGCGCAGCAGCGACACCGTGAGGTTGGTCCACAGGACGGTGCCGTCGTGCCGGTAGTACGGCTTCTCCACGCGGTAGCTCTCGCGCTCGCCGCGCACCAGTTCCCCGTACATCCGCCAGACGTGGGGGGTGTCGTCGGGGTGGCCCCACTCGCTGACGTTGCGGCTGCGGACGTGGCCCTCCAGCCCGCCGAACATCTGCAGGAGCGTGTCGTTGACCTCCAGGACGTTCCCGTCGAGGTCGGCGATGCCGATGCCGACGGCCGCGCCCTCGAAGACGGCCCGGAAGCGCTCCTCGCTCGCGTGCAGGGCCTGCTGGGCATCGGTGCGGGCGGTCAGCGCGGAGCGGGCGATGGCCTCCTGCTCCCGGAGGGTGCGCTCGCGCAGGGCGCGGGCGTATCCCGCGGCCATGGCGTGCTGGAGCCGGGCGCAGCGCGCGTGGTACTCCGCGGTGGCCTCCACGCCGGAGCCTTCGAGTCCGTCCGGTCCGCAGTAGAGCACCAGGTACGACTCGATCACGCCGAGGGTGCCGGCCAGGGCCTCGGGGTCGGTGCAGTGCACGGCGACGAGTTCGGCTCCCACGCGGTGGGCGACGGCGGCGTCGAAGGGCCGGGCGTGCAGGGCCTCGGTGAGCGTCCGGGTGAGCGGCACCAGGTGCCGCTCGAACTCGGGGCGGGTCAGCGAGGTCGCCGTGACCGGGAAGATCGCCCGGCCCCAGATCGTCGCGAAGCGGGCGATCCGGTCCTCGATGCCGCCGTGCGGCGTCGCGGAGGAACCGGCGGCCGGTGCCGCGGCCGCCACGGCGGCCGGTGTGACGGCGGGCGCCAGGGCAGCGTCCGGTGCGCCCGCGGTCTGTGCCGGAAGTCTCACGCCTTGCGTCCCACTCCGCCGAAGCCCGAAAAGGCATAGGGGTCTTCCGGTGTCTCGTCCTCCGCCTCGCCGCCGGGTCCGTCCGGCCGCCAGTCGGGCATGGAGACCAGTCCGGGCTCCAACAGCTCGAAGCCGTCGAAGAACCGGCCGATCTGCTCGCCGGTGCGCATGACGAGCGGGTTGCGGATGTCCCGGTAGACGTCGACGACGCCGCCCGCGACCTCCTCCGTGAGCGGGATCCCCTCGTACGAGGCGTGGGTGAGGATCAGCAGGCTGCCGGGGGCCAGCGCGTCGCGCAGTCCGGCCACGGCGGCGTACGGGTCGTCCGCGTCCTCCAGGAAGTGCAGGACGGCGACGAGCAGCAGGGCGACCGGGCGGTCGAGGTCGATCAGCCGGCCGACCTCGGGGGCGGCCAGGATCTCCTTCGGCTTGCGCAGGTCGGCGGCGACGATGTCGGTGCGGTCGTCGTCGCCGAGGACGGCGCGGCTGTGCGCGACGGCCACCGGGTCGTGGTCGACGTAGACCACGCGCGCCTCGGGGCTGGCGGCCTGGGCCACCTCGTGGACATTGCCGAAGGTGGGGATGCCGGAGCCGATGTCGAGGAACTGCGTGACGCCCTCGGCGAGGGCGTGCCGGACGGCGCGGCGCATGAATGCCCGGTTGGCCTGCATGATCTTGGGCAGTCCCGGCATGAATTCCATGGCGCGGCGGGCCGCCTGGCGGTCGACCTCGAAATTGTGGGACCCGCCCAGGTAGTAATCGTAGATGCGGGACACGCTCGGCACCGATATGTCGATGCCTGGCGGGGCCCAGGCCGGGCGCTCCATCGGGGTCTCCAAGCGTTGTTCCTACGGCGGTCCGTCCGAGGTCGGACTCCTGTCCGAGCCGAATGTACTGATCATTGCCCAACAGGGCGAGCAAAAGCGGAAATTGGCGATCCGTTCTTCGTCACACACCAAAGGCGCCCGCCACGCCCCGCGGGGCGAATGACCGGTACCGACAAATCCCTTTTGGGAATTGACCGGTGCGTGATCGGGATCGCCGCAGGACCGGCCCAGAACTGGCTCAAACCTCTCGGGTCGAGGCTCCACCCGTTCAGGCGAACCGGGGGCCGAGCCTCGCGTGCGCGGGCGCGCGCGGGCCCATGCTCCCCGGGTGAACAGAGCCTGTGCCCAGCGCCTGCTGGCGGTCCCGGTCCTGCTGTGGGCGGCCTTGTCCGCCACGCCGGCCGTGGCTGATAGCTGCGCCTACGCGACCACCTGCTCCGGGGACGGCGCGACCGCCACCGCGGTGGTCGCGGTGGCCGGCGGCAGCGGCCGCGGAGGCGGCCCGGGTGGCGGACATCACGGCGACGACCGCGGCTCCGGCCACGGAAGGGGCCGTGGCGGGGACCACGGCGGGGGCCATCACGGCGGTCCCCCTTGCCCGCCGCCACCGCCTCCTCCACCGTGCCCGCCGAAGCCACCGCCGCCGCCACCTCCGCCGCCGCCCCCACCGCCTCCACCACCACCACCGCCCCCTCCACCACCACCCCCCAAGCCCACGCCCGCCCCGCCCCCGAAGCCCACGCCACCGCCTCCGCCGCCCAAGCCGGCGCCCAAACCCGTACCCAAGCCCGTCCTGCCCCCGCCGCCCCCGCCGAAACCGGCACCCCCACCGCCCCGCGCGGTCACGGTGCCCGCACCGCCCCCACCCGCCCCCGTGGTGACACCGCCGCCGCCGAAGGCGGTGGCCCGCCCGGCGTACCACGCACCGGCCCGCAAACCGGCCGAACACCACATCTCGCCGGTGACCTTCACCCTGCTGACCGCGGCTCCCGCGGTGCTCGCGATCGTCGCGCTGCGCCCGCGTTGACCCGCCCCACCTGAAACCGATCGGGAGTCATCTTGTCGGAATGGCTCGTCCTGTCCCTCGCGATGGCCGCGGCCTGTGCCGTGGTGCTGTCCATCGCCTTCTTCAACCACCGCAGGATCGGCGAGGACGACGATCCGAACGAAACCCCGGACGTCATCGAATACATGACGATGATGATCGGCGTGATCTACGCGATCGTGCTGGGCCTGGCGATCGCCGGTGTCTGGGAGGGCCGCGGCGCCGCCCAGGAGTACGTGCGCCAGGAGGCGCAGGCCCTGCACGAGATCAGCGTCCGCTCCGAGGTCTACCCGGCCGAGGTGCGCAAGAAGATCCGGTCCGACGTCGACGCGTACGTGACGTACGTGGTGGACACCGAGTGGAAGGAGATGGCCGACCACGGCGACCTCACGGACCACGGCGGGGAGCTGCTGGAACGTATCCGCCGGGACGTCACCGACTACGAGCCGCGGACCGACCACGAGGGGCAGGCGTACCAGCCGCTGGTCGACCAGGTCGCGGTGGCGGACGACGCCCGCAGTGCGCGCGGCCAGAGCGCCGGGGCCACCATGCCGGGGGTGGTGTGGTTCGGGCTGATCGCGGGCGCCCTGGTGACCGTGGGTCTGATCTTCACGCTGCAGATCAGGCGGTCGTTCCGGGAGCTGCTGCTGGCCGGCCTGTTCAGTGCGCTCATCGCCTTCCTGCTGTTCCTGATCTGGGACTTCGACGCGCCGTTCGGGCGGGGCATCGCGGCCACCGCAGAGCCCTTCCTCGCGCAGTTCCCGCACCTGGACCTCGGCGGCTGACGGCCGCCCGGCGAACCGGCCCGGCAAACCGGGGACGGGCCTCCCGTCCCCGGTTCGGCCTACGGCCATGCCCCATTCGCCCGTTCCTGATCGCGGGCCACCGCACCCGGACCTAGCGTGGCGGACATCGAGGCGCACGACCCCCCACGTGCGGAAACCGTTCCGCGGCTGCTCCTCGGGGATCCGGAGACTCAAGCATGGGTGCGATACGCAGCTCCGCCATCGTCCTGCTCAGCGCCGGCGCCACGGGCGCCGTACTCGCGCTCGGCGCCCTCGGCGCGTCCGCCGCGACCCCGGCCGGGGCAGGGGCCCGCCAGGTCACCTCTTTCGGCTTCACGATCACCCCCTCCACCGTGGCCCCCGGCGGCCAGACGGTGCTCGCGGTCAGTGGCTGCAACTCCGCCTACTCCACCGCCTCCTCCGGTGTCTTCGACACCGTGAGCATCGCGCGCGGGCAGACCGCGCGGGTCACCGTGGACCGGGACGCCCGGCGCGGGGCCGTCTACTCCGTCTCCTTCACCTGCAACGGGGAGACCGGCTCGGCCGACCTGACCATCGCCGGCGGCACGACCCGGCCGACCACCAGTTCCACGCGGACCGCCACCGCCATCGCCCCGAGGACCCCCACCCCCACGAACGCCACGGCCGCCGGTTCCGCCCGCGGAGTGCGCGGCGGCCTCGGCGGCAGTGTGGCCGGCATGGATCCGGTGGAGTTCGGCGCGGGCGCCGGCCTCTTCCTCACCGCCGTGGGCGGTGCCGCGTACGCGCTGCGCCGCAGGGGCTCCGGCCGCGGCCACTGAAGAACCCGCCCGTGTTCCCCGCTGCCGCCGGTCACCCCTGGCCCGGGCGAGGGCTGGGGTGACCGGCGGCAGCGGGGAACACGGGCGGGGCACACACCCGACCGGAAGGGCGTCCGGTCAGGCCCCGCTGCGGAGCGGACGGCGGCGGCGCACCACGTGCGCCCCCGCGCCGAGCGCCGCGGCGCCGACGAGGCCCGCGCCGATGGCGGTCTCGGCGGCGGACGGGCCGAAGGACCCGCCGATGCCGCCCTGCGAGGGGTTGCCTTCGAGGATCGTGAAGCGGTGCGTGGCGACCAGGCTGCTGTCGTTGCACCGGACCGACAGCGTGTGGTGGCCGGGCGAGGCGTGGTTGAAGATCCGGACGTTCGCGAAGCCGATCGACCCGGCGGACAGGTTGGCCGGCGGAAAGTTCCCGTGCGAGGAGACGGTACCGCCGTGTCCGCAGCCCGACGCGCTCACCTGCATCGTGGATCCCTGGTGCACGGAGTACGGGTTGACCGAGATGTTGCTGGGACCGCCGTTCCCGCCCTGACCACCACCGGGGTTCTGGTTCGCGGAGGCGAACGGGACACTGAGTCCGATCGCGGCGCAGGCTGCCGCCGTCACGGTAAGAGCGCGCAAGACACGCATGGTGGAACCTCCAGCGGGAAGCGCCCCGGAGCGTCGGCCCCGGATGATCGACGAGAACGCCTCCCACGTCGAACCCTCCGATCGCCCCGCAAGCTCCGCATTTCCGGCTTTGGGCCGCCCGGTTGAGCGACACGCCGAAGCGCGGACGGCGCAGCTGACGGATCCGCAGGTCACGACCCGTCAGGCATTTATGTGACGATTACCTGGATGGACGCACCCCTTCCGGCCCCCTCCGGGGCCGCGGCCACCCGTTCGCACCTCCCCCCTCGCCGTCCCGCCCGGTCGCCCTTAGCGTGCGTGAGGTAGGGCGTACAGGGGCGGGACAGGAACGCGGGTCGGGACCCCCGCGTCGGGAAGGGAGAACGATGGGCGAGGACGAGACCGGGCAGTCACGCAAACGCTCACCGTGGGGCGTGCTCGCCCTGGTCATGCTCACCGGCCTCGCCATGGTGCGGAACGGGGTGGACATCGACGGCGGACCGCCCCAGCCCACCGCGGCCTCGGCCGTGGCGGTGACGGCCGACCAGCTGCCGGCGAACCCGCCGGTGGCGCCCGCGGGCATGGAGGTGCTGGAGCACTCGTCGGTGCAGCGCATCCGGATCCCCACGATCAACGTGGACGCGCCGGTGATGACGGTCGGGCTGGACGCGGAGGGCTGGATCGACGCCCCGCCGCCGCAGGACCGCAATCTCGCCGGCTGGTACCTCAACGGCATCTCGCCGGGCCAGCGCGGCTCGGCGGTGATCGTGGGGCACGTGGACAACGCGCAGGGCCCGGCGGTCTTCTACGGCCTGGGTTCGGTCAAGCCCGGCAACCGCATCGAGGTACAACGGTACGACGGGCGCACGGCCGTGTTCGAGGTCTACGGCGTGGAGGTGTTCTCCAAGGAGGCCTTCCCCGGAGCCCGGGTGTACGGGGACACCGGGCACGCGGAACTCCGGGTGATCACGTGCGGCGGCGGGTACTCGAAGGCCCGCGGCTACGACGGCAACGTGGTCGTCTTCGCCCGCATGGTGGAGGCCCGCTGAGCGGTCGCCCGCCGGGGAGCGGGCCGCTCAGCGCGGCGGCAGCGTCGGAAGGGTCATCCGGTAGCCCCGCGCCAGCAGTTGGGGCAGGTAGGAGGAGATCGCCTGGACGCTCTGCGAGCGGTTGCCGCCCGCGTCGTGCGACAGGACGATCACGCCGGGGCCCGCGCCGCCGAGGACCCGGGAGATGATCGTGCCCGTCCCGGGCTCCTTCCAGTCCAGGGTGTCCACGGTCCAGGCGAGCGGCTCCATGCCCAGCTCGGCCCCGATCTCGAAGGCGGCCCGGTTCCACGCCCCGTACGGTGCCCGGAACCACACCGGCGCCTCGCCGGCGGTCTGCTGTACGACCTCGCTCGTGCGGCCGATCTCGGAGGCGAGGGCGGGCCGGCTGAGCTGCGGGATGAGCGGGTGGGTCCAGGTGTGGTTGCCGATGACGTGCCCTTCGGCGACCATCCGGCGCAGCAGGTTCGGGTTCTCCGCGGCCATCTCCCCGCAGACGAAGAACATGGCGCGTACGCCGTACCGGGCGAGGGTGTCGAGGATGCCCGGGGTGTAGCGGGGATCGGGGCCGTCGTCGAAGGTGAGCACCATGGAGCTCGCGGTGCTCGCGTCGGCCGGGAGCTCCAGGATGGGCCGGGTCCGGACGGCCGGCTTCACGGCGGCGGCCCGGGCCGGCGCGTCGGAGGTCATGGGGCGCAGCCGGTAGGCCTTCTCGGGCAGTCCCTGGGGGAAGGCGGCCCCGGGTGCTCCCGCCGCGGGATGCGGCCCCGGCCCGGCGGCGCCCGGCGCACCGCCGGCACCGGGCGTACCGGGCGTTCCGCCCTCCCCGCCCGAGGAGACCAGTCCGGCGGCGGCCGCGACTCCGAGGAAGACGGCGGTACGCAGGAGCGCGCGCCGCCCTACTGTCGGCTCGTCATTTTTCATTCTTACTACGTATCAACGACATCGCCGCAGATGTCGAGAGGCGCGGACGCGCCCCGTCCCGGTCACCCGCCCGGACCAGCCGGGCGGCCGGTCAGCCGCGCCGCACCAGGGGGAACGGGAGCGTCTCGCGGATCGTCAGGCCCGTGAGGAACATGACCAGGCGGTCCACGCCGATGCCCAGGCCGCCGGTCGGCGGCATCGCGTACTCCAGTGCGTCCAGGAAGTCGTTGTCGAGCTCCATGGCCTCCGGGTCGCCGCCCGCAGCGAGCAGGGACTGGGCGGTGAGCCGGCGCCGCTGCTCGACGGGGTCGGTCAGCTCCGAGTACGCGGTGCCCAGTTCGGTTCCGAAGGCGACCAGGTCCCAGCGCTCGGCGAGCCGCGGGTCCTTGCGGTGCTGGCGGGTGAGCGGGGAGACGTCGGTGGGGAAGTCCTTGTAGAAGGTGGGCAGTTCGGTCTTCTCCTCCACCAGCCGCTCGTACATCTCCAGGACCACGTCGCCGCGGGTGTCCTCGGGGGCGTGCGGCACGCCGGCCCGGTCGCACAGCCTGCGCAGTACGGGTTCCCCGGTGTCGGCGTCGACCTCCTCGCCGAGGGCCTCGCTGATGGCGCCGTACATGGTCTTGACCGGCCAGGGCCCGGAGATGTCGTGGACGACGAGCTTTCCGTCCGGTCCCGCCTTGTGGGCGATCGGGGAGCCGAAGGCCGCGGTGGCGGCGCCCTGGATCAGTTCGCGCGTGAGGTCGAGCATCACGTCGTAGTCGGCGAAGGCCTGGTAGGCCTCCAGCATCGTGAACTCGGGGTTGTGCTTGTAGGAGACGCCTTCGTTGCGGAAGGTGCGGCCCATCTCGAAGACCTTCTCCATGCCGCCGACGCACAGCCGCTTGAGGTAGAGCTCGGGCGCGATGCGCAGGTAAAGGTCGAGGTCGTAGGCGTTGATGTGGGTGCGGAAGGGACGGGCGTTGGCGCCGCCGTGGATCTGCTGGAGCATCGGGGTCTCGACCTCCAGGTAGCCGCGCTCCAGCAGCCCCTGGCGCAGGGCCTGGACGGCGCTGGAGCGGGCCCGTACGACGTCGCGCGCCTCCGGGCTGGCGACGAGGTCGAGGTAGCGGCGCCGGACCCGGGCCTCGGGGTCGGCGAGTCCCTTGCGCTTGTCGGGCAGGGGGCGCAGGCACTTGCCGGTGAGCTGCCAGGAGCGGACCACGAGGGAGGGCTCGCCGGCCTTGCTGGCGCCGGCCTCGCCGCTGACCAGGACCTGGTCGCCGAAATCGACCTGGGAGGTGAAGGAGTCGAGCACCTCGCTCCCCGACTCGTCGCGGGTGAGCATCAGCTGCACGTCGCCGGACCAGTCGCGCAGGACGGCGAAGACCACGCCGCCGAGGTCGCGTACGACCATCACGCGCCCGGCGAGGGTGGCCTGCTCGCCGGACCGGGCGCCGGGCGCGAGGCCGGGGAGGGCGGCCTTCAGCTGGGCGACGGTGTGGGTGCGCGGGCGGATTCCCACCGGGTAGGGGTCGATGCCGGCGGCCCGGAGGCGTTCCAGTTTGGCGTGGCGGACGCGGACCTGCTCGGGCAGCCGCTCGGCGGGGGCGAGCCCCTCGCCCTCCTCCCCCACGGCGTCCAGGCCCAGGGAGTCGATGGAGGGCAGCCCCTCGGTGGTGGCGGGGTTGGTGAGTCCCTTGGGGTGGCCGTTGCCCCACAGGGTGCGCAGGCTGGGTACGGAGACGAAGCCCTCGGCGATGCCGGAGGCGAGGCTGACCCGGGCGAGCGAGCCGGCGTCCTGGTAGCAGAGGAACCGCGGGTACCACTCGGGGCCGTACTTGACGTTCGAGCGGTAGAGCGCCTCCAGCTGCCACCAGCGGGAGAAGAAGAGCAGCAGCTTGCGCCACAGCTTGAGGACGGGGCCGGCGCCGATCCGGCCGCCTTCCTCGAAGGCGGAGCGGAAGACGGCGAAGTTCAGGGAGATCCGCCGGACGCCCAGGCCGGGGGCCGCGGCGCACAGCTGGGCGACCATGAACTCCATGACCCCGTTCGGGGCGGCGCGGTCGCGGCGCATGAGGTCGAGGGAGATGCCGTCCTTGCCCCAGGGGACGAAGGAGAGCAGGGCGATCAGTTCGCCCTGCGCGTCGAAGGCCTCGACCAGCAGGCAGTCGCCGTCGGCGCGGTCGCCGAGCCGGTCCAGGGCCATGGAGAAGCCGCGTTCGGTCTCGGTGTCCCGCCAGTGGTCGGCCCGGTCGACGATGATCTGCATCTCGTCCTCGGAGAGGGCCGAGTGACGGCGGATGAGGGTGGTGGCGCCGGTGCGCTTGACCCGGTTGACGGCCTGGCGGGTGACGCGCATGTCCCGGCCGTCGAGGTCGAAGTGGGCGACGTGCAGGATGGCCTCGTCGCCGAGCTGGAGGGCGCCGAGTCCGGAGCGGGCGTAGGCGGTGGCGCCGTCCTCGGAGGCGCCCATGACGGCGGGCTGCCAGCCGTGGCGGCGGGCCACGGCCAGCCAGGCGTCGACGGCCGGGGTCCAGGCGGCGGGGTCGCCCACCGGGTCCCCGCTGGCGAGGCAGACGCCGGCCTCGACGCGGTAGGTGACGGCGGCCTTGCCGTTGGGGGCGAAGACCACGGCCTTGTCGCGCCGGGTGGCGAAGTAGCCGAGCGAGTCGTTGCGCCCGTAGGCGCCGAGGAGGGCGCGGATGCGGGGCTCCTCGTCCCCGTGCAGGGCGGCGGTCAGGCGCTGGGAGCGGAAGAGGGTGGCGGCCGCGTTCAGCAGGGCGAGGGCGCCGAAGAGGCCGAGCAGGAAGTACAGCGGGCGGGGCGGGCTGCCGTCGAACTGGCGGGCCGAGAAGAGGCCGCCGAAGACCTGCTTGGCGGCCCAGTCCAGCCACTGGCCGCGGGGCAGCGTACCGGGGAAGAGGGCGACGAGCCCCCAGCCCACGAGGACGGCGGCGAGCAGGCCGAGGCCCAGCACGAGCAGGGCGTGCCACAGGGCTCCGGGCCGGGAGGCGGCGTAGAACTCGTCGCGGGCGGCGATCAGCACGGCGGTCGCGGCGACGGCGATGGCCATGGAGGGGACGCCGATCCAGTAGTCGCCGACGGCCATGTCCAGTACGTCGTCGAGCATCAGCAGGGCCAGATAGGTGATGACGATCCACCAGGCGACCTTCTTGCGGGTGCCGAGGGCCGCGGCGAGGAGGAAGAGGAACACGGCATAGGCGAGGTTCGCGCTGACCGGGACGACGATCAGGTCGAGGAAGCGCACGACGTGCCGCAGGAGCCGCCGCAGCGTCGGGGAGAGCGAGAGCAGCGCGCACAGCAGGCCGAGCGCTCCGAAGAACGCGCCGAACCCGTCGGGCACCCGGTTCAGGAAGCGGTTCCGGGTCCCGCGCGTCTCCTCCACGGTGGCACTCATGGTTCGCACTGTAGGGAGGGCCGAGCGGGTGCGCGCGCCGAGCGGAACGGGGCATCGCCTAACCTCGGCAGGGTGACGGAGCACGTGAACACGGGATTCGAACGCGGTACCGACGGACCGAAGGTGATCCTGGCCGGGGTCGACGGGTCCGACTCCTCGCTGCGGGCGGCGGCCTACGCGGCGGGGCTGGCCCGGCGGCAGAACGCGCTGCTGGCGCTGGTGTACGTCCAGCCGGTGATGCCGGCCGGGGCCGCACTGGGGGCGCCGGTGGCCGACACCACCGGGGAGATCGCGGAGGGGCTGGTGGCCGAGATCCGCGAGTCCGCGGAGCGGCTCAAGGGCATCTACGAGGTGCGCTGGCAGTTCCACACCTTCCGCGGCGACCCGTACGCCGGGCTGGTGAGCGCGGCGGAGGAGCTGATGGCGGACGCGGTGGTGGTCGGGGCCTCCGAGCAGGCGGGCCACCGCATCGTGGGCTCGGTGGCGATCCGGCTGGTCAGGGCGGGCCGCTGGCCGGTGACCGTCGTCCCGTAGGACCGGGCCCCGGGCCCTACTGGGCGAGGGTGAGGCCGTCCTTGGCGGCGCCGCGGCTGAGGACGGCCTCGATGATGTCCGCCCGGGCGCTCTCGTGGTCCTCGCGGTCGGAGGGCCGTGCGAGGTTGACGACCCGGCCGGCGGACAGGTCCATCATCTGCGGCACGAACTCGGCCTTGGTGACCTGCCAGCGCTGCCCCTCGGCGGCCGGCGGGGCGAAGGTGAAGCGGCCGATCGAGCCGTAGTTGCCCCGCATGTCCCGGGCGCCCGTGTAGTTGAACATCTCGCCCGCGACCTGGTCGCCCATGCCGTAGATGATCCAGGTCCCGTTGACCTTCTCGTAGGGCTGCGGGATATGGGCGTGCGTTCCGAGCACAAGATCGATGTCCGGCCGGCCGCCGGTCTGCGAGGCGGTCAGCGCCTTGCCGAGCGAGAGCTGGGTCTCGTCCGGTTCGGTCTGCCATTCCGTGCCCCAGTGCACGCTCACCAGCACCACGTCGGCGCCCGCCTTCCGGGCGGCCCGCGCATCCGCGATGATCTTGTCCTGCTTCATCAGGTTGACCGCCCACGGCTGGCCCTCGGGCAGCGGGTAGCCGTTGGTGTCGTAGGTGTACGCGAGGTGCGCGACCTTGGCGGAGCCCGCCGTGTACGTGGTCACCGTGGCTGCCTCGGCCGCCGTACGGGCCGAGCCGGCGTGCTTCAGCCCGACCTTGTCGAAGCGGTCCAGGGTGCGGCGCAGTCCCGCGGCCCCGTCGTCGAGGGTGTGGTTCGAGGCGGTCGAGCAGCCGTCGTACCCGGCGTCCTTGAGCCCGTCGGCGACCTCCGGCGGGGATTTGAAGGCGGGGTAGCCGGAGAACGGCCCGCCCTCCTCCCCGTAGATGGTCTCCATGTGGCAGAGGGCCAGGTCGGCCGCGGAGACCACGGACTTGACGCCGGAGAACATCGGCCTGAAGTCGTAGCCGTCGCCGTCCGCGTCGTTCGCCGCGCGCTGGATGACGGAGGTGTGCGGGAGCACGTCGCCGCTCGCGACGAGGGTGAAGCCCTTGCCGGCCGGGGCGCCGGCGGCGCTGGAGGGGGCCCGTCCGGCGCTCTCGCCGAGGCGGGCGGGTGCGGGGTCGCCGGTGCCCGAGCAGCCGGCGGCGGCCGCGGACAGGAGGAGGGCCGACAGGAGGGCGACCGCCTGGGGCCGGGTTCGCTTGGTCATCTGCCCAGCTCTCATTAGTACGACTATCTGATATCTGATCACCTGCAATCCATAGAAGTAGACGCCGCAAGTCAAGGAACGGATCCGCACGCGGGCACCGGGCCCACCCCAACGGCGGACACCGGCGGCGCCTCCTGCCGTTCGCCGTGCCGTTCGACCGTTCACCGACCCGCACGCCCGCCCGGCGGACGACCCGGGTGCTTGGGCGCATCGCCCGGGCGGGACGGTTCCCGGGCGGCTCCCCGCAGGTCAGGGTGAACGCAACGCCTCCGCCACGGACCCCGTACGGACCCCTGTCGGACCCCCACGCACCTCGGAAGGAGCCCCTCGTGCCGCTCTCCCCCGCCCTCCCGCACACGGACCCCGAGGCGCTGGCCGAACTCCAGCGCGACCACGGGCGGGCCCTGTTCGGATTCCTGCTGGGCCTCACCGCCGGCGACGCCCAGCGCGCGGAGGACCTCGTACAGGAGACCCTCGTACGGGTCTGGCAGCACCCGGAGGCCCTGGCGAGCGGGCACGAATCGATGCGGCCGTGGCTGTTCACGGTGGCCCGGCGGCTCGCCATCGACGCCCGCCGGGCACGGCTGTCCCGCCCGCTGGAGGTGGACGCGGAGGGCCTGGAGCAGGCGCCGGCGCCCGAGGACGCGGTGGCCGGCTCGGTCACCGCGATCGACGTCCGGCGGGCCGTGGGGTCCCTGGGGCAGGAGCACCGCGAGGTGCTGATGCAGGTCTACTTCCGGGACCGGTCGGTGGCGGAGGCCGCCGTCGAGCTCGGCATCCCGGCGGGTACCGTCAAGTCCCGTACCCACTACGCCCTCCGCGCCCTGCGCAAGGGTCTCCAGGGGTACGGCTACGGCCTCGGAGCCTGAGCTTCCGGCACGCGGGAACATCCGGGCAATGGGTCCGGGAGCGCCGTGAAGGGGCGCGGACCGGACAAAAAACGCACGGAATTGGGCATCAGAGCGTCCAAGTTGCGTAAACATCCCCCGCCCGGCGAGCCGCTCGGTGAAGGCTCGTGCTGACGACGACGGGATGCTCGAAGCGTGGGAGAAGGTGGAACGGTGCAGCCCGAGGGTACGAACGGCACCAGTGACGGCGGGCTCGCGGTGCCCATGGCCTGGCTCTACGCCGAGTACATCGCGGACGAACTGCTGCGTACGGGCCGGCTGATCCCGGTCAGCACCCTGGAGTTCCGGGCCGGACGCGACACGCTCGCCCTGACGATCTACCTCTCGGACGCCGCCGGCGAGCTCTCCGGGATCCGCGTGGTCTCGCAGCTCGACGAGTGGATGTCACTGACGGCGTACGGACACCCCTGGCGCGACTGGGTGCACACGCGGTTCCTCGCGCTGGGCGAGGAGGCCAGGGAGCGCGGCCGCGGCGAGGATCCCGACCTGGAGCTGGCCCGGGCGGCGTGGCGCTGGCTGGACCGCACCGAGCTCTTCGCCACCAACCTCGACCCCGGGCGGCACGGCCACGCCGACACCCCGCCGGGACTGGACGAGAACGCGCGGGTGTGGACCCCCGCCTGGCAGCTGGGACTGCCGCTGGGCCACTTGGCGATGCACCTGTTCTGACGCCCCTACGAGGACCGTTCGGCCGGATCGGTCACCAGGCCGGTGAAATCGGCCTCGTTGCGCTCCGCCCGGGTGACGTACCACCGGGCGATGAGCCACATCACCGGATACACCAGCAGCCCGAGCACCACCCACACCAGCGGCCCCGACGCCGCCCGCGGCAGCGCGAACACCAGCGGCAGCGTCCCGACCAGCGCCGCGAGCGCGGCCACCGCCCCCAGGCCGGCACGCAGCTGACTGCGCATCAGCGCGCGTACGTAGGTGGCCCCGAGGGTGGTGTGCTCGGAGATCTCCGAACGGGCCGGGGCGTGCGCGGGCGGCCGGCGGCGGGCGCCCCGGGGCACCCCGGTCACGATCTCGCGCCGGGGCGGCGACTGCGGCGGCTGCGGTTGCTCCTCGGCCATGGCGCGGGAGTCTACGCAGCGCCCGGCTATTTGAGGAGCCGCGACAGCCGCCGGTCGGCCAGCGGCTTGCCGCCCGTCTGGCAGGTCGGGCAGTACTGCAGCGAGGAGTCCGCGAAGGACACCGAGCGGACGGTGTCCCCGCACACCGGGCAGGGCTCCCCGTCCCGGCCGTGCACGCGCAGCCCGCTCTTCTTCTCGGCCTTGAGCGCACCGGCGGCCACTCCGTGCGCACGGGCGACGGCCTCGCCCAGGGTGGTGCGCACGGCCTCGTAGAGGTGGGTCACCTGATCGTCGTCGAACGAGGCGGCCAGTTTGAAGGGGGAGACCTTCGCCGCGTGCAGGATCTCGTCGCTGTACGCGTTGCCGATGCCGGCGATGACGCCCTGGTCGCGCAGCACGCCCTTGACCTGGCGGCGTTCCCCGGCGAGCAGCGCGGCGAAGGCGTCCCGGTCGAAGTCCTCGGCCAGCGGGTCGGGGCCGAGCCGGGCGATGCCGGGGACCTCCAGGGGGTCGTGGACCACGTACACGGCGAGGCGTTTCTGGGTCCCGGCCTCGGTGAGGTCGAAGCCGCCGCCGCCCTCCAGTACGACCCGCAGCGCGAGCGGCCCCTTGCCGGGGCGCGGCGGCTGCGCGGGCAGGGCGTCCTGCCAGCGCAGCCAGCCGGCCCGGGCCAGGTGGGTGACGAGGTGGAGCCCGCCGATCCGCAGGGCCAGGAACTTGCCGTGGCGGGCGGTGGCGCCGGCCGACTGCCCCTCGAGGGCGGACAGCGGCGGATCGTACGTCTTGAGCACGCTGACGGCGAGCGGGAGGACGCGCTCGACCACCCGCCCGGTGAGGTGCTCGTCGAGGTACTCGCGCAGGGCCTCGACCTCGGGCAGCTCCGGCATGGGTCCAGCCTGCCGCCGCCTCAGGCGAAGCGCGAGCTGGGCACGGGGCCCGGTGACGCGACCCGGTCGCGGGGCGCCGCGAGCCAGCCGGTGCGGACCGCCGTCACGAACGCCCGGAAGGCCTCGTCCGGGTCGGCCGGGGTCGCGCCGTCGCCCCCGTCCGGGGCCGGGTCGGCCGTCGCGATCTCGTCGGCGATCTCCTCCTCGGGCCGGTCGTCGTCCTGCCACGGCGGGGCGACGTACTGGCAGAGCAGCGCGCTGGAGTCGGCGCTCACCGCGGGCGGATCGGTCCAGCAGGTGGCGTGCTCGTGGAGGATCTGGCCGTCGGCGCGCTCGCGCAGGGTGCGGACGAGTTCCTGGTCGGCCGCGTTCAGGTCGTAGGCGACGACGAGGGTGTCGGCACGGCCGGGTTCGTACGGGACGACGGGCAGCCCGAGCACCCGGGCGGCGGCGAGCCCGAGGATCCGGTCGGACCGGCCGGGCAGCAGCGAGACGCTCGCGGGGGCGCGCTCGGCGGCCTCCAGTGCGAGCGCGAGCCGGGCCAGGCCGCGGCGGCACTGTTCGGGGCTGTCGCCGAGGTAGGCGTACCGGCCCGTCATCCCGGCGTCCCAGCCGTACGGGGAGAGGGTGCCGAGCAGCCCGCCGGTGAGGCCGAAGTGCCAGCCGCGCAGGTCGGCCGGGCCGAGCGGGTCCGGGTGCCCCGCTGTCTCCTGGGCCCTGCGGGACTGGCCGCTGCGCAGCACCTGGCGCGCCTGGCGCTTGCGCGCGCCCGACCACTGGGGGTCCTCGGGGGCGGGGAGACCGAGCAGCAGCCCCTCCGCGGCGTCCAGGTCCCCGGCGAGCAGGGTGTGGTGGACCAGCAGGTACGTCTCGGGCCAGGCTGGCAGCCGGTCGCCGCGACCTGCGAGCAGCGCGGCGGCCTCGGTGTGCCGGTGCTCGTCCTCCAGGGCGGAGACCAGCTCGGCGAGGAGCGGCCGCGAGTCGGGGAGCAGCCGGAGCGCCTCGCGCAGGGGCGCGAGGGCGAGGAAGGCGACGCCGCGCTCCACGCAGGCGTAGCCGAAGTCGTAGAGGGCCTGCGGTTCGTCGGCCCGCCCGGCGGCGGCCCGGGCGGCCTCGGCGAGGTCCTCGAAGCCGGCGCTCTCGGCCAAGGCCCTGGTGGCCTGGGCGAGTTCGGCAACGGGGAGGGTCTCCGCGCGGGGGCGAAGCGAACGGACGGCTCCGGGCAGGTCCCCTGCCTTGAGCAGCCGGCGGACGTCATCCATGGCGATAGTCATCGCCGTCGATCCTCACGGACCGGGCGGCGCCCCGCAACGGACTTTCCCCGCCCGGGCGCACGTTGCCGCCGCGCCCGCCCACCGGCGCCGCCCGGACCGCCGAGGCGCCCGCCAGGTCTAAAGAGACGGCCCAGGCCCTGTCCGGGCAAACTTCGCGGGCCCGCGACCCTCCCCCAGCTACCGCTGGGAGGTGCCCCCAGGCAGGCACCTCGCCGCGTTGTCGGAGCGCGCGAGTACGGCCAAGTACGAGCTGCGCTCCTCCGCCTTGCGATGCACCGCACCAGACCCCCCGGCCCGATCCACGAGGATCGCCCGGACAGGACCTAGCCCATCACGAACTCGCACCACACGCACTTGCCGCCGCCGCGCGGTTCCACGCCCCAGACGTCCGCCAGCCGGTCCACCAGCATCAGGCCGCGTCCCGAGACTCCCGCCTCCCCCGCCTCGCGCCGCCGTGGCAGCGCGCTGGAGCGGTCCTCGACCTCCACCCGCAGCCTGCGCTCGTGGCCCGCCAGGACCCGCAGGGTGACGATCGCCGGGCCGTCGGTGTGCATGAGGGCGTTCACGATCAGCTCGTCCGCGACCAGCTCGATCTCGTCGGACCGCTCCCGCGCGCCCCACGCCCGCACGGCCGCCCCGATCATGTGGCGGGCCGCCACCAGGGCCTCGGGGTCGCCGGGTGCCACGTGCTGCTGCAGGCGGCTGCCGGCCTGGGGGGCGGCCGCCACCTCGCGGCGCAGCAGGAGCAGCGCCATGTCGTCGTTCCCGCCCCGGTCGTCGGCGACCTCGCAGAGCCGGTCCGCCAGGAACTGCAGGTCCGACGGGCCGCTGCGGATCTGGGAGGCCAGCAGCCGGATGCCGTCGTCGAGGTCGGCGCCGGGCTGTTCCACGAGGCCGTCGGTGCACAGCAGGAGCGTTTCGCCGGGGTCCAGTTCCACCGTGGTCACCGGGTACTCGAGCCGGCCGAATTCGGCCGAGAGGCCGAGCGGCATCCCGCCCTCCACCGGGAGCCGGCGGCAGTCCCCGTCGCGGGTGCGCAGCAGGGGGTCGATGTGGCCCGCCCGTACCAGCTGGAGGACGCCGGTGGAGAGGTCTGCCTCCACGTAGGTGCAGGTGGCGAAGCGGTCCGTGTCCAGCTCGTGCAGGAAGACGGAGGCCCGGGCCATGACCGTGCCGGGCGAGTGCCCCTCGGCCGCGTAGGCGCGCAGGACGATCCGCAGCTGGCCCATGACCGCGGCCGCGTGCGTGTCGTGGCCCTGCACGTCGCCGATGACGGCGCCGACCCGGCCGCCCGGCAGCGGGATGATGTCGTACCAGTCGCCGCCGATGTCCCGGCCCATCCGGGCGGAGCGGTACCGTACGGCGATCTCCCCGCCGGGCACCGACGGGATCCGCCTCGGCAGCATGGCCTGCTGCAGGCCCTCGGCGAGGTCGTGCTCCTGCTCCAGCAGCATGGCCCGCTGGAGGCTCTGCGCGATGCTGCTGCCGAGTGCGACGAGCAGGTTGCGTTCCTCCTGGGTGAAGCCGTCCTTGTCCTGGTAGAGCAGTCCGATCGCGCCGATGGGGCGGGCCTGGGCGATGAGCGGCAGGTAGGCGGCCGCCGAGATCCGCATGTACGAGATCTTCGCCCAGAGGTCGGGATAGCCCTCGGCGAACTCCTCCGCGGAGTCGAGGAAGCGCGGCTGGAGCGAGCGGACGACCTCGCTCATCGGGTACTGCTCGTCGACGCGGGTGTAGCGGGTGCCGGGGACGAAACTGTCCTGGGGGCCCTCGGCCACGAGGTGGATGCGCCCGGCCTCGACGAGGCCCATCACCATGCCCATGGAGCCGAGCCGCTCCAGGCCGTGGGCGTCGCCGATGACGTCGATGACGTCCCGGACGGTCCGGGCGTGCGCGAGGGCGGCGGTCGTGGACTCGACCACCGACGTCTGGCGACGGCGTTCCTCGTCCAGGCCCAGGCGCTCCGCCGAGTGGCTGAGCTCGTCCGTCGCGTCGCGGACGATGCCGATGATCCGGTACGGGCGCCCGTCCGGGCCGCGCATGACGCGGCCCTGGGTGTGCGTCCAGCGCAGCCGCCCGTCGTGGCAGCGGATGCGGAAGTAGGCGCCGTAGCTGTCCACCTCGCTCTTGAGGGCGGAGGAGACGAGGGCGTCCAGGCGCGTCGACTCGGTGGCCGGGACGCGCGGGGAGAGCGACTCGGGCCGGCCGTCGTACTCGTCGGGGGTCGTGTCGAAGACGTCCAGGGCCGCTTCGTCCATGTGCATGAGACCGGTCACGAGGTCCCAGTCGAAACTGCCCATGCGGTTCAGCCAGAGCGACCGGTCCGGGTGTGCGGGCCAGTCGTCCGGCAGCGATACGGTGGTCGGCACCGATCCACCATGACACACCGGCCGGTCAGGCGCTCTCCAGCGAGTGGCTCCCGTCCGAGGTCCCGTCCGAGCTGCCGTCCGAGGGCTGCGGCTGCAGGTCCGGGTTCGTGTAGGGGTCCGCGTACGGATCGGTGTACGGGTCCGCGTACGGATCGGTGTACGGGTCGGTGTACGGATCCAACGGCTGCGGCATCGAGCCGTCGGGCTCGGGCACGAGACCCGGATTGTTCGGGTCCGGCTGCGTCAGGTCGAACGGAATGTCCGAGGGCAGGTCCGAGGGCACGTCGCCGCCCGGCAGGTCGGAAGGGGGGACGTCCGAGGGAACGTCCGAGCGGGGCTGCTGCGGCCGGGGGACGGCGTCCGACGGCGAACCCGGGTTCTGCGGGACGCCGGGGCTCTGCGGCGGGTTCTCGCCCTGCGGGTTCCGGCCCTGCGGGTTCTGCGGGCTCTGCGGGGCCGATCCGGTCGGCTGGCAGTCCGGCGCGGCTCCGGCCGGCTCGCTCCGGCACGGCTGGGTCGAGGCGGGCCCGGACGGGGTGACGGGGCCCGTCGGGATCCCGTCGGCGGGGTCGTACTGGGGCAGCAGGCGCGGCGGCCGGTCCTGGGCCCCGTCGTCGCCCCGCTTGCGTTCGATCCAGGTGTTGTCGGCGATGTTGACGATCACCAGGTTGTTGATCACCTGGGTGGTGGGCTCGACCACGACGACCTGGTTGGGCTGGTAGCCGCTCCACGGATCGCCCTTGTGCACCGGGGAACCCTTGGCGGCGAGCGGGGAGGCCAGCGGGTTTCCGCAGCCGCAGCGCACCCGGGGCATGCCGTGCTCGTCGACGAGGACCGCGGTGCCGGCCTGCAGGACGGACTGGAAGCCGTCGGCCCGGCCGTCGCGGAAGGCGTGGTTGGTGACCCGGGTGTCGGCGCGCAGCACGACGGGCGTCAGGCCGCGCAGGAACTCGGGGATGCTCGCCTGTTCGATGTCCGCGGCCTGGGCGAAGGCGCGGGCCTTGGCGTTGTCCGTGGTCAGGAAGCGGACCTGCTGTTCCACGTCGCAGCTCCCGAGCCGCTGGGTGCCGCCGTACAGGCCGGGGGTGGCCGCGTTGATCGTGCGGATGCCCTGTCCGGTCGGGTTGGGCAGCGGGGGCTGTACGGGGGCGGACTCGGCGGTGGCCGAGGAGGCGGTGAAGGGGTCGGGGCCGGCCGAGGCCACGGGCTGGAGGTAGATCTCCTGGCTCTCGGGTCCGGCGGCGCTCTTGGGCGGCTGTTCGCCGCCGCAGCCCGCGGCGAACAGCCCGAGGAGGGCCAAGAGGGCGGCGCCGGCCGGTAGGTGACGGCCCGACGTCTGACGAGGTGTCGGAACTGACGGTGCGTGCACGTTATCTCCCTTTTCGCCCCGATTGCTCCCTCCTGTCTGCCGCATGAGCGCGAGACCCGCAACCGGAGGGCGTCTTGAACATGTTCAAGGAAGGTCGTAAGGTCATCACCGTGAGTTGAACGCGTTCAAGGCGTTCGGCCGCAGCGTTGGGGGGAGTCCAGGGTGTCGGTACTGGTGAACGTGATCGTCACCCTGGGCATGCTCTACGTCGTCCCCGCGGGCCTGCGCCTGATCGACCCGGCCGGGCTCCGCCGGACCGCCCGCCTCTGGCCGCTGCTCGCCGCCCCGGGCGCACTCTGCCTGTGGCTGCCGCGCGGGCTGCCCGCCACGGCGCTCGCCGCACTCTACGCGGCGGCCTGCCTGGCGCTCGCGGCCCGGGCCCCGGTCCGGCTGCTGCGGGGCCGCCCCCCGGGCCGCTTCCCGGACCCGTCCGGGATCGCCGTGGCCACCGCTCTGGTCTCGCCCTCGATCGCCGGGACCGCGCTGGTCGCCGAGCGCGCCGGATACCGGCTCTTCGGCTTCGACCTCGACATCCTGGCGCTCACCGTGCCGCACTTCCACTTCGCCGGGTTCGCGGCCGCGCTGGTCGCGGGGCTCGTGTGCCGGGCCGTCCGGGACCGGCCCGCGACGGGGCTCTCGCGCTGGGCGGCGTACAGCGTCCCGGCCGGCACCCTGCTCGTACTCCTCGGCTACTTCGTCGACGACTGGGCGGAGCTGGTGGGCGCGGTGGTGCTGACCGGCGGGATGTGGGCCGTGGCCCTGCTGACCTGGCGGGAGATCCGCCCCGCGGCCCGGGACCGGGGCACGCGGGCCCTGCTCGCGACCTCGGCGGCCGTGCTGGTGGCCACCATGCTGCTCGCCCTGTGGTGGGCGGCCGGCGAGGCCACCGGGATCGTGCACCCCACGCTGACCTGGATGGCCGCGACCCACGGCCTCGGGAACGCCCTCGGATTCGCCCTCTGCTCGGTGCTGGCGTGGCGCCGGCTCGCCGTCGACCACTCTCCCCCCGCCGACCACCCAGCGGTGGCCGCCCCACCGCTGACCGCCCCCCGCTGACCACCCACCGACTGGAGACCTCGCCATGACCCGCCTCATCAGCGCCGGCCGGGACACCGTCAACTACCCCGACAAGGGCGCGACGGCCCACCGGCCACTGCCCGTCGGATACCACCACCTCGACCACCGCACCCGCCTCGGGCACGGCCGGGCCGTCTTCGAGGCCGCCGGCACCGCCGTGACCACCTTCCACGCGCACCGGACCTCCGGAATGCGGGTACGGGCCGATGCCGGAGCGGTCCGGCCCGGCAGCCGCGTCATCGTCGGGATCGGCCTCGGGCCGCTGCGCATCGACGCCCCCTGCGAGGTGATCTGGACGGCGTACGAACCCACCCGCATCGGCTTCGCCTACGGGACCCGGCCCGGCCACCCCGAGTGCGGGGAGGAATCCTTCATCGTGGACATGGACCCCGACGGCACCGTGTGGTTCACCGTGACCGCCTTCAGCCGCCCGAACAGCTGGTACACCCGCCTCGCCGGCCCGGTGGTCCCCTTCCTCCAGCTGCGCTACGCCCGCTGGCTGGGCCACCGCCTGCGCACGCTGGCCACCGCCGCCTGACCCGTCCGATACTGGAGGCGATGGACTGGTTCACGGCGCCCGGATACTGGCTCGCCCGGCTGGTCTTCCAGCGGGCCCTGGCCGGGATCTACCTCGTCGCCTTCGTCGGGGCCGCCCTGCAGTTCCGGGCCCTGATAGGGGCGCACGGCATGCTGCCCGTGCCGCACTACGTGCGGTACGTGCCCTTCCGGCGCGCCCCGAGCCTGTTCCAACTGCACTACTCGGACCGCTTCTTCGCCGGCTGCGCCTGGACCGGCGCGGCACTGGCCGCGGCACTGGCCGCCGGGGCCGGGGACGAGGTTCCGCTGGGCGCCGCCATGGCGATGTGGGCCCTGCTGTGGCTGCTCTACCTCTCCATCGTGAACGTGGGGCAGACCTGGTATTCCTTCGGCTGGGAGTCGCTGCTGCTGGAGGTGGGCTTCCTCGCCGTGTTCCTCGGCAACGCCCGGGCCGGGCCGCCCGTGCTGGTGCTGTGGCTGCTGCGCTGGGTGCTCTTCCGCGTGGAGTTCGGGGCCGGGCTGATCAAGATGCGCGGGGACTCCTGCTGGCGCAAGCTGACCTGCCTCTACTACCACCACGAGACGCAGCCGATGGCCGGGCCGCTGAGCTGGTTCTTCCACCATCTGCCGAAGCCGCTGCACCGGGTGGAGTGCGCGGCCAACCACGTGACCCAACTGGTCGTCCCGGTGCTGCTGTTCACCCCGCAGCCGGTGGCCTCGTACGCCGCCGGGATCATCGTCGCGACGCAGCTGTGGCTGGTGCTGTCCGGCAACTTCGCCTGGCTGAACTGGCTGACGATCACGCTGGCCCTGTCGGCCGTGGACTTCACGGGGCTCGCGGGCGCTCCGCCGGCCGCCGCCTCGCGGGGGGCTCCCGTGTGGTTCGTGGTCCTGGTCTGCGCGGTGACCGCCCTCGTGCTGTTCCTCAGCCGCCTCCCGGTGCTCAACATGATCTCGCGGCGGCAGGTGATGAACCGCTCCTTCGACGCACTGCACCTGGTCAACACCTACGGGGCCTTCGGCTCGGTCGGCCGGGTCCGCATGGAGGTGGTCGTCGAGGGCACCGCGGACCGGATGCCGCACGAGGACGGCGGCGCCTGGCGGGAGTACGGCTTCCGCGGAAAGCCCACCGAACTGCGCAGGATCCCGCGCCAGTTCGCCCCGTACCACCTGCGGCTGGACTGGCTGATGTGGTTCGCGGCGATCTCCCCGGGCTACGCGCGGGACTGGTTCGGGCCGTTCGTGGAGCGGCTGCTGGCGGGCGACCGGGACACGCTGCGGCTACTGCGCCACAACCCGTTCCCGGACGCGCCTCCCGTCTACGTCCGGGCCCTGCTCTACCGCTACCGGTTCACCACCTGGCGCGAGCGGCGCGAGACGGGGGCCTGGTGGCACCGCACGCTGGTGCGCGAGTACCTCCCGCCGACCCGCCTCGCGGACGCCTGGCTGTCAGAGCCCGAGTAGCGCGCCCTCCCGCTCCGCGGACATGCCCGGCGCGGGGCGGTCGGGGCGCTGGGGGGCGACCCCGCCGAGGGAGCGGAGCCAGGCCCAGGTGTCGGCCACGGTCTCCTCGACCGGTCGGCACTTCAGGCCGGCGGCCAGCGCCTTGGAGACGTCCCCGCGGTGCATGTGGTCGTAGGCCTCGCCCTCGGGGACCCAGACCGGGAGCTCGGTCCAGGGCTGCACGCCCGCCTCCAGGAGCCGGTCCGGGTCGGTCCAGCGCAGTTCGGCGCCGCCCCCGGTGGTGGCGGCGCAGGCGTCGAGGAGTCCGCCCATCGTGGCGTGCCCGGACGGGGAGACCAGGTTGTAGGCGCCCGAGCGCCCCGCCGAGGCGGCGTCCAGGGTCCAGTGCGCGAGGTCGCGCACGTCGATGTACTGGATCGGGAGCTCCCGCGGTCCCGGGGCGAGCACCGGGCCGCCGCGGGCGGTGCGGTTCAGCCACCACGGCAGCCGGCCGACGTTCTCGTACGGGCCGAGGATCAGCCCGGCGCGCGCCAGCAGGGCGCGGTCCGCGAAGGCGTCCAGGACGGCGAGTTCGCCGCCCCGCTTGTCCTCGGCGTAGGCGGTCGGCCCGGCGTCCGGAGAACCCCCGACCAGGCGGCTGTCCTCGGCGAGGCCGGCCGGGGCGGGGTAGGCGTACACCGAGCGGCTGGAGATGTACGCGTAATGTCCGGCCCGGTCGCGCAGCAGTCGGGTGCTGTCGCGTACCGCAGTGGGGGCGCCGCCCCAGGTGTCGACGACCAGGTCCCACTCGCCGGAAGCGAGGGCGGCCAGGCCGCCGGGGGCGGTGCGGTCCCCGTGCAGGGCCTCCGCGCCCGGCGGGGGCGCGTGGTGGCCGCGGTGGAAGACGGTCACCTGCCAGCCCCGGTCGAGGGCGTCCTCGGTGACCGCGCGTCCGACGAATTCGGTACCACCCAGCATCAGCAGCTTCATGCCGGCCAGCCTGCCCGGGGAGGGTGGGGCGGGGGAAGTGATGATCGCCCTCGGCGATGACGCTCAGGGCGTACGCGGGACGGGAACCTTCCGCAAAGGGCAGCGCCCCCGGTGCGCGTGGGCACGAGGGGGCGCTTGGCACCGCTCTACGAGCTAGTCGATACCGGGCAGGATGTGTGCTTCCGCCAGGTCGTCCTCGTAGCCGGCCAGCCGGATCGGGGCGGATCGGGCCCAGACCTCGAGGCTGCCGAGTTCGTCGGTACGGGGCTTCGCCCGCGTCACCGTCCGCTCCATGACCGTCGGTTCGGGCTTGGTCTTCTCAGTCACCGCGCACTCCTTTGTGTCGCGCAACCCGGCAAGCGGACCGCGAGCCGGGCAAGGGATAAAGGGTTTCCGGACGCGGTGGCGCCTTAGTGGAGCGCGGCCCGGATGGGGGCCGTCTTGATGCCCCAGAGTACACATATGAGCGGACCTCCGCTCGATCGGAAGGCAAAATCCGCTGCGCCCTCTTACTTTCGCTCCTAGTTCAGCAAGTCGTCGGACTGCGGGTACGTGGCGGGTGATCTGCTCGACCCCGGACGAGCAGGGTGTGACGGAGGGGGTCGGCGGTGGCGGAATCCGGGGTGCCCGAAGCTCAAGTGCCGTACGTCACAAGCGTGCTGGAGCTGATGGAGCTCCTGCGCGGCAGCCCCGACGACCGGGGTCTGCGGGCCGCGGCCCTGCTGCGCCGCTCGCACCCCTTCGACAAGGAACTGCAGCTCGCGGGCCTGCTCCACGACATCGGGCGGCTGCTCCGTCTGAGTGACGGAGCGGTTACCGTCGGGGTGGCGGCGGAGGCGATCCGCCCCCTGCTGGGCGGGCGGGTGGCCCGGCTGGTCCGGCTCTCGGGCGCCCTCGGCGGGGACGGCGCGGCGGGCTCGCCCCACGACACGGCTTTGGAATCCGGCTCCGGCCCCGGCCCCGGCCCCGGCCCCGGCCCCGGGCCCGGCCCCGGGCCGGATGCCGAGGCGGTGGCCACCCTGCGCCATGCCCGGGACTCGGCCGCCGCGGCGGACCTGGACGCGGGCGTGCTGGAGGACTGGCGGCCGCTGCTGGACCTGGTCGCCGCCGGAGCCTGCCGGGTCGGACCCGCCCGGAACGCACTCGACCCCCTCGGTGCACCGAGGGGGTCGAGAAGGTCCGTCAGGGGCCTCCCTTAGGAGCGGGAGGCTCCGCGGTCACCAGTTGGCGGGGGCGTAGTCCTTCAGGAAGACGCCGAACAGGTCCTCGCCGAGCTCGCCGCGGACGATCGGGTCGTAGACCCGGGCCGCGCCGTCGACCAGGTCGAGCGGGGCGTGGAAGCCCTCCTCGGCGAGGCGCAGCTTGTCGAAGTGCGGGCGCTCGTCGGTGATCCAGCCGGTGTCGACCGAGGTCATCAGGATGCGGTCGGTCTGGAACATCTCCTGGCCGCTGGTCCGCGTCACCATGTTCATCGCGGCCTTGGCGGCATTGGTGTTCGGGTGCCCCGCGCCCTTGTAGCCGCGGCTGAAGACGCCCTCCATCGCCGAGACGTTGACGACGTACGCACGCCCGCTGGACGCCTTCCGGGCGGCCTCCGCCATGGCCGGCCGCAGTGCGCTGATCAGGATGAACGGCGACGTGTAGTTGCACAGCTGGGTCTCGAGCAGCTCGACCGGGGAGATCTGGTCGATGGTCTGCACCCAGGTGTTGCTCTCGACGACGTCGGGCAGCAGGCCGCCCGCGTCGATGGCGGTGCCGGCGAGGTGCCGCTCCAGGCTGGCGTTGCCCGCGACCAGGGCGAGGTCGGCGACCTTCTGCGCTTCGAGCCCGCTCACCCCGACGGGCAGGGCCGCCAGGCCGTCGACCGCGCCGGAGTTGAAGGCGCCGATGACCTGGTGGGCGGGGAGCTCACCGGCGGGCAGCGGGGCGGCCTCCCCCTCGACCAGTGCCGCGTAGGCGCTGGGCAGGCGGCGCACGGTCTGCGTCGCGTTGTTGATCAGGATGTCGAGCGGACCGGCCGCGGCCACCTGGTCGGCGAGGGCCACGGCCTGGGCGGGGTCGCGCAGGTCGAGGCCGACGACCTCCAGGCGGTGCATCCACTCCGCCGAGTCCTCCATCGCCTTGAAGCGGCGGATGGCGTCCTTGGGGAAGCGGGTGGTGATCGTGGTGTGGGCGCCGTCGCGCAGCAGCCGCAGCGCGATGTACATGCCGATCTTGGCCCGGCCGCCGGTGAGCAGCGCGCGCTTGCCGGCGAGGTCGGCGCGGGCCTCCCGCCTGGCCCGGTTCTCGGCGGCGCACTCCGGGCAGAGCTGGTGGTAGAAGTAGTCGACCTCGACGTAGCGCGTCTTGCAGACGTAGCAGGAGCGCGGGCGCTGGAGTATCCCGGCGATCCGGCCGGCCTCCGTGACCGAGGAGGGCAGGATGCCCTCGGTCTCGTCGTCGATGCGCTCGGCGGATCCGGTGGCGGTGGCCTCGGTGACGGCCTTGTCGTTGGCCGTCTTGGCGGCGCGGCGCTCCTGGCGGCGGCGCTGCTTGACCGTGCGGTAGACACCGGCGGTGGCGCGGCGGACGGCGATGGCGTCGGGGTGGTCGACGTCGATCTCGTCCAGCTCTTCGAGCACGCTGAGGCAGAGCGCCAGCCGCTCGGGGTCGATGCCGGGCCCGTAGTCCTGCCCCTGCTGCCGGCTTTCTTCGGTCACCGTCATGGCCGCTGCGTTCCTTGATCACTCGTCCGCATCCGCCTGCTGCGGAAGTCCTCAAAAGGGGAACTGTACGGATCCCACGCGCCCGGAGACAAACCCGCTCCCGCAACCCTCACGGACCGCGAGCGGGCGGTCACCGTAGGGGCCCGCCGTGGTGACTCGCGGGCACGGTAGGGGTCGTGTTCCCGCCGCTGCGAGGGCCACGCTGGCGTACTCCCGTACTACGCCGGGAGTATGACCGGTGACCACCTGTGGGCGGAGGAATAGCGCAGATGGGTCGGGCATTGTGGACCTTATGAGTGCACTGGCGCTGGCGGTCCTGCTCTGTCTCGTGTCCGCCTTGGCGTACGCGGGCGGTGCGATCGTCCAGGAACGGGTCGCGGCGAGCACGCCGGACCGCCCGTACGCCCCGCTGCGGCGGGGCATGTGGTGGGTGGCAGTGGGGCTGAACGGCCTCGGTGCACTGCTGCACGTGGTCGCGCTCGCGTACGGACCGCTGAGCCTGGTGCAGCCGCTCGGCGCGCTCACCATCGTCTTCGCCCTGCCGCTGGCGGCCGTGTTCGTACGGCGCCGGGCGGGCGCGGCGGCCTGGCGCGGGGCGGTGCTGGCCACGGTGGGCCTCGCCGGGCTGCTGGCGCTGACCGGCGGGGAGGGGCGGGCGGAGCAGGCACTGGCGGGCGGCGAGCGGAACGTGCTGATCACCGTGACCGGGGCGGCGGTGGCCGTGCTGTTCGTGGCGGCGCACCGGATGCACCGGGCGGTGCTGCACAGCGTGCTGCTGGCCGCGGCGGCCGGTACGGCCTTCGGCATGGCTTCCGTGTTCACCAAGTCGGTGGCCGAGAACTTCGCCCCCGGGGCGCTGGGCGGCCTGTGGCCCGACCTCGTGGCGATCGCGGTGCTGGCGGCCGCCGGGCTGCTGCTCTCGCAGGCGGCCTACCGGGGCGCGGGGCTGACCGCGCCGCTGGCCACCGTGACGGTGATCAACCCGGTGGTCGCGGCGACGGTCGGCATCACGCTGTTCGACGAGGGCTTCCGCTACGGGGCCGCCGGCACCGCCGCGGCGGTGGCCAGCGCCCTCGTGGCGGCGGCCGGTCTGGTCCTGCTCACGGCCGTGCCCCCGCAGGTGCGGGGGTCAGATGCGGACCCCGTGGCCCCGGAGGTACTTCAGCGGGTCGATGTCGGAGCCGTAGCCGGGGCCCGTGCGCATCTCGAAGTGCAGGTGCGGGCCGGTGGTGTTGCCGGTCGAGCCGGAGCGGCCGATCCGCTGGCCTCCGGAGACCTGCTGGCCGGCCTTGACGCCGAGGGCCGAGAGGTGGGCGTACTGGGAGTACCGGCCGTCGGTGTGCTTGATGACGACCTGGTAGCCGTAGGCACCCGCCCAGCCGGCGGAGACGACCTGGCCGGGCCCGACCGACTTGACGGTGGTGCCGGTCGCCACGGGGAAGTCGACGCCCGTGTGGTAGCCGCTGGACCAGTGGGAGCCCGAGACGCGGTACGCCGTGCCGAGGCCGGCGTCGACGGGGGCGGAGAAACCGCCCGCATCCGGCTTCTGCTGCGCTGAGGCGGGCTGCGGCGCGGGCTTCTCCGCCGGCTTTTCGGCTGGTTTTTCGGCTGGTTTCGGCGGCGCGGGCTTCTCGGCGGGCTTTTCGGCCGCCGGTTCCACGGGCTTCACCGGCTCGGCGGTCCGCGGCGGCTTCTCGGGGTCCTGCCTGGCGGGCGGCGGCGTCGACGGTTCCGCGGGCGGCTTGGCCGGTCCGGCGGTGATCCGCAGGGTCAGCCGCTGGCCGGGGAAGATCAGGTTCGGGTTGGCGCCCACGGTGGCCCGGTTGGTCTCGTACAGCGCCTGCCAGCCGCCGTCGACGTGCTGCTCGGTGGCGATCGCGGAGAGCGAGTCGCCGGGCGCGACGACGTACGGGTTCGGCAGGACGGAGGTCCCCGTCGGACTGGGCGTGGCGCCCTGGGCCGGGGCCGCCGTCTTCACCGCCTGGGACGGCGCCACGGCCTTGGGCTGCGCCGCGGACTGCGCCCTGGGCTGCGACGGTGCCTGCGGGGCGACGGCCGGCGCCGGGCCGCTGCGGGTGAGGCCGGCCTTCTTGCCGCACTGCGGCCATGCCCCCGGTCCCTGGCCCTTCAGGACCTTCTCCGCGACCGCGATCTGCTGGTCCTTGGTGGCCAGGTCGGCGCGCGGCGCGTAGGCGGCGCCGCCGAAGGCCCGCCAGGTGCTCTGGCTGAACTGGAGGCCGCCGTAGTAGCCGTTCCCGGTGTTGATGCGCCAGTTGTTGGTGGACTCGCAGGCGGCGACCTTGTCCCAGGTGTCCACGGTCGCGCCGTGGGCGACCCCGGCGCCGATGAGCGGGAGCGCCATCCCCGCGCCGCCGGCGGTGACGGCCAGCGAGGCCCGGTTGATGCTGCTCGGCTGATACCGGCGGTGCCGGCCCCGTACACCCATGGGAGCCCCCATCGAAGACATCAGGAACCGCACAACCTAACGTTGCGAACAGGGCATGACAAGGGGCGCAACGGGGCGCTCGCCAGCCGTACTTGACGGTGTGTTGTCCGTCAGGAGATCCACGGGCGGCCGGGTGGCGGTAGCGTCGGCAGTCCCGCACACGGAAGCACACCGAAGCACGCAGGAGCGCAACGATGAGCACCAGCACAGCCCAGATCGGCGTCACCGGGCTCGCCGTCATGGGCAGCAACCTCGCCAGGAACTTCGCCCGCAACGGATACACGGTGGCCGTACACAACCGGACCGCCGCCAAGACCACGGCCCTGGTGGAGGAATTCGGGCACGAGGGCACCTTCGTCGCCGCCGGGTCGGCGAAGGAGTTCGTCGACGCGCTGGAGCGCCCCCGCCGCATCGTCATCATGGTGAAGGCCGGGGAGCCGACCGACGCCGTGATCCACGAGTTCGCCCCGCTCCTGGAGGAGGGCGACGTCATCATCGACGGCGGCAACGCCCACTTCGAGGACACCCGGCGCCGCGAGAGGGAGCTGCGCGAGCAGGGCATCCACTTCGTGGGCGCGGGCATCTCGGGCGGCGAGGAGGGCGCGCTGCTCGGCCCGAGCATCATGCCGGGCGGCTCCGCCGAGTCGTACGCCTCGCTCGGTCCGATGCTGGAGAAGATCTCGGCGAAGGCCAAGGACGGTACGCCGTGCGTGTCGCACGTCGGCCCCGACGGCGCCGGACACTTCGTCAAGATGGTGCACAACGGCATCGAGTACGCCGACATGCAGCTCATCGCCGAGGCCTACCACCTGCTGCGCGAGGTCGCGGGCTACTCCCCCGCGCGGATCGCGGAGACCTTCCGGGGCTGGAACCGGGGACGCCTGGACTCGTACCTGATCGAGATCACGGCGGAGGTGCTCGCGCACACGGACGCCGCGACCGGCCGCCCGTTCGTCGACGTGGTGGCCGACGCCGCCGAGCAGAAGGGCACCGGCCGCTGGACCGTGCAGATCGCCCTGGACCTGGGGGTGCCTGTGTCGGGGATCGCCGAGGCGGTCTTCGCCCGCGCCGTCTCCGGCCACGCGGACCTGCGGACGGCCGCCCGCGGGCTCGCGGGCCCGACCGCCGCCGCGCTCGCGCCGGAGGCGGCGGAGGCCTTCGCCGCGCAGGTGGAGCAGGCGCTGTACGCGTCGAAGATCGTCTCGTACACCCAGGGCTTCCACCAGATCCGCGCGGGCAGCGAGGAGTACGGCTGGGGCGTGGACCTGGGCGCTATGGCCTCGCTGTGGCGCGGCGGCTGCATCATCCGGGCCGCGTTCCTCGACCGGATCCGGGCGGCGTACGACGCCCGGCCGGAGCTCCCGAGCCTGCTGGCGGACCCGGGCTTCGCGGACGAGATCGGCGCGGCGCAGGACGACTGGCGCGCGGTGATCGTGGCCGCCGTCGGCCAGGGCATCCCGGTCCCGGCGTTCGCGGCCTCGCTCGCGTACTACGACGCCCTGCGCGCCGAACGGCTGCCGGCGGCCCTCACCCAGGGGCAGCGGGACTTCTTCGGGGCGCACACCTACCGGCGGACCGACCGCGAGGGCTCGTTCCACACCCTCTGGAGCGGCGACCGCACGGAGGTCCGCACGGACTGACGCCCGAGACGGACAGGGCCTAGCTGAGGGGCCCGGGCTGGGGGATCGGCGCGGGTCCCGGAGGCGGGGGGATCGGGTCGGGCTCGGGCACCGGTCCGGGCACGGGCGGCACGGGCCGCGGCATGGGCTCCGGATCGGGGAAGGGGCCGGGTCCCGGGACCGGCGGCTGCGTCTGCTCTACGTTTCGTCCCATGGTGTTCAGTTTCCCGCGATGGCGGCGGGTACGCCCCCTACAGCGGCGCCCGACGCAGTGCCAGTCCGGCGGCCAGGCCCGGGGCCGGGCTGGACAGCACCGGGACCGGGCTCGTGGTCAGGGCGGCGGCCCCGGCCATGGAGGCCTGGGCGAGCACGATGACGTCGGCGCCGGTGACGACATCGGCGGCCGCGGCCACGCGGGTCAGGTACCCGGCCGTGTCCCCCGCCTCGAAGCGTTCCCAGGCCCCGGCGACCAGGTGCGTACGGACGGACACGCGCCGCTCGCCCGCCTCCTCGGCCAGCAGCTCGGCGGTCGGGGCGAGCGTGGACTCCAGGGCGGCCAGTACGGCGATCCGCGGGCCCGTGCGCACCGCCGCGGCCGCCATCGGCCGGTCCACCCGCAGCACGGGGGCGCCGAGCCGCGGAGCCAGCGACTCCGCGGTCGTGCCGATGGTCGAACAGGTGACGAGCACGGGCGCGGGCCCCGCCGCGGTCAGCTGGGCCAGGAGGGCGGGAGCCACCGCCCGGGGGCCTTCGGCGCGGGCCCGTTCCAGCAGCTCCGGCGCCACCAGGTGCCGCAGTACGGCTCCCGGGTGGTGCCGGTCGCGCAGCGCGTCGAAGACCGGGACGTGCACGGGCGAGGTGTGCAGCAGGACCAGGCCCGGCCGGGTCACCAGAGGTCGCGGTCCGCGTCGAGCTGGGCCTTGGCCGCCGCCACGACCTCGGCGGCCGGCTCGGGCGCCTCGTCGGGGTGCTTGGCGGCCCAGCTGGCCGCGTAGGGGCAGAGCGGCACCACGGGCACGCCCTCGGCTGCGGCGATCCCGTAGAAGGTCCGCACGAGCCCCCCGGCGATGCCCCGGCCCTCGTGGGCCGGCTCGACGACGGTGTGCACCGCCACCAGGGCGTGGGGTGCCTCGGCGAGCACGAAGTAGGCGATGTATCCGACCACCGCCTCGCCCTCCACGGCGAGCAGCCGTCCGGCCTTGCGCTCGTCCTGGAACTCGATCGGTGTGCTCTGGCTCTGCGGCATGGTCCCCGACTCCCGTCAGACAGCCACCGCGTGGGGGCTGCGCTCCTGATCCGTACCCGGCACCGGGGCGGAGGGATCCGCGCCCAGCTCGACGATCCGGTTGTCGCCGTCCACGTGCACGACACGGGGCTTCAGCGCCCGCGCCTGCGCGTCCTCGACCTGTGCGTAGCTGATGAGGATGACCAGGTCCCCGGGGTGCACCAGATGGGCCGCGGCCCCGTTGATCCCGATGACCCCGGACCCGCGCTCGCCCTCGATGACGTAGGTCTCCAGCCGGGCCCCGTTGGTGATGTCCACGATGTGGACCAGCTCCCCGGGCAGCAGATCGGCCGCGTCCAGCAGATCGGCGTCGATGGTCACGGAGCCGACGTAGTGCAGGTCGGCCTGGGTGACGGTGGCCCGGTGAATCTTGGACTTGATCATGGTGCGCAGCATTTTGAACTCCTAGAAGACGGCTCCCTGCCGGCTTTCTGCAGGTCAGGGGCGGTCTCACCCTACACTGACACGCGTTAGATCGAAGATTAAAAGGAACATCGATTCCCGCTGCCGAGAAGGCTCCCTGCCTGGGCATCCGTGCGGGCCAGGCAGTTGTGGCGCCGCCGCCCAGGCGTCGAACGGACAGCCACTTCAAAATATTCGGGGAACGATGCTGACCAGATGCTGACCTACCTGACGATGCATCAGGCGTGTCAGGGATACCGGACAACTCGCTGCGCGGACCCTGGTGCCGAAGGCAGAAACTTGATCGCCGCGGCTACGGATGAACCGGGGGTTCCGCTGGGGTGGTCCGGGACTTACGAGGACGCGCACGATTGAGCTCGGGGCGTTCAGCTGGCGGTCTTGGACTGTGAGAGCTGTGGCAGGTATGCCACCAGCCGCCGATTGGCCCGTGACCCGGGCTTGGCGCATACGAGAGGCTTGATGCCCGGACGTCATACTCAGGGAGTTGCGATGCAGGTGGCCGTGGTCACCTTCGACGGGTTCAACGAGCTTGACAGTTTCATCGCCTCAGCGTTGATCAACCGGTGTCGCAAAGACGGCCTGGAGGCCTTCATCACCACACCCGTGCCCGTGATCATGTCGATGAACGGAGTCGAGGTGACCGGGCAGCGCCCGATGGAGTTCGTCACCGAGCGGGCGTAGAGGGTTTGGCGCCAGTCCTTGGTGCCCGCCCAGCGCGGCGAGTCGGGGCGCGCGTGGTCGCCCATGCGCTGCTCCTGCTCGCTTTCGTTACCGGCTTTGTGGACCTTCTTGGACTCCGGGGAGCCTCGCTGGACGAGGTAGACGGTGCCGAAGATGTAGAGGAAGAACTGCAGGAACTCTGATTCCCAGTTCTCGGTGACGTCCACGGCGAAGTCGGATGACGTCAGGTATTCGCCGAAGCTGAGCGGCTGGAGGCCGTCGACCGCCATCTGTTCGTTGAACTCGGCGTGCCCGGCGATGGCCTGGCAGACGAGGACCACCAGGAAGGCGATGCCGAAGGCGAGGGTCAGGCTGTTCTCCCGCCAGAACCCTCTGCGCGTTTCGCCGGCTGTCGGTCATCGCTGGAGCACCCCGATGGTAATGAAGTAGCCGAGCCCGCCCAGGATGACCACCAGGGTGGCGACGAACAGGATCCGCATGCCTCATACCCCCTTGATCAGGCAGTCGTAGGGCTGGTCGGGCCGCGGTGTGCAGCCGGCGGCCACGACCTTCCAGCCTCCGGTGAACAGCGACAGGAACAGGGTGCCGCCCGTTATACGCACCATCGCCTGCCGCCCGTACGCCTCTACCCCTTGGAGACCGCGAGTGCTGGCCGAAGCTCGAGCACCCTCGCACAGTGCTCATCGCCCCGACTCCGCACACGCCGCCGGGAGGGAAATGGTCACTCACCTGGAGGCAGGGGCGAAGCCCCCGCCGGGCCGGCGGCCCGTGGCCGCCTTTCCGCATCGCCTGTCGGTCAGCCCGTCGGACACGTCGTGCGAGCCGAGCACCGCAACCCCGGCGGGGGTCATGCCGATCGCCTTCCGCACACGCGCCGCCGAACGGCTGGCGCCGTACCAGTACGCCCAATGGGGTTCAGTGCCGCTCACAGTTCTCGGCGTTCTCCTGGCTCGATGCCTTCGCCGACAGCGTCGTAGCGGGGGCCGCGGCGTCCCACGGGGAGGACAGGCCGGTGCCGGGCGTCCTCCAACGCGAAAGCCGCCGCCGCGTACAGGGCGGCCACCGTCACGATGAGCCCGATGACGCCGGCGGTGTTCTCCCATCCCCGTGCCCCGGTCAGCTCGTGGATCCCGGCCGCGCACAGCCGCAGCGCGGCGCAGCCGATGACGGCCGTGGCCGCGAGCTTGCCGGTGCCTGCAGCGGCGATCGGTACGAGTAGGCTCGCGGCGGTGACCAGCAGAAACATGCCGAGGACGTGCCGTGCACCGGGTACGGGGCCGACGCTCAGAAGGCCACCCTGGACGAGCCAGCTCCCGGCCAGGACGGCCATGGCCGTGCCGAAGGCGGTGTCCCTGGCACGAAAGCCCAGTATGGACGCCAGGATCTGCAGCGGGAAGGCGAACGCGATCATGATTACGGCGGCGGCGTGCTGTTCAGGTGGCAGCGCCCATCCGAGCTGGAGGCCCGCGGTGACGAACGCAGCTCCCGCCAGAGCCAGAAAGCCCAGCGGTACGGGAGTGCCGAGGGGCCGCACGACGGTCGTGGTGACGTGGCGCGGCAAAGTTGGCGCGGCCATGATCCGTTCTCCTTCCGGCCGGCAACTCGTGCGGGCAAGCCTGCCCGCCTTCGGCACCTGCCCCGCTCCGCCGTGTGTCACGCCTGCGGCGCGAGCCGTGTCAGGCGGCGCGCACCGGGTAGGCGCCGCTCATCGAGGGTTCGGCGGCGCCGCCGCCCTCTGCAGGCGCCGCCCGGTGCAGGGGAGCGGCCATGAGGCGGAATCCGGTGGACGCGTCCGCCGATCGGATCGGCGATCCGTGGGGGGCCCGCACCCCCTACGGCCGGGGCGGGCAGTGGCCCGTACGTACCGACTCCTGCCTGGCGACGGGGGTGGCCGAGGGTGAGGTCGACGTGTGGGTGCGGTCGGCATCGCTCCTGCATTCCGATGGTGACGCCATGGACATCGCCGTCCGGGATGGCAGGATCGTGGGGGTTCGAGGCCGGGCCGGCGACCGCGTCAACCGGGGCCGGCTTGAGCCGAAGGACCTCTACGCGTGGCAGGCCAACGGCTCCCCGGACCGCTTGACCCGGCCGCTGGTCCGCGAGGGCGGACGCCTCGTGGAGAGCGACTGGCCGACGGCGATGGGGCGCATCGTCGCCAGGACGCGGGAGCTCCTCGGTTCCCATGGGCCGGACTCGGTCGCGTTCTACACGTCCGGGCAGCTCTTCCTGGAGGAGTACTACACCCTCGCGGTCCTCGCCCGTGCCGGGATCGGCACTCCGCATCTGGACGGCAACACCCGCCTGTGCACGGCGACGGCGGCGGAAGCGCTGAAGGAGTCCTTCGGCAGCGACGGCCAGCCCGGGTCGTACGAGGACATCGACCACGCGGATGCGATCGCCCTGTTCGGGCACAACATCGCCGAGACACAAGTCGTGCAGTGGATGCGGATCCTGGACCGGCTGGGCGGTCCCGACCCGCCCCGTCTGCTGTGCGTGGACCCGCGACTCACCCCCGTGGCGCGCCAGTCAGCCGTGCACCTCGCGCCCCGACTCGGCACCAACGTGGCGCTGCTCAACGCCCTGCTGCACGAGGTCATCCGGCACGGCTGGACCGACCCCGGATTCATCGATGGGCACACGGTCGGCTTCGAGAACCTGCGCGAGCAGGTCGAACCGTGCACGGCGCGATGGGCCTCGGGCATGTGCGATGTGCCGGCGGCGGCGATCGAGGAGGCAGCCGAGCTGCTCGGCACCGCCGACCGCCTGCTGTCGACCGTGCTGCAGGGGTTCTACCAGGCCAACCAGGCGACTGCCGCGGCCGTCCAGGTCAACAACCTCCACCTGATCCGCGGCATGCTCGGCCGTCCCGGGGCGGGCGTGCTCCAGATGAACGGCCAGCCCACCGCCGAGAACACCCGCGAATGCGGCGCCGACGGGGATCTGCCGGGCTTCCGGAACTGGCAGAACGAGGCACACGTGGCCGACCTCGCACGTGTGTGGAACGTGGAGCCGTCAGAAATCCCCCATGACGGACCGCCCACCCACGCCATGGAGATCTTCCGGCTGGCGGAGGAGGGCTCGGTACGGATGCTGTGGATCAGCGCCACCAACCCGGCCGTGTCCCTGCCCGAGCTGGCGCGGATCCGCTCCGTCCTCGCCCAGGAGCGCCTGTTCACGGTCGTCCAGGACCTGTTCCTGACCGAGACGGCGCAGTTCGCCGACGTGGTGCTGCCCGCAGCGACGTGGGGTGAGAAGACGGGCACCTTCACCAACGCCGACCGCACCGTCCACCTGTCCGAAAGGGCCGTGGACCCACCCGGCGACGCCCGCCCGGACCTGGACATCTTCCTCGACTACGCGGCCCGCATGGGGTTCGAGGACAAGGACGGCGGCCGCCTGGTCCACTGGAGCGACCCGGAGGAGGCGTTCGAGGCGTGGAAGCGGTGCAGTGCCGGACGGCCCTGCGACTACACCGGCCTGAGCTACGAGAAACTCCGCGGCCCCAGCGGCATCCAGTGGCCGTGCACCGAGCACGCCCCCGACGGCACGGACCGACTCTATGGGGGCGGCGTGGACTGGGCGCACCCGGACCGGTGCGAGACGTACGGGAAGGACCTGGTGACCGGCGAGCCGCTGGGCGAGGACTGGTACCGGTCGACGAACCCGGACGGGAAGGCGCTCATCAGGCCCGCCCCCTACGTCCCGCCGAAGGAGTGGCCGGACGAGAGCCACCCCTTCCAGCTGACCACCGGACGCACCCTCTACCACTTCCACACCCGCACCAAGACCGGCCGGGTGCCCCAACTCGCGGCCGCGGCCCCGGACGTGTGGGTTCAGATCGCGGCCGCCGACGCGACCCGCCTCGCACTGGCAGAAGGCGACCTCGTGGAGCTCACCACGCGGTGCGGTGCACTGCGCGGGCGCCTACGCATCGGCGCCATCCGCCCCGGCGTCCTGTTCGTCCCCTTCCACTACGGGTACTGGGACACCCCTGCCGGCAACGCCCCAGCCCCGGGTGCTGCGGGGCGTGCCGCGAACGAGCTGATCGCCACCGCCTGGGACCCCGTCTCCAAACAGCCACAGTTCAAAACCGCCGCGGCCGCCCTCACCCTCGTCGAACGAGCCGACGGCTCGGCGCGGCCAGCGCGGAACGCGCCGCCGTCAGTTTGATGGTGCGTCCTCGAAGGTGATCTCGCCGCTCGGGTGAAGCTCGGCCGACATGTTGCGTTCCATCATGCGCAGGGCCGCGTCGGCGAGACCGGCATCGATGTGGGCGACCGCGTCGAGGGCCACGACGACGTCGAGGTGCCGGATGTGGGCGTCCAGGGCCGAATACAGCACGCACTGCTCGGTCACCTGCCCGCACAGCACTACCCTGTGGACATCCAGCTGGCCCAGCAGGTAGGCCAGGGGCGTTTCGAAGAAGACCGAGTGGCGCGCTTTGACGACGAACAGGGATTCCTCGTCCGGGGCGATCGGCTCCACCAGGTCGGCATAACGGCCGGCCAGGGCGGCTTCGAGGATCTCGCCGTGGTGGGAACGCCAGCGGCCGAAGTTGTCGTTCACGTACACGACCGGCGCACTGGCTTCCCGCGCCCGTTCGATCAGTACCCCGACGCCCGGAAGGGCTTCGCGAACGGACTTCACGAGTACCTCGGCGTCCTCGTGCTCGTAGGTGTTGAGCATGTCGATCACGATGAGCGCCGTGCGTCCGACACCATCCCTTCCCACCACGCGGTCCAGGGGGCGGCCCCCGGGAGCGTCACCGCCACTCACGGGCGTCGCCCGTGCCCGGGCGCGACCGGCCGGACGTGCGCCTCGGACCATGCCTGAGCCGGCGAGGGGTGGACGCGGACAGGACCGGAGGTATTCGAGGCGAGCTGGTCAGCGGCAGTCGGTGAAGTCGTCACGAGGGCGAAGCCGACGCGATGCTCCCGGGCTGCTCGGTGGGCCCGCAGGACCGTACTGAAAACAGCCGGTGTCCACCCTCCCTGGGCAGCCACGACAAGGTGAGCCGGGCGGTGAGCCCGCAGAAGTTCCTCGACGGCCGGCGTCACGGCTGCGCGGTGGCGTACGGCCAGGGCAGGGGCGAGACGCACCACGAGAACGCCTTCGTCGAAGGTGTGAGTCAGCAGCAAGGCGGGGTCCTTCATCCGGGGAAGAAGACGAGACGGCGGTGCAGGCAGTCTGCTGCCTCGGCCGAGGCCTGATGCCTCGGCCACGCCGCGTACGGCTCGGGTCGACACGTACGCCTGGGCATGGTTGCCCAGCACGGGTAGATGCGGAACATGACCCAGAACCGAGAACCTGCGGTAGTGACCGGCGCGTCCAGTGGTATCGGGTTCGAGCTCGCCCGGCAGCTCGCCGAGCGGGGTTTCGACCTGATCGGGAACCCGGCCGATGAGGAGCGCCTCCGTGCCGCGGCGGAGGAGATCGGGCGGCAGACCGGAGCGCGTGTGCAGCCCGTGCGGGCGGACCTGCTCAACTACGAGGAGGCAGAGCGTTCCCTCGGGGCGGTGGCCTCCGCCGGACGTCCGGTGGCCGTGGCCGCGCTGCACGCCGGCGTCGGGGAAGAGGAGTGTTTCTCGATACGGACCTGGAGGACGAGTTCGAGATCGTCGACTGAACGTGCGTTCCACGGTGCACTTGGCCAAACGGCTGCTGCGGTCGATGGCCGCGGCGGGTGAGGGACGCATGCTGATCGCGTCGTCCCTTCCACCATGCCGGGCTCGTTCCACGCCGTGTACAACGCCTCGGAGTCGTCCTGCAGTCCTTCTCCCAGGCGCTGCAGAACGAGCTCGAGGACACCCCCTGACGGTGACCGCCCTCATGTCCGGTCCCACGGACACCGGCTTCTTCCGGCGCGCCGACATGGGGGACACCAAGGTCGGCCAGGGCGATAAGGACGATTCCGCCCAGGTGGCGCAGCAAGGGCTCGACGCTCTCTTTCCCGGCAAGGACAAGGTCTTCGCCGGATCGTTGAAGACCCGGGCACAGGGCATGGCTGACAAGATCCTGCCCGACAGCCTCGAAGCAGAAGGCCACCGCCGGATGGCGGAGCCCGGATCCGCCGACCAGTGGCCGCCCCTGGGGCAGGTCCACCCTCGATCGGCGGTTGTCACCGTGCAGGGCGGGATACGTCCTGGCCATCGGGGTAGCCGGATCACATGAACACCACGATTGAAACCACGCCGCTGCGCGCTGTCGCCCTGGTCTGCACGCTTTCGCCGTCGCCAAAGCCGTCCAGCTCGCAGTTGCTGGCCGAGCAGACCATGGCCGCCCTGTCCGATCACGGTGTCACGGGCAAGGTGATCCGCATTGCCGATCACGACGTCAAGCCGGGCGTCGAGGTCGACATGGGGGATGGTGACGCCTGGCCGGAGATCCGCGACACGATCCTGGGCTGCGACATCCTGATCTTGTCCACGCCGATCTGGCTCGGACACCCCTCCAGCATCGCGCAGCGTGTTCTGGAGCGGCTCGATGCCGAGCTCGGCGAGAGCGACGACGAGGGCCGGATGCTCACCTACGGCAAGGCCGCCGCGGTGTGTGTGGTCGGCAACGAGGACGGCGCCCACCACGTCAGTGCCGAACTCTTCCAGGGTCTCAACGACGTCGGCTTCTCCCTCGCCCCGAACGCCGTCACCTACTGGGTCGGCGAAGCCATGCAGGGCACCGACTACCAGGACCTCGACGAGACGCCCGAGAAGACCGCCGCGACGACCAAGACCCTCGCTGCGAACACCGCGCACCTCGCACGCCGCCTCAAGGGCGCCACCTATCCGCCCTCTACCTGACCCCCCGCTCACCTGACCGGCCGGAAGGAGACCGCGATGCCCTCCCAGAACCAGCCCCGCCTCACCGATCCCGTGTCACTCCACCCCCGCCCCCCGTTCCCCGAGCAGGACCAGGACCATCCCGGCTCGACCGAGGCGATGGATCCCCGCCCCGACCACGGCGAGGACACCTACGAAGGCCACGGTCTGCTGCGCGGCCGCAAGGCGCTGGTCACCGGAGGGGACTCCGGGATCGGCCGGGCCGTCTGCGTGGCCTTCGCACGGGAAGGCGCCGACGTCGTCTTCACCCACCTGCCCGAGGAAGCCGACGAGGCCGAGGAAACCGCCCGCCTGATCCGCGAAGCCGGGCGCACAGCGGTGGCCGTCGCCTGCGACATCCGACACGAAGGCGAATGCACCGCCCTCGTCGACAAGACAGTGGGCGAGCTGGGCGGCATCGACCTGCTCGTCAACAACGCCGCCTACCAGATGGCCCAGCCGGACGGGATCGAGGCGATCACCACCGAGCAGTTCGACCGGGTGATGAAGACCAACCTGTACGGAATGTTCTGGCTCACCAAGGCCGCGCTGGCCCACATGCCGCGCGGCGCCTCGGTGATCAACACCGCCTCCGTACAGGGCTACCAGCCCAGCCCGCACCTCCTCGACTACGCCATGACCAAGTCCGCGATCATCTCCTTCACCCACAGCTTGGCCCAGATGCTCGCCGAGCGCGGTATCCGGGCCAACGCCGTGGCGCCCGGACCGGTCTGGACCCCGCTGATTCCGGCGACGATGCCCGACCCGACGAAGTTCGGCGAGCAGTCGCCGCTCGGCCGGCCCGCCCAGCCGGCGGAAATGGCACCCGCCTACGTCTTCCTCGCCTCCGACCAGGCCTCCTACATCACCGGCGAGATCGTCAATGCCACCGGCGGAACCCCCCTGCCATGACACCGGACGAAGCCCTGCGCCGGATCGCCTTCCTCCTCGAATGGCGCGGGGCGTCCCCCTACCGGGTGCGGGCCTTCCACACGGCGGCCGACGCCGTCCGCGACCTGCCTCCGGGCCCGGTGGACGCCGCACAGGCCGAACAGCTGCGCGGGGTGGGCCCGGTCACCGCCGAGGTGATCGCCCAGGCATCGACCGGGGCCGTGCCGAGCTACCTCGGCCGTCTGGAGGCCGAAGCCGACCCGGCCGCCCAAGCCGGCTGGGACCTCGCGGCCGCCAGCACCGGCGACTGCCACCTGCACTCCGACTGGTCGGACGGCGGCAGCCCGCTCGAAGACATGGCCGACGCCGCCCGGGCCCTGGGCCACCGGTGGGCCGTCCTGACCGACCACTCACCGCGGCTGACGATCGCCCACGGACTGAGCCCGGACCGGCTGAGGAGCCAACTGGAGGCCGTGGCCGCGGTGAATTCACGAATGGGCCCGGACTTCCGGCTGCTCACCGGCATCGAGTGCGACATCCTCGACGACGGCTCGCTCGACCAGGACGAAGACCTGCTCGGCCGGCTCGACATCGTCGTGGCATCCGTGCACTCCAAGCTCCGCTCGGAACCCGAACCGATGACCGCCCGCCTCCTGGCCGCCGTACGCAACCCGCATGCCGATGTCCTGGGACACTGCACGGGACGAATCATCACCGGCCGGGGGCGCCCGGAATCCCGCTTCGACGCCGATGCCGTGTTCGCCGCCTGCGCGGAAGCCGGCACCGCTGTGGAGATCAACTGCCGGCCCGAACGCCGCGACCCCCCGGACGACCTGCTCGCGCAGGCCGCCGCCGCGGGCTGCCTCTTCGCCGTGGACACCGACGCCCACGCCCCCGAACAGCTCCACTGGCAGAGCACGGGCTACGCACGTGCGGCACGGATCGGCCTGGGCGCGGACCGGCTGATCACGACCTGGCCGCTCGACCGGCTGCTGACGGCCAGAAGCGGAAAGCAGTGAACCGCCCGCCTTCTCCGCCGCGCGGCGGAGAAGGCGCACGGCAGCTGCCTCCTCCGAGCGGGTGAGCTGACCCGTGTGACCGGGCGCCTCCAGGTCCGGCGGGGAACCGATGGGTTCGGGCCGGACAGGCCCGGCCCGAATCCGAACACACACGGAGGCGACATGGGACACGGCGGAAATGTGATCGACGAGCTGATGGCCGACCACCGGGAGGTGGAGGAGATGTTCGCGCGGATCCAGGCCATGACCGGCGGCGGGCAGGAGCTCCGCGACCTCATCGACGAGATCACCATCGAGCTGGTGCGGCACTCGGTCGCCGAGGAGCAGTACCTCTACCCGGCGGTACGCGAGCACGTCGAGGGCGGCGGGCCGATGGCGGACAAGGAGATCGAGGACCACGGCCGCGTCGAGAAGATGCTCAAGCGCCTGGAGAAGATGAGCACCGACGACGCGCAGATGAGCCCGCTCCTCCAGCAGCTCATGGAAGAGGTCGCCGCCCACGTACAGGACGAGGAGACCAACCTCTTCCCGATGCTGAAGCAAGCCTGTACCGCTCAGCAGCTGGAAGATCTCGGCGACAAGATCCGCCGTGCCAAGACCATGGCGCCCACCCGCCCGCACCCTGCCGCCCCGAGCAGCCCCACGGCCAGCAAACTCCTCGCACCGGGCGCCGGCCTGGTAGACCGGGCACGCGACTTCGTGACCGGCCGCGGCAAGTCCTGAACCCCCCGCCCAGGGGCGACGGGCCGGCATGTGCGCGCCCGGGCCCGCCGTCCCTGGGCGGTCGGTGACGTGCGTCATGCCGCACGCCTGCCGCTCCGGGCTACCCTGGTCGGCCACGAGCGGAGCGGCGCAGCTTCGCGCCGCAGCTCGCGGGCCCGACACGGGCCCAGGCGAGCACGCCCCCGAGGAAGCCGCCGTGTCCGCCGATCTCGCACCCGTCATAGCCGCTGGCACCCGCTGGCTGCTGACCGCCTTCCCGCCCGCCCCGGGCGCGTTCAGCCAAGCCTTGGCCGAGGCCCAGGCCCGGCAGGCCGTCACCCTCGCCTCAGCCCTGCGGTACCCGACCCTGATGGACGCCGAGCTGCTGCACCTCCTCGGCCCGGGCGGGAGCGCCCGGCTGGACTGGCTGACCGGCGCCGATCACCGCCACGACGCCGACGCGGGATGGCGGACATGGGTGGACGAAACCGTCGTCAGCTGGGCCGCCTGCCTCCTCGCCGCCCCCGCCCTCGCCGCCGACGCCCACCACCACCTCGTCGACCGTGGCCAGGCTGGTGAGCTCACCCGTCTCACCCGCCCCGGCGACCACGAACACGATGCCGCGCCGTTGCTGCGCCACCCCGACCTCCTCGAGCCGATCGCCTCCCTCCACCGGGCGCTGCTGCATGACCTGCTGGACAACGAGAGCGCCGCTCTGGGGTAGGGCAGGGCTCTGCCACAGCAGGGGCTCGGCGAATCCAGCACCGGTTCGCGCGATGCCCGCCCTCCGCGGCCATTCCCGAGCAGCCGGGCACCGCGGCACGCCAAAGCGAGGCCGACGGCACGCGGGGCCGGCCTGGACGGGGCGCGCCCGGGTAAGGGTGTGGGATGGTGGAGGGGATGGACCATTGCAGTTCCGTCGCTTGTGGTTCCGTCGCTCGAGTCTCCGTAGTCGTTCGCGGGCGGACAACGGGCACGTGCGTGCTGCCCTGGTAGCGCTTTGCTCGCCGGATGTGGACATGAGCCGCGTGGCGGGTCGTGTTCCGCGCCGGAGGTGCGGCATGCCTGGAACGTCTCGTACAGGAGCTGGCAGAGATCCGAGCCGGTATCGGCTCATTGCTCCTGGACCTCGACTGCGCTCCGTACCCGGCCCCTGTGGACGGCCTGGCCGCGGTCGACGCGTGGGCGGCCGGGCGGCGGGTCACCGTGGTGGCTCTCGCCCCAGCTACCGCCACATGGGAGTGCGCCATCCCGGCGTCCCGGCGCTGCGCGCGGCGAGGCCGGCTCTACCTCGACATCGGGCGCAAGGCCTACGCCCAGAGCGCCGTCGCCCCCTACGCCGTCGGCGCCCGCCGTGGAGCCCCCGTCGCGACCCCACTGACCTGGAGCGACCTCGACGACCCGGACCTCACCTCCCGCCGCTGGACCCTCGCCACCGTCGACGATCTGCTGAAAGACGACCCGTGGCGAGCCCCTCCCCGGCCCCGCTCCCTCCGACGGGCCCGCAACCTCCTCACCGCACTGCACTCACCCGTGACGAAGCGAGCCCGACACCATGACACAGCGACAACACAAGACCGTACGAAGGCTGATGGACGCCTACGGGCAGACCCACTCCGAGGAAGCCGGCATCAGGCTGCGGAATACACCCGCGCCCCTCTACCAACTGCTCACGCTCTGCGTGCTCTTCTCCGTACGCATCAAGGCCGACATCGCGGTGGCCGCCGCCCGCGAGCTGTTCGGCACCGGGATGCGCACGCCCCGGGCGATGGCGGACGCCTCCTGGCAGGACCGGGTGGACGCACTCGGCCGGGCCCACTACCGCCGCTACGACGAGAGCACGTCCACCGCGCTGGGCGCCGGGGCGGAACTCGCCCTCGACCGGTACCGCGGCGACCTGCGCCGGCTCCGCGACCAGGCCGAGGGGGATCCCGCCCGGATCCGCGAACTGCTGAGGGAGTTTCCGCGGATCGGGCCGGTGGGCGCCGACATCTTCTGCCGCGAGGCCCAAGCCCTTTGGCCCGAGCTGCGCCCGTCGTTCGACGACCGTGCTCGCAAGGCCGCCTCCGAACTCGGGCTCCCGACCACGTCTCAGAGCCTTGCACATCTGGTGGACACCGAATCCCTGCCGAGGCTGGCAGCCGCCCTGGTGCGAGTCGAGCTTTCCGTGGACGCTGTCGACGATCTCCTGAAGGCCGGCTGACACCGCGGACGAAGTTCCCGGCAAGATGACGCAGAGGGCCGTATCCGACGGCTCCACGTCGTCTATGCGCGGCACGGTTGCGCCCGGCCGATAGTCCGCCCGCTCCCGCCCGCTCCCGCCCGCTCCGCTCCGCTCCGCTCCGCTCCGAAGACTTCAGCCCACCGCCCGAGGCCATACCACCGCGCTTCATGGAAACCGCCCGCCCGTACGAGGCTGCCCCAGTCAACGACGTACGCAGCACGTCATGCGAGGCGACGTGCCCCGGCGGGTCTGACCTGCCAGTGTCGATGGGTACGACGGCGAAAGTCGGCAAGCGTCCTCCGTGCTGCGCCGGCGGACACCACGCATCGAGCAGCAGAGGTGTACCGAGGATGCCCGTTGCAAGATCGGGTAGGCGGTCCCAGGAGGGTTTCGTACGGGAATGGGGATCGGTTTGACGGGGATCGACGTGGTGTACGCCTGCGCGGGTCTGGGGGCTTTGTGTGCGGCGGTACTTCCGACCGCCCTGGCGAAGCGGCCCCTGTCGTTGCCCATGGTGTTCCTGGTGGCGGGTTTCCTGGTGTTCCTGCTGCCGCTCGACGCGCTCCCGTCACTGGATCCCGTCCGGCACCGCAGCCTGGTGGAGCACCTCACGGAGGTCTGCGTCGTGGTCGCGTTGATGGGCGCGGGACTGGCCATCAACAGACCTCCGGGCCGGCGTGCCTGGTCGACGACGTGGCGGCTGCTGGGCTTGGCCATGCCCCTGACGATCCTGCTCACCGCGGCAGTGGCGGGGTGGCTGGTGGGCTGGCCGCCGGCCGTCGCTCTCATGGTCGCGGCTGCCCTCGCTCCTACGGACCCGGTGCTGGCCGCAGAAGTACGCGTGGGCGAGCCGACAGACGATGAGGACGACGAGGACGAAGTTCGCTTCGCGCTGACCAGCGAGGCAGGGTTGAACGACGGTCTGGCCTTCCCGTTCGTCCTGGCGGCCATCGCGCTGACCACGGCCTCGGCGACGGGCTGGTCGACGGACGGGCTGTGGCACTGGGTGTGGAGCGACATCCTGGTGCGCAGCGCGGTGGGACTGGCCGTGGGGTTCGGCGTCGGGCGGCTCCTCGGCCGGATGTTCTTCCAGGCTTCCTGGAAGGCGCTGCGGCTGTCCGAGCACCGTGAGGGTTTCGTCGCGCTCGCCGCGACGTTCACGGCCTACGGGCTGACGGAGCTCCTCCACGGCTACGGTTTCCTCGCCGTGTTCGTCGCGGCCTGCACGATCCGGAACGCCGAACGCGCCCACCGGTACCACCGCGTCATGCATGCCTTTACCGATCAGGTCGAGAGGCTTCTCACGGCTGTCATCCTCTTCCTCGTCGGCGGCTTCATCGCCGACGGTGGCCTTGCTGCACTGACCTGGCGCGGAGCCGTTCTGGGGCTGGTGCTCTTCCTGCTGATCCGCCCGGCCGTCGGCTGGGCCGTCCAGATGCGGGGCAATGCCACAGGGAAGGAACGAGTCATCATTGCGGTGTTCGGCATCCGGGGCATCGGCTCGTTCTTCTATCTTGCGTACGCTCTGGGTGAGGCCGATTTCGCCGCGCCCGCGCGCGAGCTGTGGGCCGTGGTGACGTTCACCGTGTTGCTCTCGGTACTCCTGCACGGCGTCACAGCGACACCCGTTACGGCCCGGCTCGACCGCTCTCCCCCGGATGGATGAGAAAATCCGAACCTCGATGGCTCTTCTCGTGTGATCGGTCTGCTGGGCCGGGCCCGGCAGGCCGGACGCGGACAGCGCGGGGCCGGTCGAGGTCGAGGAGCGCGCCATGTGCGTGGAACTTCCCTCGGGTTCGTTCCACGGAGTGCCAGGACTTCGACATCGATGGCCGATCGGGGGCTCACGGCCGAGCCTTGTTGATGTGACCGACGATGGTGGCCGTGCTCCTGGCGAGCCGACTCGGGTCGGGGTCGGGCCGGGAAGGGCCGTACGTCCAAGAGCTCCGGCGCACACGGCCGCAGTTGTCAGCTCTGGGTGCGGCCTGGGTCGGAGCGCGGGTAGAGCGGGACGATGCTCGCCCAGTACCGGTCGAGGTGCGCGTCGGCTGTCTTCAGCGTTTGATTGTCGGCCAGGTCGAGGAAGGCTGCGTGCAGACCGACCACACGCTCGTGACCCGAGCCGGCCCCGGCCGGGTCGGATGCCATCCGGCGCCAAGGGGCGCGGGCGGCGCTGGCACCGTGCCCGTGGTTGCCTCGGGCGCGGCTGTACCACCACCGCCCCGTGAGGACGCCTGCGGTGACGGCTGCGGCGGCCAGCACGCGCAGACCGTGTTGCACGGCCATGCTTCCTCCACGAAGGGACCGTTGTCGGTAAGGGGGTGCGTCGGGCGACGGGCGGTGCCGGCCGGCTCGGGGCGGGGGGCCGGCACCGCGGCTGGTCAGCTCGGCCAGGTACCCGTCACACGCCGAATCACTACGGCCCCCGACCGGTCGACCGAGGCCTTGACCACGGCGAAGACCGCCCCCTGGATGGCTGCGGCGAGCACGATCTGCTTCCAGCTCCGGTCCTCGTCGGTGGCGTCAGGAGCATCGCCCTCGCCCTCGATGAGCTTCCACGCCTGCTTGAAGGCGGCGCCCGCGATCACGCCGCTGAGGACGCCCAGGGCCAGCCCGACGGGCTTGTAGGCGATCTTGGATGCCTTCATCGGCGACGTCCTCGGCTGCGGCGGACCAGTAGGAAGACGGCTACGGCGGCTCCGGCCACCAGGAGCGGGGTGCGGTTGGTGCGTACAGCCGTCGCTGCCTGGCCGGCCCGTTCCAGAAGCGGGTCGGGGGCCTTGTCCGTCGCGTACTGGCCCGCCTTGGCCGCACTCTGCCGTACATGCACTGCGGCCTGCACGGTCTTCTCCAGGAGCGGGTCGGGGGTCTTGTCCTTCACCGCTTGGGCGGCCTGCTGCGCCGTCTCGCGGATCTGGTCGGAGACCAGCGCTGCCTTCTCGGCGGCCTGGCCCTTGACGGCGGCCGCCTTCTCCTTGGCCTGGGCCTTGATGTCGGCCTTCGCGGCGAGGGCCTCGACGGTCCGGCCGAGCTCGTCGCGGGTGCGTTCGACCTGATCGTGCAGTTCGGCGGAGCCGGTGCCGGCAGGTGTGGGGGCGGGGGTGCCGATGTTGGTTCGGGCTTCGTCGTTCATCGGTGTGCCTTCTCCTTGATCTCGGCCAGGTCGGCCCTGACGCTGTCGATGGTCTGCTCGGGGGCCGGGGTACCGGCCCGAGCGATCTGCTTCTTTCCGGCCAGGCCGGCCCCGGCCGCCACGATCCCCAAGACCACGGTGATGATGAGGGCGGACGCCCACACCGGCAGAACCAGCGCGAGAGCGGCGATACAGGTTGCCGTCAGAGCCTGGAGTGCCAGAAGGCCGATGATTCCTGTGGCCCCGAAGAGACCGCCGCCCTTCCCGTAGCGCCTGCCCTTCTCGGTCATCTCCGCCCGGGCCAGCTGCATCTCCTCGCGTACCAGCTCGGAGATCTGCTGGGAGGCGCGTGAAACCAGGACGCCCACCGAGTCCTCGGCCGCGTGGGACTGCCGCTCTACCGTGCTCATGATGGGGACACCTTGCCTTTCGTCAATCTGCTGGAACGGGCGACACGTCAGCCAGGTGCTCTGCTCAGCGCTGGTGGTGTCCTGGATGGGGACATCGGCGCTGCACTCGACCGAGGCGATGCCGTTCTGCGTTCGAGGACGGTCATGTCGCCGTCACGGCGCGCCTACCCCGCAACCGCGACGGCACCCGCGCGGCAACCAGCGTTGTACGAAAGGTGGCTCGACAGCAGCCCGGGGGGCGATCTCACACGGCCATGGTGTGCTGATCTCACGGCGAGCCGTGTTCACGCGTGAGTCAGTGCTCCGTCCGGCGGCGGTCGCCGTCGCTCCACGCACGGGTGTCGCGGGGCTCGACGTACGGCTCCTCGTCCTCGGGCAGTCCGCCGGCGATCGCGCGCTGCCGGGCCATTTCCGCGTCGAACTCCAGCCCGAGGAGGATCGCGAGGTTGGTGATCCACAGCCACACCAGGAAGATGATCACGCCGGCGAGGGTGCCGTAGGTCTTGTTGTAAGAAGCGAAGTTCGCGACGTAGAACGCGAAGCCTGCGGAGGCGGCCATCCAGATCGCCAGCGCCAGGAGGCTGCCCGGCGTCACCCACTTGAAGCCACGGCCCTTCGCGTTCGGGGCGGCCCAGTAGAGAATCGCGATCATGATCGTGACGAGGAGGACCAGCACCGGCCACTTCGCGATCGACCACACGGTCAGGGCGGTGTCCCCGATCCCCAGAGCGGTGCCCGCCTGCCGGGCGAGAGAGCCGGAGACGACGACGATGAGCGCGCTGGCGCAGGCCAGGACCATCAGCGTGACGGTGAGAACCAGGCGCAGCGGGAGAACCTTCCATGCGGGGCGGCCCTCGGGCACGTCATAGACGGCGTTCGAGGCGCGGATGAACGCGGCAATGTAGCCGGACGCCGACCACACGGCGACGACGAGGCCGACGACCGCCAGGAGCGATCCGACGCCGGAGTGGCCCTGGAGCTGCTGCACGGCGTCGGTGATCACGTCCCGCGCCGGGCCGGGTGCCAGTTTCTGCAGGTTGTCCAGGACCTGCTTCGTCGCGGACTCACCCGCGATGCCCAGCAGGGACACCAGCACGAGCAGGGCGGGGAAGAGGGCGAGGACTCCGTAGTAGGTCAGCGCTGCGGCCCGGTCGGCGAGCTCGTCGTCCTTGAACTCCTTCACGGTGCCGCGCAGCACGGCCTTCCACGACCGCTTGGGCAGCTCGGTGGGCCGGTCGGGTGCCCGCTCCTCCACCTGCGGGTCCGGGCCCGCCGAGCTCTCGTGGCCGGTGCCCCCGCGATCGTCGTCCCCGCCTGGTCCTGGGTTCGGTGTGCGTGTCATACCCTGCGCCTTTCCGCCGCGGCGCCAGTCATGTCCGCGAGGGCACTCGAGAACCCGGGCCTTGCCCGTAGGGGCGCCTGGATTGCCCACGTCTCGGTGGGGGCCGGCTGCCGCACTGCCCGCGGCGCGACACCAGGACAAGGAGCCGGCGGGGCCAGGGCGGCTCCCGGTGCAGGTTTCTACAGCCAGCCGTTGCGGCGGAAGGCGCGGTATAGGGCGCCTGCCGCGATCGCCATGAGAGCGACCGCCCACGGGTAGCCGTAGGTCCAGCCGAGTTCCGGCATGTGTTCGAAGTTCATGCCGTACACGCCGGCGACCATCGTGGGGATCGCGAAGATGGCTGCCCACGCGGAGATGCGTCGCATGTCGTCGTTCTGCCAGGTGCCCACGCGGGCCTGCTGCGCGCCGAGGACGGAGTCCAGCAGTGCGTCCAGGGTGCGCACCTCGGTGTCGGTTCGGTGCAGGTGATCGGCGACGTCACGGATGTACGGGGCGATCTTCGGCTGGTGGACCTTCTCGCCCGGTTCGCCGGACAGGAGGCCTTGGACCACCGGAACGAGCGGCTGCACGGCATCACGGAACTCGCGGACCTCGCGCTTGAGGGAGTAGATGTTCTCGGTGTGGTCGATGCGGGACGTCGAGAACACCTCGTCCTCGAGCCGGTCGAGCGTGGCGCGCACCCTTCGGGCGGCGTCGCCGTACGCATCGACGGCGACGTCCAGCACGGCGTGCAGCACAGCCGTGGGGCCATGGCACAGCATGTCCGGATCGGTGTCCAGCCGGCGGGCAACCTCGGTGCAGGGATCGATCGTTCCGTGGCTCACGGTGAGGACGCTGCGAGGCCCAACGAAGATCATGACGTCGCCGGTCTCCACCGCCGTTTCCTCTTCCACATACCGCAGTGTCTTCAGCGCGACGGCCAGGACGTCGCCGAAGCGCTCGCGCTTCGGACGCTGTCGCCCGTGGAGCGCGTCCTCGACAGCCAGCGGGTGAAGGCCCAGTTCCTCGGACAGCTCCACCAGTTCACCTTCCGAGGGGCCTGCCAGCCGGACCCAGGCGAACTCGCCTTCGCCCATGTCCCGCAGCCGCTTGAGGGCGACCCGGCAGGTGTCGTCCGGCAGCTCGCACTCCACATGCTCCGACCGGCCTGAGCCCTGGTCGTATATGACACATTCCATCTCCCGCGCATGCTTCACCAGCCCCATTTCATGCGCCCGCAGCCGGCCATCGTCCTGCGTTCGCCGTGTGGCGGGAGACACCGGAGCAAGCTCGTGCAGGCGTGCAGATGCGATAAGGAGCCGCCACCGGACCCGGATCTCACCCCTCATGCTCGTGCAGGGGCGTGCGCAGTGCGCTGCGTTCGTGATCCCAGGCTTCGCGGATGTGGCTCGCGAGACGGTCTTCGAGGAGGACGGTCGCCGCACAGCCGAGCGCGATGTCCTCTTCGAGGTCCGGTTCGTCGACGAGGAGGCCGCCGATCACTTCGTGGCGGACGACCTGCTCGTGTACGGCGTCGGCCTCGACGTGTTCGGCGTAGAAGTGCTCGGCGGCCGGACCCGCGCCGCAGCGTCGCATGGCCTTGGCCAGGCGGCGGGAGCCGGGCGAGGAGGTGACCTCGACGCACGCGAAGTGACCGACGAGCGCGCCGCGCAGCGCCCGGTGCAGGCCGAACAGGGACATGAGGTTCACGGTCGCGAGCAGCGGGGCCGGCGCCCGGTCCAGGTACCGGCCGTACGTGGGGTCCAGCCGGAGGTCGGACATGAGGTCGGCGAAGAGCTGGGCGTGGATGCGTTCGGCGCGGCCGGCGCCGAACTCGTCGTACTCGATGGCGACCATGGCGGCCTTGGCCCGCCCGGTCAGCCGGGGGATGACCCAGGCGTGCGGATCGGCCTCCTTGAGATGGTAGAGAGAACGCAGGGCCGCGTACTCGCGCAACTGCCAGAGCTCCCCCTCCGTTTCGAGGTGGTGACTCAGGCTGCCGGAGAGGTCGACGGGCTCGACGAGGAGCGGGGCGAAGGCGTCCCCGACCGTCCGGGGTGCATCGGACAGCTCGGTGCGCAGGGCGTCCAGGAAGCGCGCTTCCATCGCCTGGCGCAGTCGCAGCAGGTCCGGGTCCCACTCGCGTGCGTCGTCCACGCCGTCGAACCCGCGGTAGTGGAGCTCGTAGAGGAGGTAGAGGGCGAGCTGGAGGTCCTCGCCCCACGGGTCGGCCTCCAGCTCCGCCCCCGGGGGCGCATCGCGGCGGACCCCCGGACCGCAGGGCGTCCGACACGGCGCAGGACAACTCGCCCCGCCCCTGCACGAGATGGGGGCTCTGGTCTGCAACGGTGACCGTGTCCGGGCCGGGAGCGGGCATCACGGGTTCCTGTCCTCAGGCTGCGGCGAGGTTCGTTCGCGGGGGCGGTGGCTGGTGTCGCACCAGGGGTACGTACGGCTGCGACGGCATGTGCAGATGGCGACCGCGAAGCGGTCGGAGCGTGCGATCGTCCCGTCGTCCAGGACGGTTTCGACGGGGCCCTCGATGAGGACGGGCCCCTGCGGGTCCACGGACACGCGGCGCGCGGGCTTCACCTCGGCCGGGCACGGACTGGAGTCAGAGGTTCTGGGCACGGATGACCACCAGCTCTTCGCACTCCTCGGCCTCGCTCGCCAGCCCGCGCCGCTCCAGCCAGATCCGCCGCGAGCGCAGGACCGGGCCCCAGGGAACGGACGCCGACGCTGTGACCTGCGCGGACAGCCCTGCCCCGGCCAGCCGGTCCACGGTCTCCTCGGCCCCGCACATGCCGGAGTGCACCATCAGCAGAGCGCCGCCGGGGCGCAGCAGAGCGGAAGCGGTCGCGCAGATCCGGTCGATCACGAGGCGGCCGTCCGGGCCGGCGTCCCAGGCGCGCTGCGGCCCCCGCGAGGGCAATGTCACGCCCGGAGCGGGCACGTACGGCGGATTCGCCACGATCAGGTCGAAGCGTCGGCCGACGGTACGGGCCCTGAAATCGCCGTGCAGGACGCGCAGGGGAAGCCGGTGGATCAGGGCGTTCATACGCGCTGATGCGACGGCCGCCCAGGAGACGTCGACCGCCGTGACCGTGGCCCCTCTGCGAGCGGCGTGCAGAGCGAGCGCGCCGGTTCCGGTGCCGATTTCGAGGACGCTGGTGCGGGGGCCCAGCTCCTCGCGGGCAAGTGCCTCGGCAAGCAGGTGCGTGTCCGCCTGCGGCCGGTAGACACTCGGCAGGGCGACCAGGCCCCCGGTGAGAGTTCTCGAGGTGAGAGCCGTACTGGACATCGCGTACCTCCGGGGATCGCGGCGCCCGTAAGGCCGCTTCTGGACGTCATCCGGCGGCTGCCCAGGGTGGGCGACCTCATGCAGGTGCCGGCGATCTTCGGAGCATCGGACGGAATCGGAGAGGGGAACACGGACGAAGGCCGAGCCGTCGAGATCGGGCCGATGAGGAGGCGGTACCCCGCCGGGGCGAAGGGGTAGCGGCGGGTGAGAACGGGCTCACGGCTGAGGTCACGGTGGGCCCGTTCTCGTCGTTTCCCGCCTCTGACCCCTCAGACAGCCGGCGGGAACCTGTCCCAGGCCCGGTGCTCGGCCAAGGCTGCGGCAACGGTCTCTACGACGGCCGTACCGTCCTCCCCCAGCGCGATACCCGGGTCGTCGGCTGTGATGCCGGCGGTCTCGAGGAGCTGGTCGGCGCCGTTCCAGCTGCCGATGGCCTTGCCGTGCCGGTACGCCTCGGTGACGAGCAGGAGCACGCGCGGGTCGATGGCTTGCGGGGGCCGGACGGTGCCGGCCTTGGCGTCGCGGGCGCCGTACGCGTCCGCTCCGGCCTGGGGCACACCGGCGAGCAGGACGGCGTCGAATTCGGTGGAGCGGGCCGTAGCGTAAGTCCGCTGGACCCCGATCGGATCGCCGGGACCGAGGGTGCCGCCGGTCGGGGCGATGACGAGGGGCACCATGCCCGTGTCGAGGACGGCTTGCCGGGCGGCCCGTACGCCGTCCAGGTCGGCCGCGGCGTCCGCGATGATGCCGATGACGCGGCCGTCGGTCGGCCAGGTACCGCCCATCTGGGATAGGGCCGGGCTGGGGTCGGGCGCGGCGAGCGGCTCGGTGGCCGCCGGGGCCGGCAGTCCGAGGCCCGTTGCGACCTGTTCGCACAGCTGCGGGTCGATGTTCGCCAGGACCTGGAGGGTGCGCTCCTTGACGGCCTGCTCATAGCACTTGTTCAGTTCGAAGGTGTACGCGGCGATGATGTGCTCGCGTTCGGGCGGGGTCATGCTGAGCCAGAACAGCCGCGGCTGGGTGAAGTGGTCCGAGAACGAGGCGGGCGCCTCACGGACCTTGCTCGCCGCCGGAACCTTCACCGGTGTTTCGATGAAGGCTCCCTTGTCGGCTCCGGCGAAGAAGGGGCAGCCGCCGTCGAGGCTGTTGGGGTGGTAGGGGGCGACCCCGGTGTGGACGGCACTCTGGTGCATGCCGTCGCGGAGCATGTCGTTGACGGGGGCGTGCGGCCGGTTGACCGGGATCTGACCGAAGTTGGGGCCGCCGAGGCGGCTGATCTGTGTGTCGAGGTACGAGAAGAGCCGTCCGGCGAGCAGCGGGTCGTCGGTGACGTCGATGCCTGGAACCAAGTGCCCCGGGTGGAAGGCGACTTGCTCGGTCTCGGCGAAGTAGTTCTTGGTATTCGCGTTCAGGGTCATCAGCCCGATGGGCTGGACCGGCGCGAGCTCCTCCGGGACGATCTTCGTCGGATCGAGGAGGTCGATGCCTTCGAAGGTCTGGACCGGGGTGTCGGGGAAGACCTGGATGCCGAGCTCCCACTGCGGGTACGCACCGGATTCGATGGCGTCGAAGAGGTCCCGGCGATGGAAGTCGGGATCCATACCGTTGATCAGCTGCGCTTCCTCCCAGACCAGCGAGTGCACGCCCAGCTTCGGCTTCCAGTGGAACTTCACCAGCACGCTTTCGCCGACCGCGTTGACCAGGCGGAACGTGTGGACGCCAAAGCCTTCCATCATCCGGTAGGACCTCGGGATCCCGCGGTCGGACATGTTCCACAGGGTGTGGTGCGTGGCTTCGGTGTGGAGCGAGACGAAGTCCCAGAACGTATCGTGCGCGCTCTGCGCCTGCGGGATCTCCCGGTCGGGATGCGGCTTGCCGGCGTGGATGATGTCGGGGAACTTGACAGCGTCCTGGATGAAGAAGACCGGGATGTTGTTGCCGACCAGGTCGAAGGTGCCTTCCTCGGTGTAGAACTTCGTGGCGAACCCGCGGGTGTCACGCACCGTGTCCGCCGAGCCGCGCGAGCCGAGGACGGTGGAGAACCTCACGAACACGGGTGTCTCCACGTCCTTCGCGAGGAAGGCGGCACGCGTCACCTCGCCTGCGGTTCCATAGCCCTGGAAGACCCCGTGCGCGGCGGCTCCGCGCGCATGCACCACTCGTTCCGGGATTCGCTCGTGGTCGAAATGCGTGATCTTCTCGCGCAAATGGTGGTCCTGGAGAAGGACCGGCCCCCGCGGTCCGGCCTTCAGCGAGTGATCGGTGTCGTGGAGCCGTGCCCCTTGGGCGGTGGTGAGGTAAGCACCGCTCTGCGCCACACGTGCCTGCTCCGCGCCGGTGGCCTGTCCAGTGGGGCTCACGGTCTCCGGCCCTTCCTGGTCCGCTTTGGGCGGGAGAGGCTCCGCGGGCTGCGTCGGCTCGGCCACGCCTGGGGACACCGGTCCCGGCTTGCCCGGCACGCCGTCCTCGTCCGGCTCCGAGGCGGCAGGGCTGTGCTTCGTCGTCATCGTATGTCTCCAAGGAGTGGGCTGTGGAACGCTTGAGCCATGACCGGGAGGCACCCGCTCCCAAACGGCGGCCATGTGCTTCTCACCCGCCTCAGCGGCGTTTCGGGCATCTGCCCCGACAGCAGAGCGGCGAGACGGCAGGGCGGCTATCCGTTCCGCACTGAGGTCACTCTTCGATGAGCACGCGGACGCTCGTGACCTCCGTGTCGACCGCGTCCGGCACGACCATGCCCGCCTCCACCCCGGTCCGCAGGTAGCGCAGAACGTCCCTGGTGAGGCGCTCGCCGGGCAGGGCCGCCGGGATGCCGGGCGGGTACGGGGTCAGCATTTCGGCGGCGATCCGGCCGTCCGCCTCCTGCCAGGGCACCTGCTCCGTCCGGCCGAAGAAGGCGTCGCGGGGCAGCGCCGCCTGCTCCAGCCTCAGCCGCGACGGCGGCGGGACCTCCACGGGCTGCCCGGTCCGGAGTTCCGCGGCATGCGCGGCCAGGTCGGTCAGGGCCGTCAGCAGCACCTCCGCCGTGTCGCTGTCGTCGGCGTGGGTGAGCTGTGCGCTGATGCGGCGGTGGTCGGCGATGTGGAGGTTGATGCGGTGCTTGTCCCGCAGCCAGTCGGCGGCCCGGTAGCCGGTGACCTCCCACGCGCTGATGTCGATGATGATCTGGAGGGGGTCCATGTCCGCCGCCCGGCCCGGCCCGCAGAAGTCGTCGCGACCGTGCACGTGCATGCCGTCGATACGGGAAATCCGCTCGCGGGTCTTGTGAGCGAGGGCGAGTGCGTGGTCGTAGAGGGCCTCGCCCTGCTCGACCATCTGCCGGCGCCAGCCGTCCAGCGCCGCATAGACGAGCGACGAGGGGCTGGTGGTCCCCAGCAGGTCCTCACGGCTCTTGAGCACCTCCGGTTTGACCAGGTCACCCTGGAGGTGGAAGACGGAGCTCTGTTCGAGGCCGGAGCCCATCTTGTGCACGGAGGTGACGCACACGTCGGCGCCGGCGTCCATGGCCCACGTGGGAAGGTCGGGGTGGAAGGGCAGGTGGGCGCCCCATGCCTCGTCGACGATGAGGGGCCGACCCCTGCGGTGGCAGACCTCGGCGATGGCGGCCAGGTCCGAGCAGGTGCCGTAGGGGGTCGGTGTGGTCACCAGCGCGCCGCGGGCGTCGGGATGCTCGGCGAAAGCCGCCTCGAAAGCCTCGGCCGTCGGCGGATGTGCGAGGTGACGCTCCGCGTCCCACTGCGGATCCACCCAGACGGGCCGGATGCCCGAGAGGATCAGACCCGACACCACTGATTTGTGCGCGTCCCGGCCGACCAGCAGCTTCTCGTGCGGTCCGGCGACCGACAGCATGGCCGACTTCACCGACAGTGAGCTGCCGCAGGTGGAGAAGAACGCATGGTCCGCCCCGACGGCGTCCGCCATCAGCGCCTGTGCTTCTTCCAGGACGCCGTGGGACGACGTACGGTCGTCCAGGCCGCTGGTGGCGAGGACATCGGACCGGAACACCGCTTCGCCGAGCACGGCCCGCACCCTCGGGTCGGCCCCCCGCCCCTGCTTGTGTCCCGGGGGAGTGAACGGGGTCTGCCCGCTTTCGTGGTAGGCGGCCAACGCATCGAGTACCGGCGCTTTCGACTGGTCCATGCCTCGCGCCTGCCCCGAGACCGTCGGCGAAAACGGGCATCATGACGGGGCGGGACGGAGATGCCGCTCCAGCCAGTCCGCGGCAGCGCGCCGGTAGAGCCGACGGTTGTCCGCCCGAAGGAATTCGTGGCCCTCGTTGCGCAGCGTCAGCTGTCGTGCCGGCACTCCGCGGTCGCGTGCCGCGCGGACGAACTGCGCCGATTCCGTCGGCGGCACGTTGGTGTCGTGCTCCCCGTGGACGGCCAGCACGGGGGCGCGGAGTTGATCGATGCGGCTCATCGGGGAAAGGGAGCGCAGCAGTTCCCGGTCGTGTTCGGGGTGCCCGTACTTGGCGGCTGCGGACTGCGCGATCCACGGCTCGGTTCCGGCGAAGAAGGTGGCGAAGTCCGACATCCCGCAGACCGCGACCCCGGTGCGGAAGAGGTCCGGATGCCACACGAGGGAGGCCATGGTGAGGTAGCCGCCGTACGAGCGGCCCATCACCCCCAGCCTCAGGGGGTCGGCGTAGCCGAGCGAGACCACGTGTGCGGCGCAGTCTGCGACGTCGTCGATCGCCGCGAACCGGCCGGCGCCAAGGTCGGCGTCCACGAAGGAGCGGCCCCAGCCGGACGAGCCGCGGACGTCGGGGGCGAACACGTCCAGGCCCCTGCCGAGGAGTTCGTGGTAGAGCGGATTGAACACGGGTCGTTCCTGTTCCTCCGGTCCGCCGTGGAGGTGGATGACGCACGGGGCCGGACGGCCCGGGTCCTGCTCCGGCGCCCGGTAGTACCAGCCACCGAGTACGAGCCCGTCGCGGGCCTCACACCGCAGGGGCACCGGGCGTACGGGAGGCCGCCCCGGCGGGACCGCGTCCTCGTCCCGAGCCGACCAGCCGGTGCGCGCGGGGACGAGTGCCTCGTCCAGCTCCCAGATCCCGGGCCTGCGCCTGGATCCCGAGAGGGCGGCGAAGAGTCCGCCGCGCTCCACGGGCGCGATCCGGGTCACCACCTCGTGGGGCAGGACGGGATGGTGGCGCGGTCCGATGTCGTCGTCCGTGCGGTCGGGGGTGAGCCCCACGCTTTCCAGCTCGGTCGCGCCGTGCACGTTCCAGGCGAGCACGGCCCACCGGCCGTGGTCGGGCACGCTCAGCAGATCGAGGGCGGAACCCTGCCGCTCGGCGGCGACGGACAGTCCCCGGGACCTGCCCTCCTCGTCCAGCCGTACCCTCAGCAGAGCCGCGAACTCCCGTTCCGCGTCGCTGCGCAGCCAGAGCGTCCGCGCGTCGGCGGAGAACCGGCCGATCCAGAAATCGCCGTCGGCGACGTGCACGTCGAAGGTGGTGCGGCCCGCAGCGATGTCGAGTACGAGGGCCTCCCGACGGCCACGCGGACCGCGGCGGAGGAGCGCGAAACGGCCGTCCGCACTCACGTCGCACACCCGGAGGGAGGCAGCTCCCTCCTCGCTGAACAGCAGAATCGGTGCGCTGGCTGCGTCCGGGGCGATCAGATAGGCCGCCAGGCCGCCTCTGCGGGCCGGGCCGAGGGCGGGTCCGTCGTGTTCGGGCGGCGCCGCTCCCCGTGTCTTTCCGCCGGCCGGCGACGTACCATCCGCTTCCGACGGCAGGTGTCCCGGTCCGGCGTGCTCCGATTGCACCGGCGACGGATGGGCCGCCGTGACGGCGAGGGCGGTGCCGTCGCGCGTCCAGCACCCGAGGTGAGCCGAACGCCCCGGCTCCGCGCCCGCGAGCACCTGGCGTCCGGTGCCGTCCGGGCGCACGACGAGAACACGGGTGTGCTCACCGCCCCCCGGCGCCGAGGTGTAGGCGATCCAGCGGCCGTCCGGCGACCAGGACACCTCCGTCACCGGGTCGGGGTCGCCGTCCAGCACGTGCGCCTCCACCCCCCGGGCGGGCCCGCTCCACAGCTGGGGGACCCCGGCCCTGTCGCAGATGAACGCGACGTGCTGGCCCGTCGGGTCGGCCGTCGGGTACCAACAGCCGTGGGCAGCGAGGAGGGTCGGCGGGTCGACGCCGCGGTGGACGGGCATCGCGACCGGCGCCGGGGCCGGTACCGGGTCCGGCGGGGGCCCTCCGGCAACGGCGGAACCGGCTGCCCCGCGGGGCGAACCGTGCTCGTGCCTCAGGGGTTTCGTGGGCTCCAGGGGCATGGGCCGCCTCTCCCAGGCTTCCGCTTCGCGTGTCGACCGTTCATTTGATTCCGTGCGTCTGCAGCCAGATTTCCAACGACGCTACCTGCCAAAGGGTGTTGGCCCCGCGTTTGGTGCGATGGCGGTTGGGTGCCTCAAGCAGGTCGTGGACCAGGCGCTGGTCGAAGATGCCGCGCCGGCGTGCTTCCGGGGCCGTGAGGGCGTGGTGTACGCGGGCGAGTACGGGCGCGGCCATGTGCCGTACCGCCGGCACTGGGAAGTAGCCCTTCGGCCGGTCGACGACTTCCAGGGGCAGGATCGTGCGTCCGATGTCCTTGAGCACGGCTTTGCCGCCCTGTGCGAGTTTGAGCTGCGGAGGGCAGGCCGCGGCCAGTTCGACCAGTTCGTGGTCAAGGAACGGCACCCTGGCCTCCAGGCCCCAGGCCATCGTCATGTTGTCGACCCGTTTGACGGGGTCGTCGGGCATGAGCGCGTGGACGTCCATGCGGAGGGCCGCGTCGAGGGCGGTCGTGGCCCCCGGCGCGGCCATGTGCGCCCGGACGAACTCCATCGAGGCGTCGTGGTCGGCGGTGAAGCCGGGGTGCAGCATGGCGGTGAGTTCGGCGTGCGTCCGGTCGAAGTACGCGTCCGCGTAGGCCCCGTCGGCATCATGCCGGGCGGCTGCGGCGATCTGCGGGTACCAGTGGTAGCCGGCGAACACCTCGTCCGCGCCCTGGCCGCAGAGGACGACCTTGACCTCCTTGGAAACCTGTTCCGACAGCATGTGGAACGCCACGGCGTCGTGGCTGACCATCGGCTCGCTCATGGCGCCGATCGCGGCTTCCAGCGCGGACGGCAGCCGGTCGGACGGGATCATGAGCTGGTGGTGGTCGGTCGAGTACCGTCGCGCGATCAGGTCCGAATACCGGAACTCGTCTCCGTCCTCCCCGTTCTCCGCCTCGAAGCCCATGGCGAAGGTCGCGAGGTCCTCCTGCCCCGCCTCGGCGAGCAGCGCCACGATCAGGCTGGAGTCCAGCCCGCCCGACAGGAGCACGCCCACGGGGACGTCCGCGACCGTGCGCCGCCGCACCGCCGTACGCAGCGCGTCGTGCACCGCTTCCTGCCAGAGCTCCGGGTCCTCGCCGAGCTCGGAGTGCCGGGTGTACGCCGGCTGCCAGTAGCAGTGGTCACGGTGCGTACCGTCCCGCTCGACGACGCGGACGGTGGCCGGCGGAAGCTTCCGTACGCCGTTCAGGACCGTGCGGGGCGCCGGGACCGTACCGTGCCAGCTCAGGTACTGGTGCAGTGCCACCGGGTCGAGGGACGTGTCGACTCCCCCGCCCGCCAGCAGCGCGGGCAGGGAGGAAGCGAAGCGCAGCCTGTCGCCGTCCTGCGTGATGTACAGGGGCTTGATCCCCAACCGGTCGCGGCCCAGTACGACACGGCCGGTGCGGTGCTCGACGACGGCGAAGGCGAACATGCCGATGAGGGACTCGACGCACTCCCGGCCCCACTCTGCGTACGCCTTGACGACCACCTCGGTGTCGGAGCGGGAGAAGAATCGATGCCCGAGCCCTTCCAGGCGGTCGCGCAGCTCGCGGTAGTTGTAGACGCAGCCGTTGAAGACCGCGGTGAGTCCCAGCTGCGCATCGGTCATGGGCTGGGAGCCCCACTCGGAAAGATCGATGATTTTCAGGCGCCGATGTCCGAGCGCCACCGCGCCCTGCGACCACGCCCCTCTGCCGTCCGGTCCCCGCGGCTCCAAGATGTCGGTCATGCGTTCGACGGCGGCGAGGTCCGGTCGCCGGCCGTCGAAGCGCACCTCCCCGCTCAAGCCGCACACGGGGTACCCCCCACGTGCACGGCGCCTCGGGGGCGCCACCCCCGCAGGGCCTCGCTCATCGTGGAGCACCTGGTCACGTACGCCATCACTACACTCCCGTGCCACTTCGGCCGACGATGGGCAGGTCGTCCCGAACGGGCGATCGACATACGAGGCGCCTGCCCACCCGAGCGCCCCTTAAGCGGTCGCTGTCCCTCGCCGGCCCTATGACCGCGCAGCCGATGCCGGGGCCGATGCGGGCCGGAGGCGTCAGCCCTCGACGCCCGTCGACGTGTGGGCGGCGCCCACCGGCTTGGACTCGGGTGAGCCGCGCTGGCGGAGGTAGACGGAGAGGATGACCATGGCGGCAACCGCCAGGAGCTCGGACTGCCAGTTCTGCAGGGTGCGGCTCCAGAAGTCCGGCAGGGTCAGGTACGTGCCCCAGCCCACGGGGGCCTGGAGCTGCCGCAGCCGCTGCTCGTCGAACGCCGACGTGCCCGCGATCGACTGCGCGGACCAGGATGCGAGGAACAAGCACCCCATCACGACTCCCAGCGAGCGCGAGTACAGCCGCTGCCGCCAGTCCTTCGTGGCCGCCCAACGGGGCGAGTCCTTCTTGGCGTGGTCGCCCAGGTGCTGTTCCTCGTCCGACTCGGTACCGATCTTGTGGAGTTCCTTCGACTCGGGTGAGCCCCGCTGGACCAGCCACACGGTGCCGAAGATGTAGAGGAAGAACTGAAGGAACTCCGACTGCCAGTTCTCGGTGACGTCCACGGCGAAGTCGGAGGTCGTCACGTATTCCCCCAGGCCGATCCGCTGGAGGCCGTCAACCGTGAGCTGATCGTTGAACTCGGCGTGCCCGGCGACGGCCTGCCCGATCAGGACCAGCAGGAACGCGATCCCGAACGCCAGGGTGAGGCTGTTGTCCCGCCAGAACCCGCGCCGTCGCGGTGTCCCTTCCGTGTCGTCACTCATCGCTGCATCGCCCCGATCGCGATGAAGTAGCCGAGCCCGCCCACCACCACCACGAGACAGGTCACGAAGAGGAAGCGCATCCTCAGCCGCCCTTCAGCACGCACTGGTAGGGCCGCTGTTCCCCCTGCGGGGTGCAACCGGCCGCAACGACCTTCCATCCCCCGCTGAACTGCGACAGGAACAGCGTGTCGCCGACGAGGCTCAGCATGGCCTGCCGCCCGAACACCTCGGTCGTACGGACCGCCCCGGCGTGTGGCAGCTCCTCCTCGCCCAATGCCTCCCCGCACGTCCTCTTTTGGTCCTGTTCCAGCTGCCCCCGCGTTTCGGGCGCCAGCAGGCGGCAGGCGGCCCCGTGGTCCCCGGAGGCCAGAGCTCGCTCGAACCGTTCACCGGCGGCCCGCGCCCCGTCCACCTTGGCTGCTGACGCCCCGCATCCGCTGAGGAGCGCCGCCACACCAGCGGCGCAGAGGACGGCGCGAGCGGCCCCTGCCATCGCCGGTCCCAGCAGCGCACCCGCTCGGGGCACAAGGATCGGTTTCACACGTCTCCTCACAGAAGAACCACGGCCCCCCACGTATGCCCGCGCATCCGTCCCGTTCCCCACACACCACCCGAGCGGCCCCGGCCGGCGCACGGCACGTGCAGGGCCGTTGGGGTGAGCATCGTGTGGCGCCCGGCGGAGCAGCAGTCGCACGGCTGCCCGCGGGGGCAGGGTGACGTGCGCATTCCCGTCCGGTCCCAACTGAGAAGCGGAGCATCCTGTGAGTGCAGACATGTGGAGCTACAACCCCGGATCGAGCTACACGCCGGGGACCCGCCTGATCGGCTTCAAGGTCGAAGCCAGTGACGGCCATATCGGCAAGGTCGACGAGCACACCGAGGACGTGGGCGCCTCGTACATCGTCGTGGACACCGGCCCGTGGATCTTCGGCAAGCACGTCCTGATCCCTGCCGGCACCATTGTCCGCGTCGACGCGAACGACGAGAAGGTCCACCTCAACCTCACCAAAGACCAGATCAAGGAGTCGCCCGAATACGACAAGGACAAGCACCGAGGCGACGCCGATTACCGCAGCCGGCTCGGCCAGTACTACGGCAGCGACCACAGCTGACCCCGGCCGCCGGTTGCCGCTGCGGCTCCCCACTCAGGAGAGCCGCAGTACCCCGGGTCGGCCCGGGCCGGGCTGAGGAAGCCGGACCTGCGGCCCGGGTACGCCGACCGTAGGCCTGGGCGCGGGCGTCGGACGGCCACCCGAGTGACCTCCGCTCGGGTTACGGCCCTGCGCTGCCGTGCACGTGCACGGCAGCGCGAAGATGTACGGACCGGTTCCCCTCCCCCGTGGCTGGAGTCTTTCCGTGCTCGAACGCAAGCAGCTCAAGGGCCGTACCCAGGTGACCTTCATCCTCCCCGACAACGCTCCGGACGGGCCTGTCAGCGTCGTCGGAGACTTCAACCAGTGGAACCCTGCCGCCCACCCGATGGCTTCGCGCGGAGACGGAACCCGCGCCGCAACCGTCGCTCTCCCCGCCAACAGCGCGCATTCCTTCCGCTACCTCGCCGTCGGCGACTACTGGTTCGACGACGAACAGGCCGACAGCCACGATGGCGTCAACAGCCGCCTGCATACCTGATCTGCGGCCTGCCGGATGCCGGCCGGACCGGGGGCATTCCTCGCGATCGTCAGGATCACGGCGCCCGCACTTGCCGCGCTGATCGCCGGATCCCGACCAGCACCGAGGTGAGTCCCCCGTGAGTAGCCCGACCGGCCTTTCCGAAGGTTCCCTTGCCGCCCTGCAGCACATGAGGGAGCAGCGTGAGATCAACACGGTGGTCCTTCGCTACGCGGGCGCCCAGGGTGTCCTGGTTCCGGAGACCGAGGGAAACCTGACGCACGACGAGCTGGTGGAGTCCCTGCCCGCGGACGAGCCGCGGCTGGTCGTCCACGAGCTGGCCTTCGCCAGCCCGGAGGGCACGCGACGGCACGCACAGCTCCTGATCTTCTGGATGCCGCCGGACGCCGGCGCGCAGGAACAGGCCTATTCGGACGGGTTCACGGCCGTGAAGGAGTTCCTCCCCGACGTTCACGTCCACCTCACGGCCAGACGTGCGAGCCAGCTCGAGCACCGAAGACTCGTTGCCCTGGCCGGCTGAGAACCTCACTTCTGTGCCGGCGGCAGCGGCGGCGGAGCGCCTACGCCACCGGGCCTACCAGGGGGCGCGGGCGCAGATGGTCTTGCCGCCGTCGGGGGTGGGTTCGATGTGCACGTCGGTGGTGAGGTGATTGATCAGTTGCCATCCCCATCCGCCGGTTCCGTCGAGGTGGGGCGGGCGCGGCTCGGGCGGGTCGGGGCTGGTGTCGGTGACGCGGATGTCGATGTGGTCACCGTTCAGTTCGAGGTGGAGCGAGGCGGGCCCACGGGTGTGGCGCATGGCGTTGGTCACCAGCTCGCCCACGACCAGGAGCACGGCGTCGTCGCTTCCCGGTTGGGCAGGCGGCCGTATGCGCCCGGCACGGCGGAGGAAGGCTCGGGTGGCGTCGCGCGCCGATGTCGTGGGCTGCCCACCGCGGGGCAGGGACCGATCAAGAGCGGGTGCATCCATGCGTCCTCCCTCCGCCGGGCTCTACGACGCACCTGCCCGATCCGGGGAGGACGAACCCGGCAAACAGCCCAAGAGGGTGCTCCCGGGCCAGGCATCGGCTCAGGTATTCGCGCGGCGGCTTCCGGTTGACGGGCCGTACCAGTCCAGACAGAGGACGGTTGCATCGTCTCTCGGCGGCCGGCCCTCGTAGGCGTCGGTGACCGCCGCGACCAGGGTGCGCACAACCTCGCGCGGATGCTCGGTTGCCGTCTTGCGGATGAGCCCGGCAGGTCGACTGCTTCGGCTTCGCGTTCCTGTACGCCATCGGTGTAGAGCACGAGGCGGTCACACGGGCGCAGGTCGAGGTCTTGTACCTGGTAGGAGCCTTGATGGGTGACTCCGAACGGCATGTCCACGGCCAGGCGCAGTTCATCGACTGCGCCGTTGCGCAGCCGCAAGGGCCAGGGATGGCCGGCATTGACGAGCTGGGCGTTGCTGCCGTCCAGGGCAATGCGCAGCAGCTGGCCGGTGGCGAAGGTCCGGCGACCATGGTCGAGGAGGGCCCGGTGCGTCTGGCGTGCCTGTTCGGCCAGGTCCGCTCCCGCGCGGCGCGCGCCGCGGGAGGCGTTGACCAGCAGGGTGGCCATGAGCGAGGCGTTGACGTCGTGGCCCATTGCATCGGTGATCGACAGGTGCAGGGTGCCGGTGTCGAGGCTGTAGTCGTACGTGTCGCCGGCGATGTCGGAGGCCGGGACCAGGGCTGCGGCAAGGGCGAACTCGGCAGCTTCACAGGAGGGGGCCGAAGGCAGGAGCTGGCGCTGGATCTCCGCGGCCAGGCTGACCGAGGCGGTGCGGTTGCCCCAGTGGTAGAGGTCGGTGAAGCGGCGGTCGGTGACGATGATGTACCCCAGCGCGTGCGCGGCCTCTTCGACCTGTTGCAGCACATCCGGCGTGACCTGAGTGAGGAACAGTTCCAGGACGCCGATGGTGTCGCCTCGGTTGGTGACGGGGGCGAGTACCCGATGCCCTTGCTCGCCCTCCTGTGCCAGCACCGGTTTCTGGCTGCGCAGGACATCGTCGTAGACGCTGCTGTCGGCGAGGGGGACCTGTGTGGCGCGCTCCTCCTGGTGGATGGCCGCCGTGTCGTGGGCGCGCAGGAGCCGTCGGCCGACGACATCGACGAACAGGAACGAAACGTATTGGCAGTCGAACCGGTCACGCAGGTTGCGCGCGACGACATCGAGGGAGTCCACCGGCGCGGCATCCTCCGCCGCTGCCAGCACCTCGGCCAGGCCGATCCGATCACGCGCCACATCAGCCTCCGCATCTCTGCCGCGGGACAAGCCGCGCCCTTCGCTCCTCCAAGTCCACCTCAGGCGGGGCGGAGCCGCATGGCAGGCGCGCCGACGGGCGGGTGGCCGTGGGAGGGCGGGTGCGGCAGGGCTTCTTTCGGACACTCTGCGCTCGATGCACGCCGGGCCGAGCGTATGCGGCTTTTGCGGGCAGGCGAACGTTGACCACGACCACGCACCGCCTCCGGGCGTCGGGGTCCGGAACGCCCGCACGGCCAGGCGGTGTGTTCTCTCACAGGCGACCAGCGGGAACTGATCGACGCCGTTCCGGCCACTGCCGTCTGACCGCCCCGCCGCCGGCACGGCGCGGGCGGACTATCCCGCCGCACCGCTCAAGGTCCGACCGTCTTGTGTCACCACCCCCGGGTCGTACGCGTCACCGAGCAATGCCGTGTGCAGCCGCGCCCGCGCAGCGGCCAGCGCTGCGTCTATGTCCCGCGTCCCGGTCGACACGCACAGGGTGTAGATCACGTCCTCCATCTGCTGGCGTACAGGCCCGTGGGGTCCTGCGGCCCGGAGCCCCGACTCCCTCTCGTACTCCTCCACCAGACGTGCCAGCACCGCGGGGTGAGTCATCAGCACGATCTCGCTCCTTCACATACGTCGCAGTCACAGGCGGCCGGCGGCTGGCGGCCCCCGACGCGTCGCCTGCCCCGGCACGGGCATCCCATGCGCCACAGGTGCCCGCGCGACGAAGGATCAGCCGGGGTGCCCCGGGTCCCGGACGGGTCGGCGTCAGATGTCGGCGTGTCGACGGCGGGCCACGGCCCGGGAACGACCGCGTGCGGCGCCGCTCCGCGGATCCCTCCTGAGACACCGCGGCGTGGCGGAACCGGATTCGGTGGCCGGAGGGTGAGCGGCATGCCGTTCCGGGCTGTTCACGGGCCGCCCCGGATGAGGAGGCGGCGCACTGCCTCTTCCACTGCGCCGTGCGTCGCGGGGTCCCCGTCCGCGGTGCTCGCGCCGAGCACGTCGAGTGCGGGCCGGATCGTGACGCCGTCCTCGAAGAGTTCGATCACGCGCGGGTTGATGTAGGACGCACGGCACACGGCCGGGGTGTTGCCGAGGTACCGACTCACCTCGCGGACCGCGCGTGCCTCCGCGCTCCGGCGGCGGGTGGAGGAGGCATCGGCCATGCCCTCGGAAACGGCCAGGGCGACGGCGGCGAGGACCGTTGCGTGCCACGTCCGGAAGTCCTTCGCAGTGAGATCGGCGGCGGCCCTGTCCCTCAGATAGTCGTTCACGTCATCTGCACGTACCTCGTGCCACGAGCCCGCCTCCCGGTAGACGAACAGCTGGGGCCCGTCGTCACGCCGCAGAAGCGCCCGGATCACCGCGAAGGAAGCCGGGTCTTCGAGAGACCGGATCTGCCGCTGCGCCGCCTTTCCCGGGAAGTCGAAGCGGACCTGCCCCCCGGAGCACCATGCGTGTTCACGCAACAGGGTGGTCAGGCCGTAGGCCTCGTGGTCACGGCGGTAAGCGGTGCCCCCGACCCGGAAGAAGCCGAGGTCCAGCAGCCGCGCCAGGCAGGCGAGCACGCGCTCCCGCACCAGCCCCCGCTCCCGCAGGTCCTCCTCCACCGCCACTCGCAGATGCGGCAGACGCGCGGACACTTCCAGGACGTGATCGTGCTTGGACGCCTCCCGCAGCTCACGGAACCGTTCGTGGTACAGGTACTGGCGCCTGCCGGCCGCGTCCGTCCCCATGGCCTGGATGTGCCCGTTCCCCCAAGGGCAGATCCAGACGTCCTTCCAGGCCGGTGGGATCGCCAGTGCTCGTAGTCGGACACGTTCCGGCTCATCGGTGATGCGGTGGCCCTCCGAGTCGACGAAGCGGAATCCGCTGCCGGCGCGCCGGCGGGTACAGCCCGGTCGGTCTGGACGGCTCGTACGGAGTCTCACGACCGGCCCCGCACACCGGAAGGTTCATTTGCCCTGATGGGGGACATACCGCACGTCTACCCGCCGGGTCCGCCCGCACTCCCCCGCTCCGTGCGGCCCCGCAGGGGCCGACTGTCTTTCCGCATGCCCACGAAGCGCCTCCGCCCGTCCACAACCCTTCCCACCGGTCCTCCTGCTTCCCGGATGCGCCTGCTGAGCAGTCACCCGCAGGCCGAGGGCCCGGCGCGAGCGCGCGTAATCGGCCGGCCTCCGGACAGAAGCGGGACGAGGCTACGAGGAGACGACATGGGCGACGCGGGCCATCCATCCGACGAGCTGTACCGGCGACTGCGGCGGGAGTGCGGCCGCCGGGCGGACGATCTGTGGGCTGTCAGCCGCGCCCTGCACGCGGATCCCGAGCTCGCCTACGAGGAGCACCGCGCGGCCCGGCTGCTGACCGGTGAACTCCGGCGGGCGGGGTTCGCCGTCGAGCCGGGGACGGCCGGCCTCGACACGGCGTTCGTGGCCCGCGCGGGAAGCGGGCGGGGGCGGTGCACGGCACTGCTGTTGGAGTACGACGCGCTGCCTGGCCTGGGACACGCATGCGGACACAACCTGATCGCGGCGGCCGGACTGGGGGCCGCGCTGGCGTTGCGCAGCGTATTGGAGGAGGAGTTCGAGGGCACCGTGCTCGCCGTGGGGACGCCGGCGGAAGAGCGGGGCGGGGGCAAGGTCGCTCTGGCCGAAGCGGGCGTGTTCGACGGTGTGGACGCTGCGCTGATGTTCCATCCCGGCGTGCACGACTGGTCATGGGCGCCGCTGACCGCGCAGACGCAGGTGCGCGTGGGCTTTCACGGCCGGGCAGCGCATCCGACGGGCGATCCCACCCGGGGGATCGATGCCCTGGCCGCCCTCATCCAGCTGTTCAACACGGCCGCCGTGATGGTCAGGCGGTTGCCGTCCGGCTCACACGTCCAGGGGATCGTCACCGACGGAGGCAGTGCGACCAACATCGTGCCGGCCTTCGCCGAAGGCCTGTTCGGCCTGCGCGCGGCCACGAGCGCCGCCCTCGATGCGCTGGCGGCCGAAATCGGCGCCTGGGCGGAAGGGGTGGCGGCCGCGACCGGCACCACGGTGGAGGTGACCCGCCTGGGCAAGGGCTACGCCCACTTCCGGGACAACGACGTCCTCTCGAACCGGTTCGGCCTGCACCTCGCACGCTCGGGCATCCGACTCACCCAACCCGTGGGCGGGGTGTTCCTTGGATCGTCCGACATCGGCGACGTCAGCAGCCGCGTCCCCGCCATCCATCCGTTCGTCGCGATCCTGGGCGAGGAAGCCTCGGACCACACCCCCGCCTTCGCGCGGGCCGCGGCCTCGGACCGGGGGCGTGTGGTGATGCTGGCGGCCGCCGAAGCCCTGGCCTGCACGGCCGCCGACGTCCTCAGCGACGCCGGCTTCACCGCCCGGGCCTGGGCCCGCCAGCAGGAGAAGGCGGCGGCGGGCCTCTGACGCCCGGGCCGCGGCGCTTGCTGCCGTCCCCAGCTACCCGTACGAGGGCGTGAGTGCGTACGGGCGGGGCCGCTCACTCCCCGCAGAGGCCGGCACTCAGGGCACCCCGTCCGTCTCCCGGTCGGACCGGGGCCATACGTACGGCAGGTCGTCCGGCACCCCCGGGAAGTGCTCCCGGTAGAAGGCCGGGTCCTTGCGCACCAGCGCGGACTGATGGCTGCGGTGGAAGTCCGGTGCGCCCAGCCACGGCGGCAGATCCCCGGCGGCGGCCAACTGCTCCTGTGTCCGTGGGGCGCCGCCCGGCTGCCACGCCCCGAAGTCCTGGACCAGGGTGACGGCACAGGTATCGGCGCGCCCCTCCGCGGTCCACACCCCGCAGATCTCCAGACCGTACCGGACGAGGGCCTCCTCGTACCCCGCCCACATCCGCACCGCCGGGTGCCTGCGCCATCCGTAACCCGGAACGACCAGGCCACGCAGTACCTGCACGGCTTCTACGCGCTGCTTACCGAGCCTCCGTACGTCCAGCACGGCCGCCGAGGCGTCGAACGACGCAAAGGGAAGGAACGTCTGCACAAGGTCTCCCTCCGAAACGGCGGTGCGACCGGAACGCGTGGAGCGCGGCCCACTGCCCTGCGGGCACAGTGCGAGCCTGGCAGAAGCCACGGAGTAACGCGCCCGCACACGTCCATCGGACGATCGGATCCCGGTCGCCCCCTGTGCCGCAACGAAGGGCATGGCACGACCTCGCGACGAGAGCTGCCGGTCCGGATTGCGTGAGATGCGGCGCGCCCGGGGGACGCGCACCATGACCGTGACATCACACCGTCGATGAAGGGTTGCGTCATGCCCCGAGGTTCCAGCCCCAAGCGCGAGCGTCAGTACGAACACATCAAGGAGTCGGGCGAGAAGCGCGGGATGTCGGAGGGCCGCGCGAAGGAGATGGCCTCCCGCACGGTGAACAAGGAACGCGCCCGTTCCGGGGAGAGCAAGACCGCGAGCCGCAGTTCCACCCAGGGCAAGTCCGCCTCGCAACGCGGCGGCGAGAACTCCCGTGGAGGCGGCGGTTCCTCCGAACGCACCAAGGACGACCTCTATCAGGAGGCCAAGAAGCGCGGCGTCGAGGGCCGCTCCACGATGACCAAGCAGCAGCTCAAGAAAGCCCTCGGCCACTGACCGCCGGGCGCGCCCTCGGGGCGGGCCGCTCCACCCTCCCCCGGCCGGGTCCTTCTCGCGCGACGCGCCCCGTCCATCCGTTCAAGTAGCAGGAGGAGTTCCCGTGGCCGTCCGTCATCAGCTCATCCGGCGCCCTCCTGGAAGTGTGTGGGCCGTACTCGCCGACCCGACCCTGTACGGGGAGTGGGTGGTGGGCCCGTCTGAGTCCACACCCCTCGATCAGCTCTGGCCGGAGATCGGATCCCGGCTCCGCTACACCGTGCGGCTGGGCCCCTGGTCGACCGAAGGGGTGACGACGGTACGTCACAGGGAACCCGGCAAGGAGCTGGAGTTGGAGGCGTCGTTCAAGGCCCTCGGTACGGCGCGGATCTTCCTCCAGCTCCGGCCGTGGGGCGAGGAGACCCTGGTCGTCTGCGACGAGCACCCCCTGCGCGGCTTGGGTGGCTCCCTGCACAACTCCGTGATCGAAACGGCCCTCCAGCTCCGGCACCGGGGCATGCTGGCCCGCCTGGCCAGAGTCGTGGAGCGGCAGCCCGGCGAGGTGCTCCGTGCCTGACGCGGTGGTGATCGGCGCAGGCCCCAACGGGTTGGTGGCTGCGAACCTGCTGGTCGACGCGGGATGGAGCGTGGAGGTCCTGGAGGCGCAGGAGGAGCCCGGCGGAGCCGTGCGCAGTGACCGCGGGGTGCACCCGGACTACGTCTCGGACGTCTTCAGCGCCTTCTATCCGCTCGCCGCCGCCTCCCCGGTCCTCGCGGGCCTCGACCTGGCCGCGGAGGGCCTGCGGTGGAGCCACGCCCCGTCCGTACTGGCCCACCCGCTGCTGGACGGCCGGTGCGCGGTGCTGGAGCGCCGAATGGAGGACACATGCGCCGGCCTGGCCGGCTTCGCCGCTGCCGACGCCACCGCCTGGGAGAACTTGTACCGGACGTGGGCCCGGGTGGGGCCGGACCTCGTGCAAGCCCTGTTCACGCCCTTCCCCCGGTCCGCTCCGGAATCCGGCTGGCTGCGAAACTCCGCACCTCCGGTGGCCTGCGGATGGCGCGGAAGCTGGCCCTGCCGGTGCGCCGCCTGGGCGAGGAGGAGTTCGCCGGGGACGGGGGCCGGCTCCTGCTGGCCGGCAATGCCCTGCACGCCGACCTGGCCCCCGAGGCGGCGGGCAGCGGCGGCTTCGGCTGGCTGATGTCGATGCTCGGCCAGAGCCACGGCTTCCCGGTCCCCGTCGGCGGCGCCGGCGCCCTGACCGCGGCGCTCGTGAGCCGGCTCCGCCGCCGCGGGGGCGTCCTGCGCTGCGGAGAGCGCGTCACGTCCGTCGTCGTACGCGGCGGCACGGCGGTCGGGGTGAGGACCGCGGGCGGGGAAGCCGTCGGTGCGCGGCGGGCCGTACTGGCCGACACGTCGGCGCCGTCCCTGTACCGGGACCTCGTGGGCGAGGAGCACCTCCCGTCCCGTCTCCTGCGGGACCTGGAACGCTTCCAGTGGGACTTCGCGACGTTCAAGGTCGACTGGGCCCTGACCGGCCCGGTGCCGTGGACGGCGCCGCGGGCCGCCGGGGCGGGGACCGTCCACGTCGCCGACGGCATCGACGGCCTGACCCGGTTCGCCGCACAGATCGCCATGGGAAGGGTCCCCGACGAGCCGTTCGCCCTGTTCGGCCAGATGACCACCGCGGACACCACCCGTTCGCCTGTCGGGACGGAATCGGCGTGGGCCTACACCCACCTCCCGCAGCACATCACCTCCGACGCCGGCCCGGACCGCATCACCGGCCGCTGGGACGCCCGCGAACAGGAAGCCATGGCCGACCGGATCGAAGCGCAGGTGGAACGCTTCGCGCCCGGTTTCCGCGGGCTCATCGGCGCCCGACGGATCCTGGCCCCCACCACGCTGCAAACCATGAACGAGAACCTCCACAACGGCGCCATCAACAACGGCACCACCGCCCTCCACCAGCAGGCGATCTTCCGCCCCACCCCTGGCACCGGCCGCCCCGAAACCCCCGTCAAGGGCCTCTACCTCGCCTCCGCGGCCGCCCACCCCGGCGGCGGCGTCCACGGCGCACCCGGAGCAAACGCAGCCCGGGCCGCCCTGCGCGCCCACGGCCTCCACGCCCTCCTCCACCGCGCCCAACGCGTTTGACGCATACGGCCCCGTTCGACCACGCGCGAGTGACACCGGACTGGCGCACGCGTGTGCCCCGGGCCACGCCGGGTACGCGCGCTCCATGCCCTCCTCCAAGAAAGCCAACGCCGCCCCGTGGAACGACAGCACGCTCGCACTCCTGGTGCACGGTTACGCGTGGCTGCCCAACCGGATGCGTCGCAGCCGTGACGGCACCGTCCGGACCCGCCTGATGGGTCGGCCCGCGATCGCCTTGCGCGGCCCCGACGCGGTCGCCTTCTTCTACGACGAGAAGCATGTCGTACGCACCGGGGCCCTGCCCGACCCCGTCCTGGACACTCTTTTCGGTCAGGGCGCCGTCCACACCCTCGACGGAGACGTGCACCGGGTGCGCAAGGCGTTGTTCATCGCCCTCCTCAAGGACGGCGCCGGAGTCGCCGCGCTGGGCGAGCACGTCACGCGGCGGTGGCGCGAAGGAACGGCCGATCGGCAGCAGGACCGCGTGGTGCTCTTCGACGAGGCCGCTGCGGTCCTCGCACGTGCCGTCGGCGACTGGGCGGGTGTCCCACTCTCCGATGCGGCGGCCGCCGACCTGGCCCGCGACTGCACGTCCATGGTCGACGGTTTCGCCACCCTCGGCCCGCGCCACATGCACGCCCGCCAGGCACGGCGCCGCCAGGAGGACTCCCTCGCCGTCCTGATCACCGATGTGCGCGCGACTCCGGAGGCGGATTCCACGGATTCGGCACTGGAGGCGGTGGCCCGGCACCGCGACCTGGACGGAAACCTGCTGGGCCCCCGTACCGCCGCGGTCGAGCTGCTGAACATCATCCGCCCCACGGTCGCCATCGCCTGGTTCGCCACCTTCGCCGCCCACGCACTGCACCGGTGGCCCCAGCACCGCGACCTCTTGCGGGCCGACACCGAAGGCTCGTACGCCGAGGCTTTCGCCCACGAGGTACGGCGCTTCTACCCCTTCGCCCCCTTCGTGGCGGGCCTCGCCGCGCAGGACCTCACCTGGCACGGGGAGCACGTTCCCAAGGACGCCCTGGTGCTGCTCGACCTGTACGGCCAGAACCACGATCCGGCCCTGTGGGAGGATCCGTACCGATTCGATCCGCGCCGCTTCGCCAGTCCCGAGGGGCCGCAGGACCCGCTGGAGATTCTCGTCCCCCAGGGCGGCGGGGACGCAGCGCGCGGCCACCGCTGCCCCGGAGAGGACATCACCGTCACCGCACTCGCGGCCATCGCAACGGAACTGGCGCGGCTCGACTACGAAGTCCCCGACCAGGACCTCGGGATTCCGCTGTCCCGCATGCCCACGCTCCCCCGAAGCGGCTTCGAACTCCTCCTGAGGTGATCGGCCAGGGCCGGCACCGGTCGCTCACTCCGGCGGGCGCCGGGGCGGTCTGGCCGGTGATCGGGCGGGCCACCGGCCCGTGGGCCCACATACGCCGGCGGCCGGATGCGCCTACGCTTGATGAGGTAGCACAGGACGCAGGCACAAGTGGCCGACGCCCCGTGGCTGGAACGCATCGATCGACTCGGGGGTGCTCCGCACAGCGCGGAGGGAGGAAATTTCCCCATCCGAAAGGCAGGCAGGCCACATCATGGCTAAGCAGCCAAAGCCATCCCAACCCCGGCACGGCGAAGGCCCGGGCCCGTACAAGGGAACCGAGCAGCACGGTTGGTCTCCCGACGTCGACGAGACCCGACAGCAGGACAATCCGAGCGCCCATCGCTCCTTCCACCCGGAGAAGTACGCCCCCGGCAAGGGCCCCGGCCGCAAGGTCTCCAAGGAGGAAGCCGGAAACCCGCACGGCAGGCCCACAAAGAGCATGAGCGGGCGTGGCGAGGACCGGAGCAAGGCGGGCAGCGACGACGACGGCATGCACGACACGGGCCCCAAGGGCCGCTCGCAACGCCCCAGCGGCACCAAGGACGCATCCGCTTCCACCGGCGTCGACCCGCAGGAGCCGCCCGGGACGCGCAGCGCCGGGTGACTCCCGGGCCGTGCGCGCATCCCGAGCCGGCCCGCCCGTACCAGGGCCCTCGGTCAGCCAAGGCCGGTCAGGTGTCCCGGCCGGCAGTCTTCGCGTCCTCGGCGGCCCGACGCTGCGCATCGCCGCTCGGAGTCAAGGCGTCGCCGGCCTCGCCTTCATGCGTGGCGGGAAGCACCGCTTCCACCGCTTCCTCCGCTTCCTCACGGGCCTCCGGGTCGCCGCTCTCGCCGGGAGCCTGCGAGGGAGGGGTGGGCGCCGGGTCGTGCTTCCTGGACTTTGTCATCGCGCACTCCGTTCATCGCTCGTCACATTCACATCGGTGTGCCTCGCGTCTGCCCGGTTCGGCCCCCACATCACATCGGCCACGGACACAGGGGGGCCTGCCCGAGCCGCCGCAGCGTCTCACGGCTTGATCGTCACCTCGGCGCACCGAGTGACGACGGATGCGAGATCCTGCCCGTCGGCGTGCAGCCGGCGCTGCGTGCGGGCGCCGTTCCCCCGTTCGTGCAGGTGCGCGATGCCTTCCCGGACCCGCTCGTCATCGCCCTGCTCCTTCAACACTTCGCGCACGTGCTGGTACAAGGCATCGACTGCGTCTTCGGCAGACGTCTCCCGCATGGTTTCAGGGTGCAGCAGGGGCCCGTCCAGTCCTGACCGGCCGGCCCGCCAGGAGGCCAGTCGCAGGAGACTCGTACCGATCCTGGCCGGAGGCCGCCCCTCCTGCCAAGTGCGGGCCGCCGTCTCGACCAGACCGCGGATGAGGGCGGCGAGCAGGACCGGCGTGGAGGCGTCCAGGCAGACGTCGGCGACCCGGACCTCCACCGTGGGGTAGGTGGCCGACAGGCGGGCGTCGAAATAGATCATGCCGTCGTCGCGCAGCACCCCGGTGTCGATCATCGCGCGGACCTGCTCGTGGTAGTGGTCGGCGGAGCCGAAGATCTCCACCGGGCCGGCGGACGGCCACCGGTTCCATACCCGGCTGCGGTAGCTTCCGTACCCGCTGTCCTCACCCTGCCAGAACGGCGAGTTCGCGCTCATCGCCGTCAGGACGGCCAGCCAGGGCCTGATGCGGTCCAGCACGGCGACGCCCTCATCGTCCGACGCGACCGACACGTGGACGTGGCACCCGCAGGTCAGCTGCTCCTGCGCCGTCAGTCCGAACTGCTCGCCCATCCACCGGTAGCGGCGCCCCACGTTCAACGACGGCTTGACGGGCAGCGGAGATGTCGCGACCGCCGCCACCACGGCGCCGGCACTCGCCGCGTGGTGGGCTGCCTCGCGGCGGATGCGGACGATCTCCTCTTGGAGCTCCCCCATCTCGGTAAGGGGCCTCGTGGCGAACTCCAACTGCTCCTTCTGCAGCTCCTTCTCGAACTCGTGGTCCCGTCGACCGCTCGTGCCGGGGTGCTGCCAGGCCGAGCGCTCCGCGGCCGCCAGCACGGCCCCCGACACAGCGAGCGGGGCGCCATTGTGCGCGTCCACGAGCAGCAGCTCTTCTTCCACGCCTACGCTTCGCATGTCGCCGCCTGTGGATCGAACCGTCAGATGCCCCGCACCTGCCCTGCCTCCCCTCGACCATGCCGTCGCCCTGCGCGTTCTCCCCGGTGGAGTCCTCCGGCCAGAAGGTGCCGGGTAGAGCCGTGACCCGGGTCCCGATGTCCCGCGCAACGGCTGTGCGCGGGGTAGAAGCGCCGAATGACGCCGTCAAAGGAACTACTGTCCGAGTCCGGAGTCCAGGAGGTGATCGGGTGGCTCGTCCATGCGATCGAGGCCGCCGGGGCATCGATCATCTTCGCCGGTGCGGTATGGGCGTTCGCCCGGTTCGCCTCGACCGGGCTCCGCGGCCGATCGCTCATCGGTGAGTTCAACAAGATCCGGTTGAGCCTGGGGCGCTTCCTCGTTCTGGGACTGGAGTTCCAGCTCGCGGGAGATGTGCTGCGCACGGCGGTCGCCCCCGGCTTCACGGAGATCGGGCAGCTGGCGGCCATCGCCGCGATCCGAACCCTCCTGAACTTCTCCCTCACCCGGGAGATCGCACAGGAGCGGGCCGAGATCGAACAGGACCGCAAAGAGCCCGAGCCTCGCTTCGCGGCGCCCTGAAGGTGCGTTGTCACGTTGCTCCGAGCGTCGAGCGCAATCGGCGGGGCAGGCGCGGATCGAGGTGGTCGATCTTGCCCAGAAGGGTGGTTACGGTGCGCAGGATCTGGACGGCGGTCACGGAGCGAGCCTCGTATCTGCGTCGCGCGGCGCGAGGAGCCGGGGCCGAGCGGGACGAGGTCCTGCTCGGCGCCAAGACCGTGATCGCGGCGATGGCGGCGTGGGTGTTGGCTCGCTACCTGCTTCCGCCGTCAGTTTCGACGTTCGCGCCGTTCACCGCGCTGGTGGCACTGCAGGCCACCGTGTACCGCTCGGTGCGCGACTGCATCCAGTACGTCCTGGCCATGGCGGCGGGAGCCACGCTCGCCGCATCCCTGGCGGCGTTGGCGGGCGTCCACGGGTGGACGTTCGGCCTCCTCACCCTGGCCGCCCTCTGCGTGGGCAAAATCCGGCGCCTGGGGCAGCACGGCACCCAGGTCGCCATCGTCGGCTTCTTCGCGTTCTCCTCCGGGCAGGGCCAGATCGGCTACATCGGCCACCTGGTCGCGGCCGTGGGCATCGGCGCGCTCTGCGGCCTCGCCGTCCATCTCGTGCTCGCTCCCGCCCGCCACACCCGCCATCGGCAGCAGGCCGTAACCGACCTCTACCGAACCTTGGCCCAGCGCATCGACGACCTCGCCGACACGCTCGAAGCAAGCGATCCCGACCGGGACCACCTGCGCCGCTGGCGACGCGACTGGCACGGGCTGTCCGCCGAATGCGAGCGCATCGGCCACGCCATCGATACCGAGATCGAAAACGGCCGCATGAATCCCCGCCGGACCATCGGCGGCGGCGCCGATGAGGCTCTCCCCCGCGCCCGGGAAGCGATCGCCGTCGCCGAACGCGGCATGGACCACCTGCGTTCCATGACCCGAACCCTGGACTACGCCCTCGACAGCGGGGAGCTCGGGGGGCTGCCAGCCGCCTTCCGGACCCGCTTCAGCGCTGTTTTGCGCTCCGCGGCCACCGCGATGGAGGAGATCGGCCAGGTGTCCCCGACCGATCCGGACCTGCTCGACGCGCGGATCGACGAAGCAGCCACAGAACTCGGGCGGGTGCAGCAGCGGGAACGGACCGCCCCGGGAGCTTCCCCGGCCGTGCACGCCTTGCAGGGCACGCTCCTCACGGATGCCGGTCGCCTCCTGGCCGATCTCCGGTCGGGCCGGCAGAGCGTCGCCAGTACGTGAGGACCCCTGATTCAGCACGGCCCCGCGTGGTGGGTGAGCCGGGGCGGGGTAGACGCGGCAGGAGAGACGTCAGCCTTCGGCAGCCGGGCGTCGTCCCACGGTCGAGTCGTCCACACGGCTGACCGCGCCAACACCCCCCAAGAGGCCACCCCCCGCCGTGGACAACCCGGTGACGTGTGGCGTCGGCAAGGATGAACCATGAAAGCGGCAGTGTACGAAGGACCGCGAACGGTGACGGTCAAAGACGTCCCCGACGCGAAGATCGAGCACCCCTGCGACATCCTGGTGAAGATCACCACAACCAATATCTGCGGCTCCGACCTGCACATGTACGAGGGCCGGACCTCCTTCGAAACGGGCCGGACCCTCGGCCACGAGAACCTCGGCCAGGTCGTCGAGGTCGGCAAGGCCGTCAGCAAGGTCGAGGTCGGCGACTGGGTGGTCCTGCCCTTCAACATCGCCTGCGGCTTCTGCAAGCAGTGCGAGCAGGGCCTGACCAACTACTGCCTGACCATGCAGCCCAAGCCGGACATGGCAGGCGCCGCGTACGGCTTCGCCGAGATGGGCCCGTACCAGGGCGGCCAGGCGGAACTCCTGCGTGTCCCGTACGGCGACTTCAACGCCCTGCGCTTGGGTGAGGACGCCGCCGAGCGGCAGCTCGACTACGTGATGCTGGCCGACATCTTCCCCACCGGCTACCACGCCACCGAAATGGCGGGCGTCAAGCCCGGCGACCAGACGATCGTCTACGGCGCAGGCCCTGTCGGCCTCATGGCCGCCTACTCCGCGATCCTCAAGGGCGCCGGCCGCGTCTGGGTCGCCGACCACCAGCCCGATCGGCTCCGCCTCGCCGAGGAGATCGGCGCCATCCCCATCAACACCGCCGAGCAGGATCCGGCTCATGTGGTCAAGGAAGCCACCCTCGGCCTGGGCGCGGACAACGGCTGCGAATGCGTCGGATACCAGGCCCACGACCCGCAGGGGCAAGAAGACGCGACCTTGACGATGAACGGGCTCATCGACTCGGTCCGGTTCACCGGCGGCATCGGCGTGGTCGGTGTGTTCCTGCCCGAGGACCCGGGCGGCGCCGAGGCCCAGGGCGAGCCGGAAGCCCAGGGGAAGGTACCGCTGGACTTCGGCATGCTCTGGTTCAAGGGCCAGCGGATCGGCACCGGCCAGGCGCCGGTCAAGCGCTACAACCGGGCCCTGCGCGACCTGATCGCCGGCGGCAGGGCCGAACCGAGCTTCCTCGTCTCCCACGAGCTCAGCCTGGACGAGGCCTCATCGGCGTACGAGCACTTCGACAACCGCGACGACGGATGGACCAAGGTCGTCCTCCACCCCGACGGCAGCAGGCGCAGCGCGGGCGGATCCTCCCGGCACACCCTGCAGGAACTGCGCCAGGAAGCGAAGGCGCAAAACATCGAAGGCCGCTCCCACATGACCAAGCAGCAGCTGGAACGGGCGCTCAGGCGTTGAGCTCGCACACCGCGGTGGTGAGCTGAACCAACCAGAACGGATGAAGGGGGCCTCCCGGGACATCGAAGCGGGGTGCGGGGTGGCCGGACATCATGGACCTCAACACTCACACTCCGCTCCGGGCTGTCGCGCTCGTCTGCACCCTCTCGGCCTCCCCCGCCCCGGCCCGCCCAGCTCCCAACTACTGGCCCACCACGGCCACCTTGGCGGCCAGGCGCCTCAAGGCAGCCCCTATCAGAAAGAGGCAGAACGCAGTCAGTGCTTGGCGCTCGGGACGGCAAGGGGCTCGCCCGGAGCCTTCTTCTTCGCCTTCTCCATCTGTTCGCCGAGTTCCGTGAGGCGGTTACGGCCCATGGCCTTGCGGACGTCGGGAAACCACTCCTTCTCCTCTTCCTCGACGTGATGGCGGACGTTCTCCATCAGCACGCTCATCTTGGCGTCGAACCGCTCGTCGGCCGCGTCGAGATCCTTCAGCTCGGACAGCATCCACAGCACGACGTGGTGCTCCTCGATGCTCTCCAGGACGTGGTCCTTGGTGTCGGGGGCGGCCTCGCGCGCGGCCGGGTAGAAGATCTTCTCCTCGATCCAGGTATGCGTGGTCAGCTCGTCGATCACCTGGTCGGCAATCTTCCGCTTCTCCGCGTGGGCATCGTCACCGGCCTTCTCGAACTGCTTGAACAGCTTCTCGACCGTCTTGTGGTCTTCCTTGAGCAGCACGATCCCGTCCACCAACGCCTCCAGACTTCGCAGCACCGGGCGGCGCGGCCGGCCGCCCCAGGCCCGTGTACCCGGCTCGCCCTAGGATCGCTCGTCCGAAACAAGGGATTGGCCAGAACGGGCGACGCGTCTACGCCGTCCGCTCGGGGACGCAGGGGAGGCACGCCTTCGATATAAACCCGTTCGGCGCCCGGTATGTCCGTGAATCGCGGGTAGGGGCCGCGCATGACTGCAATCGAAACACTCGCGGCCGAAGGCCAGGCCTCACTCTTCCTCATGTTCGCCGGAGTGGTCCTCGTCGTCCTCCTGATCGGTGCATTTTGGTACGGGAGCAAACGCCGCCGCCGCGAGGCACCTCCGGTCGCACAGAACCCTGTCGCACAGCGCCGCGAGGACTCCTGGCAGACCCCGGACGAGCATGCTCGCGACCAGAAGGACCAGGAGTACCCCCACTCGTGAACCGGGGGGGGCCAGCCCGACTGATCCGACGTCTCGATCGACCACAAGGAATTTTGGGCCCCGAATCCCCGCTTATTCCGCTGCCCAATGACTCCGCCGGAGGAAACATACCGAAAGAGAAAAATCACATCACTTATCACGACGGGCGACCGAAGCCGCAAAAGGGGCGGATAGAGGAAGTCCGCGACGAGGGCCCGCATGCCGTATACCGGGTGCGTAACGAGGAGACCAACGAAATTCAGGTCATCATTCAGGGACAGATCGACTGAACTTCTGCTCCAACGGGCGGCGCTCCCAAGGGCAGAGGCATCACCGGCGCCACAAGTGCCTGAAAGTCCGCACTGCAGACATCCCGTTCTGCGTGTCCGGCGGAGAGCGCGCCGGCCCAGTCAGCGCGGTGCCGGCCGGATCGGGCAAGAGGGCCGGCACGGCCGGTGGTCAGCCCGGCCGCCCGCGACCATGCCGCTCGCCACTCATACCGCGCGTGCCGCGCAGGGGTGGGCCGGCACGACCCGTGCCAGCCAGTACGCGGTGGACGAAACCCCCGACACTTCCGCGGAACCGGTCGGCGTCCAGAGAGGCCTCCTCGGCCCCATTTGGCGGGCCTGTCGTTCGAGTGCAGTCGGGGCCAGGGCGGGACGGCTACAGGGCAGCGGGTAGGCCTCGTGTATGAACTCACGCACCCCCCACACCTCGCCCACGGACGGGCCGACCACGGCTCTCGACACGGCCTCGGCATGCTGGCTGAAGACCCTGGACCGGCTCGAACGGACAACGGCGGCCGATCCGGGCATCAGGGCGCTACAGCGGGGAATCCGCTCACTCCCCCTGGGCGGCATGCGCGATCTGCTGCGCGGCAGACTGCTGGGCCACCCCGTGCACCCCGTGCTCGTGCAGGTGCCCATCGGATGCTGGCTGTCGGCCTCGGTACTCGACTTCGCGCCCCGGACACACCACGCGGCGGCCACCCTGACCGCCGTCGGACTGGCCGGTGTCGCTCCGTCCGCGGTCGCCGGCTGGGTGGACTGGGCGGACCTGCCGCCCGAGCAAGCCCGGGTCGGCCTGGTCCACGCGGCCTCCAACGCCGCTGCGGTGGCCTGCTACATCGCCTCACTGGCCGAGCGGCTCCGCGGCCGCTCGGCGCGGGGCCGACTGTGGGCCCTGAGCGGGATGGCTGCCGTAGCCGTCAGCGGCGCGCTGGGCGGGCACGTGGCGTACCGACAGGCCGTCGGAGCGCACGCCGCAGCATGAGGGACCTTCTGCGCTCCCGCGCCATCCCTCCGAGGAGCCCCGGCCGTCAGCTGACTTCCGGGGGCACCCGCGCACGCCGCGGGGGGCCTTCGTTCAGGAGGCGCGCGTTGCGGTGTGGTCAGGATGGCGGTGAGTCCGGCGAATGGTTTTGAGACGGGCCTCCAGGAGATGGTCCCGCCCACCGGCGACCTCGTCGACGATGTCACGTTCCACTGCGGCGAAGGGCTGGTAGTAGGTGGAGTTGTAGGCCTCGGCGATCTGGAACGTCCAGTGGCCCGGGATGACATTGCGGCCCACGATTTCACGCTCCACCCGGTCAGCCAGCTCCCCGTGCCCCGCCTCGCGCAAGAGCCGGGCGGCGTCGCCGAGCTCGAAGTCCGCGGTCCCGGTCAGCTGGTGGAAGCCGTAGAGGTGACCGCGAGCCCGCTCCGTGGTTTCCAGCGCCTTCGACAGGGCGCCCAGGGCCCGCACCGTCTTCTCGTCGATACCGTCGGGAACCTGGTGTGCCGGATCCATCTCGTGATTGCTGTTCATGGAGGATGTTCTGCCCGCAGGACGCCCCACCGGTCGGGGGTGGGGCCAAGCGGCGTAACAGCGTCTCCCCGGACGCATCGAATCCACACGGCACCGTCACACCGCCGCAGAATGCAAGCAGCATCTCCTGCCCAGCCATCAGGATGAGAAACAAGCAGGAATCGAATACATGGCCGGAGTGCGGTCGGGCACACGGTGCTTCGGAGGTTGATAAATATGGTTCCCCTGCTTCTCGTTCTTCTTCTGGTCCTTCTCCTCTTCGGCGCGGGTTTCGCGGTGAAGATTCTTTGGTGGGTGGCCATCGCCGTCCTGATCCTGTGGCTGATCGGCTTCGTCGCCCGACCCAAGGGAGGTAGCGGCCGCTGGTATCGCTGGTAACCGTAAGACGAAGCGCAGTACTGACAGTGCCTGGCGGTGGCCGGGCACCCCTTCCTGAGGGTGCCCGGCCACCGCCATGTCCCCGTCCTCTCTTTCGATCCGGGTGCGTGAAGCCGTAATGGCGGGGAAGGCGAAGTCCAGGCGGAACACAGCACAACCGCCGAACACGACGTACGGAACAGGGAGGACCGGTGGAGAGTCCGCTATTCCGCCGTCTCCCGTTGACCGGAGGAGTTGTTTTTCGCGTGACTGAGCATGTGTGGAGCTACCAGCCGACCGCAGGCCGCCAGGCCGGTACCGATCTGACCGGATACAAGGTCGAGGCGACCGACGGCAGCATCGGCAAGGTCGACAAGCACTCCGACGAGGTGGATGACGCCTATCTGGTCGTGGACACCGGCGTATGGATCTTCGGCAAGGAGGTCCTGCTGCCGGCCAGCACCGTCGTCAGGATCGACACGGAGGACCAGAAGGTCTTCGTCGACCGCACCAAGGAACAGATCAAGAACGCCCCCGAGTTCCACCGGGACAAGCACCTCGGCGACGCCGGGTACCGGGAGGAGCTGGGCACGTACTACGGCACCGGCGCTCCCTTCGGCGGCCGCCCCGCCTGATCGCATTTCCGTACGACGAGGCCGGGTCCAGCACCCCCTGGGTGCTGGACCCGGCCTCGTGACGGGGTCAGCCACCCCCGAATTCGAGGACTTCGGCCAGGACGGTTTCCTGCTCCTCAACATCCCCGGCGTGACCGGGGTGCGGCGCTGCCCCTCAATGAAGATCAGGATGATCAGACGATCGCGAGGTGGGTCACCGTTGACCGCCGTTCAGCGGTCAGTTTTCACCCGTCGCCGAGCGAGCACACCGCCCGGCCGTAGGGAAACGGTTCCCACGCCTCGGGGCCGGCCCCCTCCACTTTACGAAGTCGGGGTCGGTGAGGTAGACGTCCTCGGCGTTCTCCATCCCGGCAGCGGCGAGGAAGGCCCGAACATCTGATGGGCGGTGTGCCACTCCGATGGCGACGCCGTCATAGCGGACACGGCGCCAGCCCTGCTGGTCCGGCGGGTAGATGAGCAGCTTGGCGGCCATGGGCCCAGCCTCTTCCGTACCAGCCGGATCGGCACTCTTCGCATCCGATCGGGTGGCCTCCACAGGCAGCTGTCGCCATGGGCGCCGGCCGCGGCCGGTGCATGCCGAACTGTCCGCCGTCGGTCTGGAGCGTCCCACCAACCACACGCATCCCGCCTCGAGCCTCGCCTCTGCCTGCGTCAGGGCCGGTGGTGCCCACTGACGGCTGATGCGATCAGCCAGCGACAAGCACGGAGTCATCGAGGCAACCCGTGCCGGGCAGGTGATGGCGGGCGGCAATGAGGGCGGCGTGCACATCTGTCGTGCCGGTGGACACGCAGAGCGCTCGCTCGACGTCCTCCGCGACGGCCTCGGCGAGGTGGGGGCCGTCGTGGTCTTGGTGACGTCGACGATCCGCGGGTCCCAGCCGTAGCCGGTGAACAAGGCGGTCAGCTCAGCGTCGGACATGGCTGCGAAGAGGGTGGGTGAGGAAATCTTGTAGCCGTTGAGGTGGAGGACGGGCAGGACGGCGCCGCTGGTCGCGGGGTCGAGGTGCTCGGGGCAGTGCCAGGCGGCGGCTGTCGGTCCGGTCCCGGCCTCGCCGTCGCCGTCGCCGACGACCGGTATCCCCGTCCCCGCGCACCTGCCCGTCGTGGTGCACCCGAACCGCGCCCCACCCGGACCGTCACATGGGTGCCGGGTGGCACGAACGTATGTCGGCCGGGACTGCTTTCGCCATGGACCGATCCGGCACGAACGGCAAGGTCCGTGCCCGGGGGCAGGCGGGGTTTTCCGCGTCGACGTCGGCAGGTCTAATATTGATCAGCTTGCGTCGATGACCCACGAGATTGCGGTCCGGTGCATCCGGGCTGTGGAGAGGGAACAGGTTGAACCGGTTCGCCCGGCTCGCAGCGAGGCTGCTGTCGGCACCCCAGGGGATGGTGTGGCTGAACCCCTCCGGTCAGGCGACGGGTACGGCTTCCGAGTCCTGGCCGGCCGAGCTGCCGATCGCGCCCTCCGTACTGGAATGCTGCCGGCGCGTCGCCGAGTTGGGGCAACCCTTGTTCCTGCCGGTGGCCGGGGACGAAGGGCTCGTCTTCGCCTTCGCCGGTGTCCCCCTGGTGGGCGGCGCCGGTGAACTCGTGGGCGTCCTCGCCGTCATGGACGTGGCGGCCCGCCCCTGGAGCGAGGGCGAAGCGCGCGATCTCACCGATCTCGCCGGTGCCTGCAGCGCCCAGATCCGCGCCCGTCTGCGTACCAGCGCCGCTCGGCAGGAACGCGCGGACGCGCAGGAAGCCGCCGACGAGGCCGAAGGCGAAGCCACACGCGTGCAGGCGCTCCTGGACCGCTCCCAGCTGCTGTTGCGCGCGTCGGAAGACCTGGCCGACACCAGCGGCCTGGACGAGGTCCGCCGACGGGTCGGCGACCTGGTCAGCGGCGACCTCAAACCGTCCTACATCGGCCTGGTCCTCCTCCAGCAGGGCATGCTGCACCGTGTCACCGACCCCCTTGACGGAGACATCCCCCTCGAGGACCTCCCCTCGCCCTACCCCCTCGACGCCCTCGCACCCACCGCCGCCGCCGTACGGGACAACCGCCTGATCATCATCGGCGACCGCGTCGGACTCGGCGCCTACGGTCCCGAGGCCGCCGCCGGATTCGACGCCTTGGGCCTGCGGGCCGCCGTCTGCCTTCCCCTGCGCGGAGCGCACGGTACTCTCGGCGCGCTCGTCTTCGGCTGGAGCAGCCCCTACCGCATCAATGTGGCGGAGCGGGCCGTCCTGACCACGATCGCCGGCTATGCCGCCCAGGCCGTCGAGCGCGCCGTCCACCTCGACGAACGCGTCACCGCGGCGCACGAACTCCAGCAGGCCATGCTCACCGACCTGCCCGCCGTGCCCGGCCTGGAACTGGCCGCTCTGTACCGGCCCGCCGCGCGGCACGACATGGTCGGCGGCGACTGGTACGACGCCTACCCCCTGCCCCCGGCGCCGGGCGACGACTCCACGGGAAGTCTGGCCGTCACCGTCGGCGACATCACCGGACACGACATGAAGGCCGCCGCCCTCATGGGCCAGGTCCGCAGCATGCTGCGCCAAGCCGACCGCGACCACCCGGGCAAGGACCCCGCCCTGATCCTCAGCGCCCTCGAACACGCCTGCCGCGCCCTGGACATCCCCGCCGGCGGCACCCTCGTCCACGCCCACCTGCGCCCCGCCCAGCACGGCCACTGGCACCTGAACTGGACCACCGCCGGACACCCTCCCCCGCTCCTGGCCACACCCAACGCAACCGTGCAGCGCCTCACCGCGCACGACGTACTCCTGCACCCCGCCCTGCCGGCCGGCCCCCGCACCAGCCACAGCCTGCGACTGCCGCCGGGCAGCACCCTCCTCCTCTACACCGACGGCCTCATCGAAACACGACACGAAGACATCGAACAGAACATCGAACGACTCGCCCACCACCTCGCGGAGACTCCCCCCACCACCCCGCTGGACACAATGCTGCGCACCCTCCACGACACCATCGCGACCCCGCAGGCCGAAGACGACACCGTCCTGCTCGCCGTACGCCTCCCCAACCCCTGAACGACACGGTGCCTGCTCTTGGCACTGACAGGGCCACTGCGGGCGTGAACGTCCGCCGTGCTGAGCGAGGCCTGCCACGGGGCTCTCTGGAACGGCTCTGTGCGAACTGCTGGTGGCCTCTGCCCACGGACAGCCCCGTCCTGCCGCTCGGTGCAGCGGTGAGCGAGGTGGACGATCTCACCATCTGGCTCGACAGGGATCCGGAAGGCGAGGAGGATATCGCGGCTGAGCGTGACCCCGCCATCGCCGTCTCCGCTGGCGACTACCCGCCCACGAATGACGTCAGCGACGTGGAAGAGGATGACGACGAGACTGGGCACGACGAGGAAAGGGAGCGCTACGACCGCGCCCGCAATTTCCGCTCCGGACGCCGCCTCAGCCTCAGCTGCCACTGCGCACGCCCCCCGCCGTTGGAGCTACGGGCCCAGGGCCGACGGCGGAAGATCACCACAATGCCGCGGAAGATACGCAGCCCGCTTCATCGGGGTCGGAGTCGGCGCAGGGGACTTCCGACTACCCCTGGTCTTGAAGCAGCGCACGGGCCAGCGACCGCACGTCGATCCTGCGCGGCCGGCGTCCGGGGGCCCCGCCCACCTGGCCCGTCCGGTCCGGATGGTGTCCGTAGATCGTAGGGTTCCGGTTCGACTACCCAGTGGCGGAAGTTGATTGGGCCTGGATGTCGTCGAGCGCCGCGGCCGGCGCGGCCGGGTCGGTCCCCTTGAGCAGGAAGGTCAGCACCCCGATCTTTCCCGGCGCATTGCCGATCAGGCGCAGGCCGGGGACGGCTGCCAGTGCGCCCGTCGCGTACGCGGTGAGCTGCTCCTCGTATGCGGTGGCGGTCTCCCGGTCCAGGCCGGCGGGGTAGTGCAGGGCCACCTGTAGGCCGGCGACTCGGCGATGTGACCGGTGCCCGCTTCGAGCCGGTGCGGGATGCGGGCGTACGTGTTTCCTCGAAGCTCACCGCGTCGATCATGTTGCCTCCGCCCTGCCATGGGAGCATGGATTCCAGCACTTCACGCTTGCCGAAGAGCACCCCGATACCGGTGGGGGCGGAGATCTTGTGCCCCGAGAAGGCGTAGAAATCGGCGTCCAGGGCGGTAACGTCCACGGGAAAGCGGCTCACGGCCCGGTCTTCCGTGCTCCCCGGGAAGATCGTTACGGCAGCATCGCTTTGGCGTGAGCATGTTCGATAGTTCCCGACTGGCGCAGGCCCGCAGCCTCGGGCATGTTGCCGATGCGGCTGCCCTGGCCGACGGCACCACATCCGGCCGCGCTTGGCCTGGGTCGGCGTCATCCTCAGAGCCCAGCGGACAGGCGTGCCCGTCCGGTTGAATGGATGGCGTGACACATGCTCTGGGTTTCGCCGAGAAAGACCTGCGCCGGCTGGCGGGGGCGCGCTCCTTCGAGCGGGGGGTCGGCTACCTGTCTGCGGTGTCCCGGCTGGAGATCTGGGACGAAGCGATCACCGCGACCGTGGACGGCACCGATGCCTACGAGGTCGAGCTGGCCGAGCGCGAGGACGGTGGGCTCACCGGCTGGTGCGACTGCCCGTACGGACGGGAGGGCCACTTCTGCAAGCACTGCGTGGCGGTGGGCCTGACCGTACTACAGCAGGCCGAATCCGTGCCACGGCAGCGGTCGGCCGCCGCCTCGCGCACCCGACTGCTGGACGCCTAACTGGAGTCCCGCACTCGCGAGGAACTGCTCACCCTGGTACGGGAACAGCTCGCCGACGACCGCGACCTGAGCGGCCGCCTTGAATTGCGCGCGGCCGCCGCCGGAGAGGACACCGGCATCGCCCGCGAGCGCATCCTGAGCCTCCTCGACACCCGTCCCTTCGCCCGCTACGGCTACGTCGAGTACGCCGATGCCCGCGCCTACGGGCAGCAGGCTGCGGAGGCGGTCACCGCCCTGCGGGCCCTGACCGCGAGCGGCCGGTCGGCGGACGCTGTGGAGGTGGCCCGCGAGGCGCTCGTGGCCTTGGGCCGTACGTACGGGCAGATCGACGACTCGGACGGGCTGCTCGGGGATGTCGCCACCGGGCTGGCCGAGGCCCAGCTGGAGGCCTGCCGAACTGCCGGGCCCGACCCGGTGGAGACCGCCGAGTAGCTGGTGAGCCACCTGCTGGACGACGGTAACGACGCAACAGACATGGACCTCTTCGACTACGCGGAGGTACTGGGTGAGCCGGGAATGGTCCGCGCACGCGAACTGGTGGTGGCCGCCTGGCGGGCCAACCCCAAGGGGTGGGCGGAGAAGTTCCTCATGGAGCGCCTCCTGAAACCGGACGGGGGCAGCGTGGACGCGCTGGTCCCCGTCCACGCGGCAGACCTCGCCCCGAACGGCCACACCCACCTGGTGATCGCCAAGGAGTTGGAAGCGGTGGGCCGTGCGGCCGAGGCCCTGGAGTGGGCCGAGCGCGGCCTGCGGGAGGCCGAGTCCGACTGGGGGCCGGACGATGAGCTGGTCACCTTCGTCTGCGAACGGTACGCGCGGGCCGACCGTCTGGCCGACGTGGTCCCGATCCGCCGGGACCTGCTGCAAGCCCGCCCCTCGCTGGCCGTCTACCAACATCTGCGTACAGCGGCTCGGGCGGCCGACGCCTGGGAGGGCTCCGAGCGCGCGGGAGCCCTGGAGGTACTGAAGGCGGCCGCCCAGCCCAAAGACGGCCGCTGGTACGACGGCTCCCTGCTGGTCGACGCGCTCATGGACGACGCCGACCTCGAAGCCGCCTGGCAAGCCGCCGCCGAAGGGTACGCCGATCAGAGGCAGTGGCTAGCCCTGGCCGACCGGATCCGCGACAAGAAGCCGGCCGACGCGCTGACCGTCTACCTGCGCTGGATCGAGCCGCTGCGCAAGCGCACCGGTGACCGCACATACCAACGCATGGCGGAGCTGCTGCTCAGCGCCCGTGCCTGCCACCGCATTCTCGGTACCGAGGCCGAGTTCGCCACCTACCTGACCTCCCTGCGCGCCGACCAGAAACGCAAGCGGAAGCTGATGGCGACTCTCGACCTGCACGGACTCTGAGCGGTAGCGCGCCGTCTCGCCCACCGTGCTCCGATGCTTGGCTTGGACCTCCGCCAGGTCCTCGTACGTCTCGCCGAAGGCAGGCTGGGTCCGGCCTTCGCGCTGGCTCGTGGCGAAGCGGACGTACAACATCCGCTGTATCTGCGGCCTCGCCCGTCTCTGGCGTCGCCTTCCGCCTCCACGAGTCGGACGGGGTCTTCGCCGCTCCGGCCACGGCGGCGACGATCAGCGCACCGACGACGGTCCCGACCGCCCGGTGCAGGGGATGCTGCCGAACCGGAAGCCGAGGCGAACCGCGAGCCGCACCGCACGCCGGGCGTCGGCCGCATTCAGTCAGGGCTGATGCTGACCGTTTGCTGACCTCACCTCGGCCTGCACGGCACTGACCTGCGGAAACGCTCGAACACTAGATGTCGGACTTGAACATGGTGCGAAGCATGTGGAAACTCCCGGAATGTCAGCTCCCTGCCTGCTTTCCGCAGGTCAAGGGCGGTCATCGGAGCCTACAACGATTCACATCTCCCGTCAGCTCTCCCCCAGCGAACGCACGACGGGCTTTCTCCGGCCGGACCCGCACACCGTGCGCCCGCGGTGGAGGCGTCGTCGACGGACGACGTCCGCCCCGCGCCGGCGCAGGACGTCGCCCACGCTCACCGCCACCCCTTCTTTCTCACCGCCACCGTCGGGAAGGCTCCTCCCCGGCACGCGCCCCGCCACCGAGGCCCTGGCGGTCGGGCGTTCGCGCGGTGGCGCGGCGGGCGGGGTCGGTGAACGCCCGGTGGACGGATTCGTCGAGGAGGGCGAGTTCCGCGCGGACCGCCGGCAGCCGCTCGGCCGGCAGGGTTTCGAGGAGGTCGTCCAGCAGTGCGCGGAGCCGCCGGCACACCTGGAGCGACGTGGCCCCGTACTCACGGATCTCGGTGACTCCGAGCTCCAGGTAGTTCTCCCAGTCGCGGCCCTCCACCATCAGCCGGGGCCGGCCCTCGCCGTCGGCGAGCACGTAGCGGCCGCGGAGCGGGGCCCGGCCGACCGTGTGCAGGAACGTGTCGATGTGGTTGAGCACCTGCACGGCGGTCGTGGGGTCGTTCACGGCGGGCGAGAGGGCGCGGATGGCGATGTCGACGAGGACGCGGACCGCGAAGGCGGGGTCCTGCTCGATGGTGCGCTCGGTCCCGAGGGCGACGAGCCCGGTCACCCGCCGTGGGTCGGGCCCCGGCGCGGAGCCGTGGACCTCGACGAGGGTGGTGCCGGGCGGTACGAAGTCGCCGACCTGGTGGGCCAGTACGAGGACGCAGTCGTGGCGGACGGCGGTGGCGATCAGCCCCACCGCGTCGAACGCCTGGATGACCCCGCCCTGTTCGGACCGGATGAGGGTCACCGGACCGGCGGACGGCGGGGAGGTCCCGTCGCCCGCCGAGGAGTGCCGGATGCGTTCCGTCGCGCGGATGAGCACCTTCTCCCCCATGCGCCCCACCAGGTCGGCGATGGCCACGGGCCGGAGGTTGTGCGTGAAGCGGTTGAGGTAGATCAGCAGCAGGACGAGGCTGGCGGAGACGGCCACACCGGACAGGGTCACGCCCAAGTCGGGGACGGTGTCCGACTCGATCCGGCGCAACAGGGAGAAGGCGTACGCGAACGTCCCCGCGAACGTGGCCAGTACCGCCTTCTGGAGGCGGTCGCGGTACCACAGGCGCATGTAGCGCGGGGACAGCGTTCCGGTGGCCTGCTGGACGACGAGCACGCCGATCGTCACGACGAACCCGAGCAGCGCGACCATGGCTCCGACGACGGAACTCAGCACACTGCTCGCCGTCGTCGCGGAATAGCGCCAGCTGTCCGGCCACCAGCCCGCGCCGTCCACGCCGGCTGCCCACTCGGCGAGCAGAACCCCCACCAGGAGTCCGAAGAGCGGGATGATCCACAGGCTTGCCTTGACGTACTGCAGCAACCGGAAGCGTGCCGCCCAGGACATCATCGTCCGCTCCCACCTGAAACATCCGGCTCGTGTTTTTCATGCTAGGGCCGTTTCCCGGCGGGTGCAGGAACGGGCCGGGGACGGGCCAGGGACGGGCCGGGAACGGGCGATCCGCTCGGCAGGCCCGTCGGGAACGCCGCGCCTAAGCTGAGGGAGTGGCGTCGGAAGGGTCCTCCCATGGCTGACTACCCGCTGATCGAAAACCACGGCCTGATCGGTGATCTGCAGACCGCGGCGCTGGTGACCACCGAAGGAACCATCGACTGGTTCTGCTGCCCCCGCTTCGATTCGCCCAGTGTGTTCGGGGCTCTTCTCGACTGGGAGAAGGGCGGCCATTTCACCGTCAGACCGACGGACGAGACGTACACCACGAAGCAGCTGTACCTGCCGGACACCGCGATTCTCGTGACGCGGTTCATGACCGAGGCCGGTGCCGGCGAGGTGGTCGACTTCATGCCGGTGACCGGAACGACGGCCACGGACCGCCACCGCCTGGTCCGCATGCTCCGGTGCGTCCGCGGCAGCATGACGTTCCGGATCGACATCGCCCCGCGGTTCGACTACGGGCGCAAGCCCCACACCCTGCGCGTCACCGAGAACGGGGCGGTGTTCGCCTCGGACGATCTGGAGCTCACGCTCAGCGTGGTGCGCGAGCCCGAGGACGAACGCGTCGTGCACACCCTCACCGGCGATCACGACCTCCGCGTCACGCTCCCGCTGGAGGCCGGCCAACAGCGGGGACTGGTCATGGAGTCGGCGGCAGCGGGGCCGCCGCACGAGATCCGCGTCGCCGAGTTCCAGGAACTCTTCGCCGACACCCGGCAGTACTGGCGCTCGTGGCTCCACCAGTCCCGGTACGCGGGCCGCTGGCGCGAGATGGTGGAGCGCTCCGCCATCACTCTGAAGCTGATGACGTACGCGCCCAGTGGGGCCCTGGTGGCGGCCCCCACGGCGGGTCTGCCGGAGCAGTTGGGCGGCGAGCGCAACTGGGACTACCGGTTCACCTGGATCCGGGACGCGTCCTTCTCGGTGTACGCCCTGCTGGGACTGGGGTTCACGGAGGAGGCGCGGGCGTTCATCGCCTGGCTGAGCGACCGGGTGAAGGAGAAGGCCGGCGGCGACACCGAGACGGGCCCGCTGAACATCATGTACCGGGTGGACGGTTCCTCCGATCTCTACGAGGAGACCCTGGACCACTGGGAGGGGTACCAGCGGTCGGCTCCGGTGCGCATAGGCAACGGCGCGGCGACCCAGTTGCAGCTGGACATCTACGGCGAGGCGCTCGACAGCATCTCCTTCGCCCACCAGCACGGCATCCACCTGGACATCCACGGCTGGACCTCGCTGCGCACCCTGCTGGACTGGCTCGTGGACCACTGGGACCAGGCCGGCGAGGGGCTGTGGGAGACCCGCGGCGGGCGCAAGCACTTCACGTACGGCCGGGTGATGTCGTGGGTCGCGTTCGACCGCGCGCTGCGGCTGGCGGTCGCCCACGGCCGGCCCGCCGAAAGCGCCCGCTGGGCCGCGGAGCGCGACAACATCTACGAGCAGATCCTGGCGAAGGGCTGGGACGCCGACCGCAAGGCCTTCGTCCAGCACTACGGCAGCGACGTGCTCGACTCCGCGCTGCTGCGGATGCCGACCGTGGGGTTCATCACGCCCGACGACCCGATGTGGAAGTCCACTTTGGAGGCGATGGACCGGGAGCTGGTCACCGACAGCCTGGTCTACCGCTACAACCCCGAGGCATCGCCCGACGGCCTGCGCGGCAACGAGGGAACCTTCTCCCTGTGCACCTTCATGTACGTCGACGCCCTGGCGCGCGCCGGGCGGGCGGATCAGGCCAGGCTCGTGCTCGAGAAGATGATGACGTACGCCAACCACCTGGGCCTGTACTCGGAGGAGATCGCCCTGACGGGCCGCCAGCTGGGCAACTTCCCCCAGGCGTTCACCCACCTGGCACTCATCGACGCGGCCATCACCCTGGACGAGACCCTGAACCGTGCGGCGCGGGGCGGCGGCTAGACCGTTGGCACCGGGCCGAGCAGGACGAGGACGTCGCCCTCGTGCGGGGCGACGTCCCGGGTCTCGTCGACCGGGTCCAGCCGGCCGTCGGCGCTGACCACGAACAGCCTTTCGTGTCCCGGCGGGACCGGGTCGGAGGCGGGCTGTACCAGGAACCGGGCGCCCTCTTCGTACCGTGTGGCCAGGACGTGCCGGACGAGTGAGCCGCCGAACAGGATGGCGCCGCCCGTGTAGGGAGCGACGACACCGTGGCTCTCGTGGGGCGGCCCGACCCGGTAGACGGGGCCCTCGACGTTGTCCTCGACCACGACCGAGGCGAGCGCGTTGAAGTCGTCGTCATCGGTGAGCAGGAGGACGGCGTTGACCCCCTCCAGCCGCGCCCGCGGGTTGGTGGCCGTGGCCAGCAGGTCTCCTCGGGCCAGTTTGATTCCGGCGTCCTTGATCCGTTCGCGTTCCTCGCCCATGCCCGCCCACATCTGTACGTCGAGCCCCGCGGACCGCAGGGCCGTGCCCAGGGCGATCGCCCACGGTGCGCCGCCCACGAGCAGCGGCCGTGTGAGGTTCGGCCGGGCGACGCCGAGCCGTCGGGCCACGGGGCCCGCGGTCAGGGCGTAGAGCACGACCGTCGAGACGATCACGAGGAAGGTGATGGGAAGGATCTTGGAGGCGCCGCGCACTCCCAGTTGGACGAGGCTCGCGGAGAAGGCCGCCGCGGTGGAGGCCGCGACGATGCCGCGCGGAGCCATCCATCCCGCGAACGCCCGTTCCCCCCGGGTCATGTCCTTGCCCATGGTCGCGACGAAGGCCACGAGCGGCCGGACCACGAGGACCAGGAGCGCGACGAGGGCGAGCGTGGGAAGGAGCACGGGGGTCAGGGAGGCGGGGGTGACGCTGGCCGAGATGGAGATGAACAGCAGCCCGATGATCAGCTGGACCAGTGTCTCGAAGAAGGGCCGGCGGGCGGGCATGTCGAAGCCCCGGATGTTGGCCGCGGCGATGCCGGTGACGATCGCGGCGATGAGCCCGGTGTCGTCGCGGACCATGTCGCAGCCGGCCGACACGGCGATCACGGTGGCCAGTTGTGCCAGGGTGCCGAGCGTCTCGCCGAGCCGCAGCACGCGCAGGGTCAGCCACAGCACCGCGATGCCCACGGCTCCGCCGACGAGGCCGACGGCCATGCTGATGAGGAACTGGCCGATCTGGTAGCCGCGGCCGATGTCGATCTGGTGCGTCGTGTCGATGGCGTGGAAGACGACGGCTCCGAGGATGGCGCCGATCGGGTCGGTCAGTGTCCCTTCCCAGATCAGCAGGCGCCGCACCTTGTCCGTGGGCCGCACGTACTGGAGCAGGGGCCCCACGACCGTGGGCCCCGACACGACGAGGATCATGCCGACCATCGCGGCCACCTTGAGCGACATGTCGAACAGGGCCGGGCCGACCGCGCAGACGGCCAGGAAGGTGAAGGCCACGCCGAAGAGCAGCAGCCTGCCCACGATCGAGCGGGTGTGGCCGGTGAGGTTGCGCAGGTCGAGGCCGAGACCGGCGTCGTAGAGGATCACCGCCACGGACAGGGACACCAGGGCGGAGAAGTCGTCCCCGATCAGCTTGTCCGGCTGGACGATGTCGGTCAGGGCGCCCGCGGCGAAGCCGACCGGCAGCAGCAGGATCAGCGCGGGGACGCGCAGTTTGCCGGCGAGGATCTGGCAGGCGGCGGCCAGGGCCACGACCAGGGCGATGCCGAGGAGGATGTCGTCCTCGCTCACAGCGGTTTCCTTCCTCGGCCCACGGCCGCGACGGGGGACGCGACGAGGTCAGTCGCCGTCGGCCACCTCCCCCCTCGTGGGGCCGGTCCGTCGCAGTTCGGATTCGGTGAGGGGCTGCAGCTCGCCATGGGTGTCCAGCCAGTAGAGGAAGAAGACGGCCGGGGCGACGAGCAGCAGGGCGACGAGGCTGACCACCGACAGCCAGGCCAGCGTCTGGGGATCGCCCGCGGCGTCCGCCACCGACAGGGACGTGGGAATGAGGTAGGGGTGCTGTGCGAGCCCCCAGGCGAAGACGGCCGCGCCGACGATGCCGACGGCGCTGAAGCGGGCCCAGTGCGTCCGGCCCCGCAGTACGAGCAGTCCCGTGGCGACGAAGAACACGGCGGACACGATCGCGAGGGCGAGCCCCGCACCGTGGGTCAGTCCGTGCCAGACGTGGGGGGCCTCGGCGTGGGTGACCAGGAGGACGCCCACGGCCGCCAGGGCGACCGCGACCAGGCTGATGAGGGCGCGGAGCCGGAAGTAGCCGACCAGGTCGGGTACGTCGAAGCGCTTGGCGTCGGCGGTCAGGAAGACGGCACCGAGGAGTGCGGTCCCGGTGACCGTGACGAGACCGAACAGGAGGGACGCGGGGTTGGCCCACGCGTCCGCCGAGGCTTCGGTGCCCGGTGCGATCCGGCCGGTGGCGATGGCGCCGACGGCCGCCCCGAGGAAGAACGGGGTGAGCAGGGAGGCGATGGCGAACACCGCGCCGTAGAGGCGCCGGCGGGCCAGCCGGCGGCTGGGTTTGCGCAGGGCGAATCCGGCTCCGCGCAGGACCATGCCGAGGGCGGCCAGGGCCAGGGGCAGCCACATCGCGGTGAACACCGTCTGGAACAGCACGGGGAACCCGGTCCACATGAGGATGAGGACGAAGATCAGCCAGACGTTGTTGACCTCCCAGACGGGCGCCATGGCGTGGTCGATCAGCCATCTGGGGCGCTTGCCGCGCTCGGCCCCGCCGGCCGTCAGGTCCCAGAAGCCGGCCCCGTAGTCGGTCCCGCCGGCGCAGGCGTACGCGGCCACCGCGAGCAGCATCACGAAGGCGACGAGGTCGGCCATCACGCGCCACCTCCCCCGGACGGCGTGGAGCCGCCGTCGCCCGAGGACGGGGCGTCGCCGGCCGGGACGGCCGGGCGCGGACCGTAGGGGGTGACCGCCTCCGGGGCGTCCACCGGCCGTCCGTCCGTCAGCGCGTCGGCCAGTCGCCAGCGGTCGCGCATCTTCAGCAGCACCGTGAGGAACGCCCCGAAGATGAACACGTACACCACGATCACCAGGCCGAACATGATCCACAGGGTGGTGGAGCGGGTCGAGGTCACGGCCTCCGCGACGCGCATGTTCTGGTAGACGATCCAGGGCTGGCGGCCCACCTCGGTCGTGATCCAGCCGCATTCGACGGCGACGACGGAGGCGACACCGGCGCAGGCGGCGCTGCCGTAGAACCACTTGGAGCCGGGCGGCCGGCGGTGGCGCAGCCAGACCAGGCCGTACCAGAGGGCGAGGAGCAGGAGCACGCTGCCGATCCCGACCATGATGTCGAAGGCCCAGTGGGCGATCGTGGCCTGAGTGGCGTTCGGCCTGTCGCTCGCCGGTACGGAGGCCAGCCCGGTCACTTTGGTGTCCGTGCTGAACCCGGCCAGGATGGAGTCGAGCTGGGGGATCTTGATGCCGCCGGAGACGGTGCCGTCCGGATGGAGCCGGCCGAAGAGGTACTCCGGAACGTGGGTGTCGGTCTCCCAGACGATCTCCATCGCGGCGAACTTCACGGGCTGCTTCTGGAACACCTGCCGGGCGATCGAGTCGCCCAGCATGAACTGCACCGGCGTGGCCACCGCGGCGAGCGTGAAGGGCACCGCGAAGCCGAGCCGGTGGTAGCGGTCCCGGCGGCCGCGCAGCCATCCGACGGCGTAGACGCCCGCCACGACGTAGCCCGCGGTCAGCAGCATCGCCACCACGAAGTGCCAGTACTGCGGCCCGAACATCGGGGTGAAGATGGCCTTCCAGACGTTCACGTCGACCGGGTTGCCCTGGGAGTCGAGCGAGAACCCCTGGGGCGTGTTCATCCACGAGTTGGCCGCCAGGATGCCGAAGGCCCCCAGCAGCGCCGTGGCCGGCAGCGGCAGCCCGAGCAGGAAGTGGGTGCGCGGCTTCAGCCTGCGCCAGCCGTACAGGTAGATGGCGATGAGCACGGCTTCGAGGAAGAACGCCCAGGCCTCGACACCGAAGCCGATGCCGAAGACATCACCCCACTTGCCCATCAGCCCGGGCCAGAGCAGGCCGAACTCGAACGACAGTACGGTGCCGGTGACGACGCCGATCGCGAACTGCACGGCCATCACGGCCGACCAGCGCCGGGCCAGCAGCAGGGCCGTGGCGTCGTTCTTGCGCAGGCCGATGTAGTGCATGACCAGGGTGATGAGCGGCAGCGCCACACCCATCGGCACGAGGATGATGTGGGAGGCCAGGGTGAACGCCATGAGCTCCCTGGCCGGGAGCAGTTGGGCGGGGGCGTCTGCCGCCAGCAGGTGGAGCGTGGTGTGCATGCGTTCCTTTGCCGCTCGGGAAGACGGGCCGGACGAGGGTCAGCCGCCGGTGGCGAAGCCCGGGAAGAGGGTCATCCCGCCGTCCACGTAGAGCGTGGTCCCGACGACGTAGTCCATGAGGTCGGAGGCGAGGGCCACGGCCGCGTACGCGATGTCCTCGGGATCGCCGATGCGCTCGTACGGGATCAGCCGCAGCAGGTCCTGCCGGGCCTGCTCCGTCTCCCACGCGCCCCGGTTGATCGGTGTTTTGATCGCTCCGGGTGCGATCGCGTTCACGCGGATCTTCTTCGGCGCGAGCTCCTGGGCCAGGGTCGCCATGAGCATCTGTACGCCGCCCTTGGAGGACGCGTAGTTCGCGTGCCCCGCCCAGGGGATGATCTGGTGCACGGAGCTCATGCAGATGATCTTTCCGGCCGCACGGGACACCTCCGGGACGACGCCGCGCCGCAGGAACTCCTTCGTGGCTTCCCGCGCGCAGAGGAACTGGCCCGTGAGGTTGACGTCCAGCACCTTCTGCCACTGGGCGAGCGTCATCTCCTCGAACGCGGCGTCGCGCTGCAGTCCGGCGTTGGCGACCAGGATGTCGATCGTGCCGAACTCCTGGACCATCCGGTCCATCATGGCGACGACCTGGTCCTCCTGCGACACGTCCGCCTCGTACGCGGCGGCGCGCACGCCGAACGAGGTGATCTCCTCGACCACCTTCTCGGCCTCTTCCTTGCCCGCCACGTAGTTCACGACCACGTCTGCGCCGGCCCGTCCCAGACCGATGGCCGTGGCCTTCCCGATCCCGCTGTTGGCGCCGGTGACGAGCGCCTTCTGGCCCTTGAGCAGGTGAGCGGGGATCACGCCCTGCGGCACACCCTCGGTGGAACTCACGATCGACTGCCTCCTCGAATGCGCGGTCCGATCCGCCGGACCGCGGTCCGGCAGGGTCCGAACGCCACCAAAGCACCCCCTTCGGGGATCGGCGTGCCGGGCGAGGCGGTCTTGGGCCACGCGGCCGAGCACCGACGCCCGGTCGGAGGAACCTCCGAGGTCAGCTCAGCCGTTCGATGAGGTGGTCGCCCACCCGCAGGGCGTTGGCGATCGCCGTGAGGGACGGATTGACCGCGCCGATGCTCGGGAAGAAGCTCGTGTCGACCACGTACAGGTTGTCGAGGTCGTGCGCCTTGCAGTTCACGTCCAGGGCGGAGGTGGCCGGGTCTTCGCCGAACCGTACGGTGCCGGCCTGGTGCGCCGTGGCGCCGATCGGCATGCCCTTGTGGAGGTAGATGCTGCGCGTCAGGAGCTGGTGCTCGTGCATCCCCAGATGGCTGAGCATGCCCTGGAGCTTGTGCCGCAGGCGCTTCAGCCCCTCGATGTTGTTCTTCTCGTCGAGCGCGAGACGGATGGTGCCGTCTCCTTCGAGGGTGACCCGGTTGTCGGGGAGGGGAAGGTCCTCGCCGCACAGCCAGAAGTCGACCGCGTGGTGGGCCATGACCTCGAAGGGCATGTCGGGGGCCACGGCGCCCGCCCAGCGGGGCGCCTCGCCGTGGATCTGGTCGGCGTCCGACTTGCCGAGCATCTGGATGCCGCCCAGCGGGTAGTCCCAGTCGTCGGCCCCGAGGTACCAGTCGTGCAGGGCCAGGGTCTTCTGGAACTTCGTGTCGTTGGGCTCCTTCGAAATGGCCATCAGAGCCAGGTTGTTGTGGCGCATGTAGTGCCGCCCCACCACGTCGGAGCTGTTCGCCAGCCCGCGCGGGTGGCGGTCGTCGGCCGAGGCCAGCAGGAGCGCCGCGGAGTTGACCGCACCGCAGGCGACGACCACGATGTCCGCGGTGTAGGAGGCCTCCGCGCCGTCCTCGCTCCGGGTCACGACGCTGCTGACACTGCGTCCGGTCGGGTCGGTCTCCAGCCGGACCACCCGCGCGTTGGTGATCATCTCGACGTTCGGGTGCCGCAGGGCCGGTTCCACGCAGATCACCTGGGCGTCCGACTTGGCGCGCACCAGGCAGGGGAAGCCGTCCACGCGGTCGCAGCGGATGCAGACGCTGGAGCTGGTCGCCCGCCCGTGCTCGTCCTGTGTCAGGTTGACGCCGATGGGCAGGTGGAAGGGGTGCAAACCCCGCTTCTCCAGGTCGTCGCTCAACTGCTGGATCCGCGGCTCGTGTTCGACCGGCGGATGGGCGTACGGGGCGCTGTACGACCCTTCCCACGGGTCCTCGCCGTGGCGTCCGTGGACCAGGTAGAGGTGCTCGGCCTGCGTGTAGTAGGGCTCGAGGTCCTCGTACCGGATCGGCCAGGCCGGCGACAGCCCGTCGTGGTGGCGCAGTTCCCCGAAGTCCTCGGGCCGCAGCCGGAACAGGGCGGCGCCGTAGAACTTGGTGTTCCCGCCGACGTAGTAGTTGACCTCGGGCGGGAACTCGTCGCCGTTCTTGTCCAGCCAGAACTCCGGGGCCCGGTACTTGCCCTTCACGAACACGGCGGTGGAGTCCCAGTTGTCCCGCTCGCGGGGAAGGTAGTCGCCCCGTTCGAGGATGAGGACCCGTTTGCCGGACGGGGCGAGCCGGTGGGCGAGCGTACCGCCGCCGGCGCCGGTGCCGATGATGACGACGTCGTAGTGCGGGGAGTCGCCCACGGCGACCACCGTCCTTGCGCTCGCGGACCCGCTCCGTCACCGGGTCCTCTTTCTGCGCGCTGCCGGGACGCGGCAGCCACCCCACCTCTTCGAACGTATCGCTCCTTCCCGGGTACGGCGACCGGACGGGGCGCCCGCTCCGTCCGTCACAGAACGGCGATCGGGTTCACGGGCGAGCCGGTGGCGGACGGAAGTCTGAGCGGCGCCACCACGCACAGGAAGGACCACCGGCCGGCGCGGGCACAGGCCCGGGTCAACTCCTCGAACTGCAGGTAGTCCATCAGGTGCAGTCCCATGGCGTGCACCGCCAGCACGTGCACGGGGAAGCCGACCCCGGCCACCGCGCTGGGGGCGGTGTCGTTGTTGCCGTCCGAGCCCAGCGCGGAGACCTGCCGCTCGGCCAGGAACCGTACGGCCGTGGGATGAAGGCCGGCCCGGGCCTGCGCGGCGTCCCACGCCCCGCGCTCCTCGCGTCGCGGTCGATGCCCCACCCGTACGAACAGCAGGTCGCCCGGCCCCACCCGGACCCCTTGGGCCTCCTCCGCCCCGGTCAGGTCGGCGGCGCTCACGTGGTCCCCGGGCTCCAGCCACGGCACGCCCCGCAGCCGCGGAACGTCCAGGAGCACGCCACGGCCGACGATGCCGTCCCGGACGACCTCGACGGTGAGCGCACCGGCGCCATGGGACGTCACGCTGCTCGCCGGCACGCCGTTGTAGAGCTCCCCGTCGAACAGCACGTGGCACAGCGCGTCGAGATGGCTGTCCGCGTCCCCGTGCACGTTCATCGCGAACCGGTCGCGGGCGAAGTGCAGCGCGTCGCCGCCGGTCGCACCGGTCTCGCCGTCGGCGGGCGCGATCATCCGGTGGCGTGCCGGTTCGGGATTGTCCGGGCCGGGCAGCGTCTCGATGGGCGCGGCGAGGGACACCGTACGTCCGGAGCGGACTTCGGCGGCGGCGGCCACGACGCGCTCGGGCGTCAGGTGGCCGAGCGCCCCGCGCCGGTCGTCGGGGGCCCGGGGGCTGCGCTCGCGCAGCTCCTCGTACAGCGCGCGGAAGGCGCCATCGGTCATGGTCTGCGGCGTCGACGGCCCGCTGCCCGGGGTCACCGGGATCCCCACGGGGCCAGGACCCAGCGCAGGACATGGCTGTCGCCCGGTTGCAGGACGGTGAGCGCCGTGCCGCTGCGGAAGGCGTCGGCCGGGCAGGACATCGGCTCGACGGCGAGACCGCGCCGACGCCGCCCGGGCTCCGACAGCGTGTCCCCGGTGTACACCTGCACGTACTCGATGCCCTCGACGAGCCGTACGTCGATGCCGTGACGCCCCGAGGGGTGCGCGAGCCGTACCGTGCAGTGGCCGGCGGGGTCCCGGTCGAGCCCGGTGTACGCGGTGTCCAGGTGCTGTTCGCCGATGGGCCTCGCGGTGCGGAAGTCGTACGTCGTGCCCTCGACGGGCTCCTCACCGGTCGGCAGGCCGTGTGCGTCGCTCACGAGCCGCCGGCGGGCGGGCACGGTCAGCAGCGCGGTGTCCACCAGGTCGGTGCCCACGGTCAGATAGGGGTGCTGGCCCATGCCGTAGGGCGCGGCCGTGTCCCCCGTATTGGTGGAGGTGACGGTGGTCTCCAGCCCTTCCGGCCCCAGCCGGTACTCGGCGGAGACCTCGAGCCGGTACGGGTATCCCGGCTGCGGGAAGAGGGTGGTGCCCACCGTGACGGCGTTCTCGCTGCGGGCGAGCGGCCGCCACGGAACCCACCTGAGGAGGCCGTGGATCGCGTTGCCGTTCTCCGGTTCGGTCAGCGGGAGTTGCAGGTCCTCGTCGCCGAACCGGTAGCGGCCGCCGGCGATGCGGTTCGGCCAGGGGACGAGGAGCTGCCCGCGGCCGCCGGTGATCGGCTCGTCGGCGGCGAATCCGTCGAGGAGCGGCCGCCCGTCCACCTCGTAGTGGCGCAGGGCGCCGCCCAGCTCGACCACCACCGCCGTGTGCGGGCCGTGGCGCAGCCGCCACTGTTCTCCTGATGCCGTGGGGGGCATGTGCGGCTCCTCGGGCGGTACGGCGCGGAGTCGGGCGAGGACGGCTTCGACGACGGCTTCCGGGGGCTGGTCGATGTCCACCACGCAGGCGTGCTCGTCGGGCGCCGGCTCCTGGAGGTCGGCGAACTGGCTGTCCATCAGCCGTGCGGGGAAGAAGTGGCCGTGCCGGGCCTGCAGCCGGGACCGGATGAGCTGCCGCGAACCGTGCAGGTGGACCAGGCGTACGTCGGGCCGTCCCCGGGCCAGTTGGTCCCGGTAGGCACGCTTGAGTGCGGAGCAGGCGACGACTGCGGGTTCGCGCGCCGCGATGCGGCGGTCGATCGATGCCGCGACCGCGGCCAGCCACGGGCGTCTGTCCTCGTCGGACAGGGCCTCGCCGGCGGCCATCCTGGCCCGGTTCGCCGCCGTGTGGAGGTCGTCCGCGTCCTGGAAGGCCCAGCCGAGCCGGTCGGCCAGCAGCAGTCCCACGGTGGTCTTCCCCGAACCCGCCACGCCCGTCACGAGAACCACGGATGCGGGCACCGTCATGTGGTGAGGTGCCATGCGGCCTCCTTCATGAGACGGAGCCGGACGACGCACCGGCGGCGGGGGGATGCGCGGTCGGCGGTCCCGCCGCCTTGCCCACCTGTGGAACGGGGGGTCCGGGCGGCAGCAACTGGGTCGTCACGAAGGCCACGACGGCTGCGAGGATGACCACCGGGGTCATGGCCACGCTGCCGAGCACCAGGACGACGAGCACGACGCTGCTGACCGGCAGCCGCAGGGCGCTGGTCGTCGAGGCCGCCATGCCCGCGGCCATGGCCGGTACGACCCCCAGGCCCGGCAGGGGCGCGAGCAGCACACCCACCGCACAGCCCAGGAACAGCGACGGGAACACGGGGCCGCCCCGCAGGCTGCCCAGGCAGAGGGAGTAGGCGACGCCCATGCAGAGCACCACGGCGATCAGCGCCCCGGCCCCCCAGGCGGACGGATCGGCGGCCATCGCGCTCAGCGTGTCCTGGCCGGAGGAGGACACGTTCGCGGGTGACCGGCCGGTGGTGAGCCCGTACACGGCGGCGCAGACGCCGGCCGCGAGGGCGCACAGGGTCGTATGGGCGAGGGGACGCTTCGCGACGAACCGCGCGGTCGACCGTCCCCCTCGCATGACCAGGTGCATGAGGAAACCGATGGCCACCGCGATCGGGATGCACCAGAGCACGTCCCCGGCGTCGAGCCGCGGAAGGGGCACGCCCACCTTCACGGAGAGGCTGGGCGCGTCGAAACCGGTCCAGCGTCCGAAGCCGGTGAACACGAGTGAGCCCACCCCGCTCGACAGCAGCGCGGGCAGCATGACCGCGAACAGCTGGGGCCCGCCCACCCCGGCCACCTCGATCAGCAGAACCGCCGCGACCAGCGGGCTCCCGAAGATCACCGCGACCGCCGCGGCCGCTCCCGCCGCGCCCAGGAGCGCCGTGCTCTGGGGGGTTGCCGGCGCCCGCGCCAGATCCCTGAAGAGCAACGCCAGTCCGCCGCCGAGGGCGATCAACGGGGCTTCCGGACCGAGCGTGGCGCCGAGGGGAAGGCTGAGCAGGGCGGCGAGGATGACGCCGGGCAGGGCTTTGGGGGAGACGCCGCCCGTGTGGAGTCCGCCGGCAGGGATGTGGCCGCCCCCGCCGGGCATACGGGTGACCACGAGCCCGACGCTCACGCCGGCCACGAGCAGCAGCGGCAGCGGCCACCACCACGGCGGGGCGTCCCACCCCAGGGACTCCGGCAGACCGCTCCACATCAGATGTTCCAGCTGGTGGAGAGCGACCAGGAACCAGAAGGCCACCAGCGACACCGGAACACCGATGAGGGCGCAGAACACGAGCGCCTTGAGATAGCCGGCGCTGCGCAGCAGGTCGCGCAGCCGGTCCGCCTCTTCGGGCTGCGTGGCCCCGCCGGACCCCGCGGGATGCGGATCCGAGGCCGTCATCGGCCGGGCCCCGTCCCGGCGCCGCACGTCCGTCTCGGGCCACGAAGGGTTCCGGGCATGTTCGCTCATCTCCCAGGGAGTGCGGGTGGACCGGAGCGGACCGGGTCGCCGCGTCCGGCGGGGCCGCGGCAGGGCCTGGACGGGCCAGAGCCATTGCAGCATCCGGCGGGGGGCTTCGCATGTCCGGACGGGCCCTCCCCCGGCCTTCCCCCGCCTCCTCCGACCTCCCTCGGCCCCGCTGCCTTCCGGCGGCGAAGACCGCCGGCCGGGCGGATCATCGAGACGAGAGGTTCGGCCGCCTCGGTGGCGGCGTCAGGTGCCAGGAAGAAGGAATTCCATGACGGAGCCGAGTCCTCAACCCATTGGCACCGGCCAGCCGAAGGAGGCGGACCGGCTGCGTGAGATCCTCCGCACCCCCGGCTACCTCGTCATCCTGGTCTACTCGGCCCTCCTCGGCATTCCTGTCTCGCTCGTCGCGTTCTGGTTCCTCGTCGGTCTCCACGAGCTGCAACACGTCTTCTGGACGGACCTCCCGCACCACCTGGGCTGGGACACGGCGCCCTGGTGGTGGCCGCTGCCCCTGCTGCTGATCGCCGGTGTGATCGTCGGCCTGGTCGCCGCCCGGCTCACCGGCGGGGGCGGCCACATCCCCGCGGGCGGCCTGCACGCCGGCGCGATGCCCCCGGCCGCGCTGCCGGGCGTGGTGCTCGCCGCGGCCGCGAGCCTGCCGCTGGGCGCGGTCCTGGGACCGGAGGCACCCCTGATCGCCCTCGGCGGCGGCCTGGCCCTGCTCTTCCGGGACCTCACGCGGACCCCGGCGACCCCGCAGACCACCGCGCTGCTGGGCGCGGCCGGGGCGGCCGCGGCCATCGCGGCGATCTTCGGCAACCCGCTGATCGCCGCCGTGCTCCTCATCGAGATCTCCGGGATCGGCGGCCCCCAGCTCTTCGCGGTCATGCTCCCCGCCCTGCTCTCCAGCGGGATCGGGGCCCTGGTCTTCACGGGCTTCGGCAAGTGGACCGGCCTGCAGACCGGCAGCCTCAGCCTCACGCTGCCCACACCCCTACCGTCCCTGGACGCGCCGGACGTGCTGTGGACCGTACTCATCGCGCTCGTCCTCGCCGTGCTGCTGAACCCCGTCCTGGAGGCGGGCCGACGGGTCGCGGCGTTCGTCGCCGGCCGGGTGCTCCCCCGCACCGTCCTGTGCGCGCTGGGAGCCGCGGCCTGCGCCGCCCTCTACGCCCTGATCACCGGCCGCTCGCCCGCGGACGTCGCCCTCTCGGGCCAGACCGCCCTCGGCGAGCTGGCCGCCGACCCGCACGCCTGGGCCGTCGGCGCGCTGATCGCCGTCCTGCTGTTCAAGGCCGCCGCCTACGCCCTGTGCCTGGGCAGCCTGCGCGGCGGAGCCATCTTCCCCGCGGTCTTCCTCGGAGCCGCGGCCGGCGTCCTCCTGGCGCCCCTGCCCGGGCTGGGGTTCGTACCGGCCCTGGCGGCGGGGATGGCGGCGGCCACCGCCGCCGTCATGCGGCTGCCGGTCAGCAGCGTGGTCCTCGTGGTGCTGCTGATGGGCAGCTCCGCCATGATTCCGATCGCCATCCTCGCGGCCGTGATCTCCTTCGCCACGACCGAACTGCTCCCCGCCGGCACGGCACATGCGCCCGCTCCGCTCGCCGAGCAACCGCCCGCGGACTTCGACGGCCCCAAGGCGGCCGGCGCCCCCTGACGTGTGGCACGCGGTCAGGCCGCCGGAAGTTCCTCCGCCGGGAGCCGGCCCGCGCGCACCGCGTCGACCAGGGCCTGGTGGTCGCGTTCGTTCTGATCGGCGTACGCCTCGGCGAAGGTGACGAGCGCCCGGTCGAAGGACTCGCCGCGGCCCAGGTACGAGGCGATCGCGATCCGGTCGCCCGACCGCGCGTGCGCACGGGCGAGGGTGAGGCCGCACACCTCGGCGAAGGTCGCCAACTGCGCGGGCGACATCGTCTCCGGCATCGCGATCCCCTTCCAGTCGCGCAGCTGGCGGATGTAGAAGTCGCGCTGCCTGCCGTCGATCCCGTCCACGCGCTCCCAGCCCAGGAAGATGTCGCTCGCCGCCTGCATCAACCGCTGTCCCGAGACCACCCGCTCGCCCTGGTTGCGGTACCGGCTCGCGCCGAGGTGGTCGGCGAGCACCGAGGTGTCGGCTTCCTTGGCCTGCAGGAAGAGCGGGTCCCGGCCGTCGCGGCCGAGCAGCAGCAGGATCCAGCAACGCGTTCCGACGCTGCCGACGCCGACCACCTTGCGGGCCATGTCCACCATCCGGTAGTCCTCCAGGAGCACCCGCCGGTCACTCGCCATCGTGAGGCCGTAGGTTTCGAGCAAGTGGCGGAACCGGCCCTCGAGCTCGGTGCGCTCGACGTCCGGCAGCAGGTCCGCGAGCGGCACCAGCAGCGGGGGGTCCGCCGCGATCCGCGGCCGGTCGTCGACCAGCTCCGTGAGTTTGTCGAAGGCCTGCAGCGTGTCGCGCGAACGGGCCTTCGCCATGGCACGGGCCAGCTTCTTCCGTCCGCCCTTGTCGAGCTGGGCCGTGGTGAGGGCCTCCAGGCGGTCCGCGTCGATCTTCGCGTACCAGACGTCGAGGTTGCCCATGCCGGCGAAGCCGCGCATCGCCTCGCGGTACGAGCGCACGGCGGCGGCCACGATGCCCGCGCGCTCGGCGTCGTCGAAGCCGTTCGCCCGGCCCGCGATGACGAAGCTCGCCGACAGCCGTTTGACGTCCCACTCCCAGGGGCCGGGCAGGGTCTCGTCGAAGTCGTTGATGTCGAACATCAGCCGCCGCTCCGGAGAGGCCAGCAGCCGGAAGTTCAGCAGGTGCGCGTCGCCGCACAGCTGGGCCGTGATCCCCGAGTCGGGGCTGCCGGCCAGATCGGACGCCATGATCGCGGCGGCTCCCCGGTAGAACCGGAAGGGCGATTCCAGCATCCTGCCGTAGCGGATCGGGACCAGCTCGGGTACCCGGGCCCCGGACTGCGCCTCCAGGATGGCCAGCGGGTCCGGCCGGTCCGGGGACGGCCGGTACACGGCGTGCGCCGAGCGCGGCGTGCGGCGCCGGGCCTCCTTGCCCTGGGCCGCGCGTTCCTGGGGTGTGCTTCCGGGCACCGCGCGCATCGCGGCGGTCGTGCTCTGGGACATCAGTGTGCTCCTGCCTGGACCTGCGTCCTCAGCACTCGAACGACGCCCTGTCGGACCGCCGTTCCAGTGGTGCCGTGGGGCGTCCGTGTCAGCCCCGGGACTCGATCTCGGCCTCGGCGACGGCGATGGCGATGCCCAGTGCCGTGGCGATGTTGCCGGCCGCCGTCATCACGCGGGCGGTGCCCACGATGGGGGCGATCGCGACCAGTACGTCCTGCAACTGCTCGGCGGTCAGGCCGGCTTGGAGGGCGGGATCGATGTGGGCGGCGTAGGAGATCGGCGGGGCGTCCGATGCGGCGAGGGCCGCGATACGGGTGAGCAGCAGCATGTCCGGGGCGAGCCCGCACCGCTCGAGCGAGTCGACCGTCATTGCGGCAAGGGTGTCCAGGACAGGGGTTTCGGATGCGGTGGACATGTCACGTCCTCCTGAGTGATCACTGGTACTCCTTCACTTCAACCCTAGGACCTCGCCGGGTACCGCGCATGGGGCGCCGCTCCCGATCCGGAGTGCGGCGAGCGGGGCCGCGGCGCAGTCTTGAGGCAGGGCGCGGCGATGGCAGCAGCTCGACGAAGCGGAGGGAGCAGCGCCGGTGGCGGAAGCCGACACCTCGGGACGCACGCCCGGGGCCATGCGCGGTGTGCTCGCCCCGCTCGCCCTGGCCCAGTTCATCTGCAGCTTCGCCGGTTCGAACATGAACGTGATGATCAACGACATCAGCGAGGACCTCGACACGACCGTGCAGGGAGTGCAGGTCGCGATCACGATCTTCCTCCTGGTCATGGCGGCGCTGATGATCCCCGGCGGCAAGCTGACCGTCCGCTACGGACGCAAGCGGTGCTTCCTGACCGGTCTCGCCGTCTACGGCGTCGGCGCCCTGCTGAGCGCCGCCGCCCCGGGCCTGGGCGTCCTCATCCTCGGCAACTCGATCCACGAAGGCATCGGCACGGCGCTGCTCATCCCGCCCGTCTACATCCTCACGACGCTCCTCTTCACGGACATGACCTCACGTGCCCGCGCCTTCGGGACCGTCATGGCGCTGGGAGGCATCGGCGCGGCCGCCGGGCCGCTGATCGGGGGGCTCATCACCTCGGCCATCAGCTGGCGGGCGGCCTTCGTGTTCCAGGCCGCGGTGATCGCCCTGATCATCATGCTGAGCCGGCGGATCGAGGACCCCCTGCCGCCGGATCCCACGCGCCCCTTCGACACCGGTGGAGCGGTCCTCTCGGCCGTCGGGCTCATCCTCCTCGTCACGGGGATCCTGGCGGCCGACGACAACGTCTGGCTGATGCTCGCTCTGATCGTCCTCGGTGCGCTCGTACTGCTGTGGTTCTTCCTGTGGGTACGCGCCGAGGAGCGGGCCGGCAAGGAGCCCCTCCTGCCGACGAGCCTGTTCCGCGACCGCACGTCGAACCTCGGTCTCGTCACGCAGAACATCCAGTGGCTGGTGCTCATGGGGACGTCGTTCGTCGTCGCGGCCTATCTCCAGGTCGTGCGCGGATACGACGCCGTCCAGACCGGCGTGATCTTCACGGCGGCCACGCTCGGCCTGCTCGTGTCGTCACTGGCCGCCGCCCGCCTGGCGCAGCGGCACGCACAGCGCACCCTCATCATGGCGGGCTTCGTGCTGGCGACCGCCGGAATCGCCCTCCTGCTGGCCATGGTGCGCGGCTCTCCGAGTCCCTGGGCCCTCGCACCCGGGCTGCTGCTGATCGGCCTGGGGCTCGGTGTGATGCTGACCCCGTCGGTCAACATCGTGCAGTCGAGCTTCCCCGAGGACCAGCAGGGAGAGATCTCCGGGCTGTCGCGCAGCGTGTCCAACCTCGGCTCGTCCCTCGGCACCGCGATCGCCGGCACCATCCTCGTCGCCGGACTCACCACCCATGCCTACGCCGCCTCGATGATCACGCTGGCCGTCCTCGGGCTGGCCGGTCTCGCCGCCGCGGCGTTCCTCCCCCGGGGTTCGGGGGCAAGCACCGTTCCCTAGTTGTCGAAAAGCTGTCGAGGCAGCGGATCGGAGACGTCCATGAAGGACCTCAAGTTCGAGCAGAAGAGTTCCCTGTCACGCCTCGAGGCCGCCGATCAGCTCTCCGCGCTCGCGGAGGCGCTGAGACAGGGCGGCGAAGTCGAGCTGGAATTCGGCTCCGGGACGCTGAGCCTGCAGGTCCCCGACGAACTCCGCACCGAGATCGAGGTCGAAGTCGGCGAGGGGGAGATCGAGCTGGAGCTCGAACTCAAGTGGCCCACCGTCCGGACCGCGGCCACGCCGTCACGGGCGAAGCGGCCGGCACGGGGCAAGGGCTCGGCGGCCCGGGCCTCGTGATCGCGTGTCCCACCGTCCCCCACCCGGCCTGCCGCCGGCGATCGTCGCGGCCGCCTTCGTGATCGCCCTGGCCGCCGCGCCGCCCGGTCCCGCGTTCGCGTTCACCGGTGACAACCACGAGCAGATCACCCGGGCGGCCCTGCCCTGGGAGCCGGTCACCCTGTCCGAGATGGCCGACGACCGCGACGGGGCGGTCAACGCCGACGACCACGGCGGCTACTTCCTCCTGGGGCCTCTGCACTGCGACAACGCCGACTACCTCGCCCCCCGCTACGACCAGGACTATCCCCGCGGCCGGGACGAGGCCACCACCGAGCTCCTCGCCTGCGTCCGCACCTCCGTGACCCGCTTCCGCAACGCGGTCCGGGCGGCCGACGGGCTCGTCGACGCGGACGGCAAGGTGCGGGCCGACCAGAGCGACCTGTCTTCGCACTGCACCTGGAAGGAGACGTCCGGCCCCGCCAAGTGCGCCGTCCTGGAACAGCTCGGCCGCGGGTGGCACCCGATCGAGGACTTCTACTCGCACTCCAACTGGTCCGACCGGGCCGCCCCCGGCCCGGTCGGCCTCACCAACCCTCCCGGACTGGCCCGTACCGATGTCGCCCCCTTCCTCGACGTCCGCCGTTACAGCACCATGAGTGACGCCGACTGGACCCGGGAGGCACGGGCCCGCATACCCGTGGACCTCGCGACCGGCTGCTACTCCGATTTCGACTCCACCGGCGTCAAGGACGACGACTGCGCGGGCCGTGTCACGCACAACAAGGGCCTGAACAAGGACACCGCCGCGTCCCCCCGCTCGAGGACCGGCGACAACTTCGACCACGCCGTGTCCGGGGCCACCGCCGAGATCACCCGCCAGTGGAACGACTTCAAGGCCGAACTGCTCGCGACCTATCCGGACCACCGGCGCGGCGAGCAGATGGTCTGCGCCCTGGTCCACGACGACCCGCGGTCGAGCTGCCCCTGACACGAAAAGCGGCAGATTTTCCCCTATTACGCCGAAATATCCCCTCGCCTGGGTGATCACGACCGGTTCGGGGTACCACCCAGCATGATCACTGTTGGGGTCGAGGAGGAGTACCTGCTGGTCGACCCGGAGACGCTCCTGCCCATACCGCTCGTGCGGCAGGTGCGTGCCGCGGCCAGCCTGACACCGATCGCGGAGGAGCGAGAGGTCCAGGACGAACTGCTCCAGGCACAGATCGAGGTCGCCACCCCCGTGTGCACGGGCCTGGAGGAGATCGGGGGCCATCTCCTGCGGCTGCGCCACGCGGTCGCCTCCGCCGCCCAGGCCAGCGGCTGCCGGATCGCGATCTCCGCCACCGCGCCGGTCCGGGACGTCCTCCCGGTGCCCGTCACCAGCACGGCCAGGTACCTGAGGATGCGGGGAGAGGCCCGGCTGCTCGTCGACGAGCAGCTGATCTGCGGCATGCACGTCCACGTGGGGATTCCCGACCCGGAGACCGCAGTGGCCGTCCTGAACCGGCTGCGCGTCTGGCTCCCGACCCTGCTGGCGATGTCCGCGAACGGGCCCCTGTGGGACGGGCGGGACACCGGCTTCGCCAGCTGGCGCACGATCATCTTCGGCCGCTGGCCGGTCAGCGGCCCACCACCGTACTTCGCGGGGTTCGCGGACTACGAGGCGCGCGCCGACGCGCTGGTGGAGTCCGGGCTGATCCCCGACCGGGGGCAGCTGTACTGGCAGGCCCGGCTCTCCGAGCGCTACCCGACCATCGAGGTGCGCTGCTGTGACGTACAGCTGGAGGCGGACGACGCGGTCATGCTCGCCGGCGTCGTCCGCGGGCTCGCCGCCACCGCGATCGCGGAGGAGAAGGCGGGAGCCGCCCCCGCGCTGTGCTCGCCGGAGATCCTGCAAGCCGCGACGTGGCATGCGGCCCGGCACGGGATGAGCGGCACGTTGATGGACCCGGCGGGCCGGATGCGGAGCAGCGGGGACGTGGTGTGCGCGCTCCTGCGGCACATCGGCCCCGCCCTCGAGGAGAACGGTGACTTCCGCGAGGTGAGCTCGCTCCTCCACCGTCTGCTGCGGCACGGCACGGCGGCCGACCGCCAGCGCCGGGCCCTGGCCCTGACCGGTCTGCCGGCGGTCGCGGCCCTGATCACCACGGGAGCCACCACCGAGTGAGTCGCCTGCCGAGGTGCGATGCTGGAGGGAGTGGAGGGCCGGCGGCTGGACCGTTGGGCCGGCCCCGTCAGCAAGGGAGAACGACGTGCCTGGTCTTCTTCGAGGAGTAGCGCGCACCGCGGTGGTCGCCGGTACGGCGACGGCGGTGTCCAACCGTGTTTCGCGGCGCCAGGCGGGCCGGTGGGCCACGCAGGACGATCAAGCCGCTGCACAGCAGCAGCAACAGTACGCCGCCGCACCCGCACCCGCGCCCGCTGCCGCTCCGCCGATGGCGGATGACATGAGCAGCAAGATCGACCAGCTCAAGGAACTCGGAGCGCTGAAGGAGCAGGGAATCCTGACGGAGGCGGAGTTCGCGGCGCAGAAGAGCAAGATCCTCGGCAGCTGACCGGCCGGTGGCGGCCGGGTGCACCACGGTGCGTCCACGGGCGGAGAGGTTCTCTCCGCCCGTGGACGCGTGTGGTCCCGACCCTGCCCGAACCCGATCGGTTCACTACGGCAGTTGGCCGCCTTCGGGGGCTCCGTCCGCGTCGAGGGAGGCGAGCAGGGCCTGCACGGGGATCCGGCCGCTTGCCACCATCTGGGCGCCGCTGCGGCGCAGGGCCCGGGCGAAGGGGGCGGCCCACCGGTTCTCGTAGACGAGGATCGCGGCCGCGTTGCCCGGCTGGAGGGCGTTGCCCGCTTCGTCGAGGTCGTCCTGGCCGAGGAGTTCGGACGACGCGCCTTCGAAGACGGACAGGCCGAAGGAGTTCCCTTCACCGTCGAGGTCCGTGAGTTCCAGGGCGGTGACGGTCCCGTCGGCGTCCTTCTGGACGAAGCGGAGGTCGAGGAGGTGGATGATGCCCTTGTCCACCAGGTCGACCAGCAGGGGGAACGCCTCGCCCGTCATGCGGTTTCCGGGGAACTCGACGACCAGGAAGTCGACGGGGCCCATGTCTTCGATGTCGTCGCTCATGAGCACTCCTTGCGTGTGGCTCGGCGGCCCGGCGGTGTGGGCTGGGGAAACGCGTCGAGGGGCCGGACACGGCCCCGTTCTCATTGCAGCATCCGCCGCGGGGCCCCGCACCTCAGCCGGTGAGCTGGTAGAGGCTCTTGGCGACCAGCCACAGACCCAGGAGGAGGCACAGGACCACGATCGCCTGGTCCTTGTGCCGTTCCAGCCAGGCGCGCAGGCCCAAGAGGGCTCGTTGGGCCCTCTCGGGTGAGAACACCATGTACAGCTCCATGGCCAGGAGCGTGGAGGTGGCCAGGAGGCAGAAGCCCATGAGGGCCAGGAAGGACTGCCACTGGGAGAGGTCGGCCTGCACGACGGTGGCGGCCGCGGCGGCGACCATCCCCCAGGGCTGGAGGAGCACGGCGAGGGCCGCCGCGGACCATCCGGTGGCCTCGTCCATCCGTGACGTCACGGAAGACCCTGACGTCACGGACGATCCGGAAGCCTCGGTCCCCTCACTCCCCTCACTCCCCTCCTCCGCGGAGGGATCCGGAGTCGCGGCGCGCCGGCGGCTCCGGCGCCGCCGGTGCTCGCTGTAGACGACCAGGCCGATACCGATCACCAGCGTGGCCACGAGCCCCGCGATCGAGGGAGGAGAGCGGGGCGGGGGCGGCTGCCCGCCGGTGAAGAGGAGGACCACCGCGATCACGGTCACGAGGCACGCCAGCCAGGCGCCGATGAACGCCAGGCCCTTCCGCACCCCGCCGGGTGCGGACACCACCAGGACGAAGGCCATGATGGGCAGCGGGAACAGGGTGACCGCCAGCGCGATGAGGAGCAGGTCGAGCACCATCGTGGCGCACCTCCTCGGAGAGCAGGCGTCGGGCGGCTGTCAGGCGACCCTCGCGGCCTCGTCGAGTTCGGTGTCGAGCGCGAGGGCCGCGGTGATGAGGGCGAGGTGGGTGAAGGCCTGGGGGAAGTTGCCCAGTTGTTCGCCGGTGAGGCCGACCTCTTCGGCGAACAGCCCGACGTGGTTGGCGTAGGTGAGCATCTTGTCGAAGGAGTAGCGGGCCTGATGGACCCGGCCGGCCTTGGCGAGGGCGTAGACGTGCAGGAAGGAACACAGGGAGAAGGTGCCCTCCGAGCCCTGCAGGCCGTCGGGAGAGGCGGCGGGGTCGTAGCGGTAGACGAGGCTGTCGGAGACGAGTTCGGTGTCCATGGCGTCGAGGGTGGACAGCCAGCGCGGATCCTTGGGGGCGATGAAACCGACCATCGGCATGAGCAACAGGGAGGCGTCCAGGACGGTGTTGTCGTACTCCTGGACGAACGCCTGCCGCTCTTCGCTCCAGCCGAGGGTCATGACCTGGTCGAGGATCGCGTCCCGTGCCGCCGTCCAGCGGGTCACGTCGGCGGGGCGGGCGGTGGCCGCGGCCTGCCGGATGCCGCGGTCCAGGGCGACCCAGCACATGAGACGGCTGTAGGTGAAGTCCTTCTGGCCGCCCCGGGTTTCCCAGATGCCCTCGTCGGGGCGGTCCCAGTTGTCGCACAGCCAGTCCAGCAGGGCGGCGCAGCGCAGCCAGTCGTCGTAGCCGATCACGTTGCTGACCTGGCCGGTCTGGGCGAGGGCGTAGACGGCCTCGCCGTAGATGTCCATCTGCAGTTGGTCCGCGGCGCCGTTGCCCGAACGCACCGGTCTGGAGCCGCGCCACCCTTCCATGTGGTCGAGGATCTCCTCGCTCAGGTACGGGTCCCCGTCGACGCGGTACATGATCTGCAGGGGTTCGCCGTTGGGAGCCCCGCCGTCCTGCAGCCGCCGGAGCAGCCAGCTGCGGAAGGCGTTGGCTTCGTCGGTGAATCCGAGGTCGCGCATGGCGCGGACCGAGAGGGACGCGTCACGGACCCAGGTGTAGCGGTAGTCCCAGTTGCGCTCCCCGCCCTCCTGCTCGGGCAGGCCCATGGTGGCGGCGGCGATCGGTGCGCCGGTCGGTGCGTACGTCATCAGCTTGATGGTGATCGCGGAGCGGTTCACCATCTGCTGCCAGCGGCCGCGGTAGGTGCAGCGCGAGGTCCAGCCGTGCCAGAAGTCGCGGACGTCGTTGAACTCCTCCGTCATGTCGTGCACGTTCACCGCCGGCGGGGGCGCGCCGTCGGCGTCGCAGACGGTCAGGAGGACGGCCGCGCGCTCGCCCTCGGCCAGGGCCACGCTCGCGCGCACGTCCGTCTCGTCGGGCTCCAGGGCGACCGGCCCCAGTGCTTGCAGGTACGCGGTGATGCCGGGGCCGTCGAAGCGGGCGGTGGTGCCGTCGAACGTCAGGTCGTGCGGCGCCCGGCCGTAGTCGAAGCGCGGGCGGCACTCCAGGCTGAAGCGCGCGGTTCCGCGTACCCCGCGCATCACCCGCACCACGTGGTGCCGGTCGGTGACGGTGTGCGGATCGCGCACGGGCATGAAGTCGACGACCTCGCCGACGCCCTCGGGGGTGAGGAAACGGGTCATGAGGACGGCGGTGTCGGCCAGGTAGAGCTGCTGGCTGACGACCTCGGCGTTGCCCGCCGGTCCGTCGGCGGAGACGTCGGGCGGGTCCGCGGTGATGGCGAAGTAGCCGCCCCGGCGGTCGTCGAGCAGGCTCGCGAAGATGCTGGGCGCGTCGAAGCGGGGAGAGCAGAACCAGTCGAGCACGCCCTCGGACGAGACGAGGGCACACGTCTGCAGGTCCCCGATCAGACCGTGCTCGGCGATCGGCGGATAGGGGAGCATCGGCCTCGCCTTCCTGTGAGTCCTGGTCCGTTCCTCAGGAACTGAGGACCTTGACCTTGGCCTGCTCGTACTCGGCCGGCGTGATGTCGCCGCGGTTCTTGAGCTCGGCGAGCTTCGCCAGTTGATCGGCGTGACCGGTGGGCCCGGCGCTCTCGCGCACGTAGGACTGGAAGGCCTTTTCCTGCTGCTGGGCCCGCTGGAGCTCGCGCTCGCCCATCCCGCGTCCTCGGGCGATCAGATAGACGAACACGCCGAGGAACGGCACCACGACGACGAGGATGGTCCACCCCGCCTTGCCCCAGCCGCCCAGTCCGTCGTCACGGAAGATGTCGCCGATGACGCGGAAGAGCAGCATGAACCAGAGGACCCAGAGGAAGAAGATCATCATGGTCCAGAACACGTTCAGCAGGGGGTAGTCGTAGTCCGCTGCCAGGTTGAGCATCGAGATCTGCATGGCCCGCTCTCCTGTCGGTCGTTGGTCACGCGGGCACCGGGACGAAGGGGAACAGCTCGTCGGCGCCCGGCTGTACGACGCCGTAGCTGCTTTCGGGTACCTCGTTCCAGGCGCCGGGCAGGTCCCCGAGCGGTTCGGACACGATGAGGCGGGTCTCGTCGGAGACCTCCTGGAGGAACGCCATGTCCGGGTGCAGCCTGCGCAGCGAGTCCACCTTGCTGCTGTAGAACAGCGAGCGGGAGGCGTGCCCGCTGGAGTAGCGGAAGGCCCAGACGCGTTCGCCGTCGGTCATGGCGAGCGTCATCTGGAGCGGGAACTCCACGCCGTGCTCGTGCCCGACCCGCTCCACCACTCCCGCCATCGTGGCGATGGCGGTCGGCGGGTCCTGTTCCAGGCCGTACGTGAGGGCCAGGTAGAACATCACCTCGGAGTCCGTCGTTCCGCCGATGTCGGCGTAGAGGGCGGGATCGACGAGCAGGGTGAGCTCCCGGCGCATCAGGTGGAAACCGGAGATGGCTCCGTTGTGCATGAACATCCAGCGGCCGTGCCGGAACGGATGGCAGTTCGACTGCTGCACCGCCGTCCCGGTCGACGCCCGGATGTGCGCGAAGAACAGCGGGGAGCGGACGTGGTCCGCCATCTCCCGCAGGTTGCGGTTGTTCCAGGCGGGACCGACGTCCCTGAGGAGCGCCGGGGATTCGATGTCGTCCGTGTACCAGCCGACACCGAACCCGTCGCCGTTCGTCGTCTCCACTCCGAGCTTGGAGTGCAGGCTCTGGTCGATCAGCGAGTGAGCCGGTTTGTACAGGATGGTGTCGAGCAGCATGGGCGTACCCGAATACGCGAGCCATCGGCACATGGGTCATCACCTGCGTCTCTACGGCAGTGCGGGAAATGAACCACCGTCCCGCGCGCCCCCCTCCGGCCATCTCATTCTCGGGTCCCGCCCCCGGGAGCGCCACGCGGGGCTCCGGCGCCGGGCGAGCGGGGCCGCGGCCGCCCCGACGGCCACGGTGAGCACGGGCATCCGGTCGCCGGGGACGCCGCGCAGGCGCTCCCCGCTGCCGACGGGCCGCCGAGGTAAGAAGATGGAGTATGACCGACCTCCGGCCGGAGCGCGTCCAGCCCCCCATGGGAGGAGCGCGGCGGCCACAGCGTCTGTCCTCGTTGCTGAGCGTGCGCAGCGTGGCCGGCGAGGTGTTCCTCCTCCAGCTGGCCGTCGTGGTGCTCCTCGTCGCCGCCGCGGTGGCGGCGCTCGTGGTGCAGGCCCGGAGCGACGCCATGCTGGACGCCCGGCACCGTACGCTCGCCGCCGCCGGAACCTTCGCGGAATCACCCGGCATCGTCGCGGCCGTGCACAGCGCCCACCCGAGCGCGGTGCTGCAGCCGAGCGCCCAGGCGGCGGCGAAGGTCGCCGGGGTCGACGGCATCAACGTCTACACGGTCGACGGGGTCACCCTCACCCACAGCGACCCGCGGCAGATCGGGCGGCGCGTCGTCGGCCCCTTCTCCAAGGCGGCGGCCGGCAAGTCCTTCACCGAGACGTTCGAAGGCTCTCTGGGGCAGTCGGTGGTCTCGGTGGTCCCCGTCAAGGACCCCGACGGCCGCGTCATCGCCGTCGTTTCCTCCCCGGTCACGGTCCAGAACGTCCAGGGCATGGTGAACCGGCAGCTGCCGGTCGTCCTCGGGACCGCGGCCGGCGTGCTCATCCTGAGCGCGGGCGGGACGGCTCTGGTGAGCCGTCGGCTGCTGCGCCGGACCCACGGCCTGGGTCCGGCCGAGATGACGAGCATGTACGAGCACCACGACGCGGTGCTGCACGCGGTGCGGGAGGGCGTACTGATCATCGGCGGCGGCGGACGGCTGCTGCTGGCCAATGACGAGGCGCGCCGCCTGCTGGACCTGCCGGCGGACGCGGAGGGCCGCCCCGTCACGGACCTGGGTCTGGAGGAGGCGATCGCCGAGCCGATCGCATCGGGCCGTTCCGCGACCGACGAGCTGCACATGGCGGCCGATCGGCTGCTGGCGATCAACATCCGGCCCACCGCCCCCTACGGGAAGGCCGGAACCGTCGTCACCCTGCGGGACACCACCGAGCTGCGGGCGCTGTCGGGCAGGGCCGAGGTGGCCCGGGAGCGGCTGAAGCTGCTCTACGACGCGGGGGTGCAGGTCGGTACGACGCTGAACGTGGAGCGCACCGCGGAGGAACTGGCGGAGGTGGCGGTCCCGCGCTTCGCCGACGTGGTCACGGTCGACCTGCTGGACCCGGTGCTGCGCGGCGAGGAGCCGCCCGAGGCGAACACCGAGATGCGCCGCACCGCCGTCGTCGGCCTGCGGGGCGACCACCCGCTCACCCCCGTCGGCGAGCTGATCCGGTTCGCCCCCGCCGGGCCCATGGCCACCGGGCTGGCCCAGGGCCGTGCGGTCCTGGAGGCCGACCTGCGCGCCTCCCGCCGCTGGCGGGCCCAGCACCAGGCCAACGCCCGGCAGATCCTGGACCGCGGCATCCACTCGCTGATCGTCGTACCCCTGCGGGCCCGGGGCGTGGTGCTGGGGATGGCCGGCTACTGGCGGGGGCAGGACTCCCCGCCGTTCGACGAGGAGGACGTGTCCTTCGCCGAGGAGCTGACCGCCCGGGCGGCCGTGTCCGTCGACAACGCCCGCCGCTACACCCGCGAGCACAACATGGCCGTCACCCTGCAGCGCAGCCTGCTGCCCCGGGGCGTGCCGGAGCAGTCCGCCGTCGAGGTCGCGCACCGCTATCTGGCCGCCCGGGCCGGGGTGGGCGGTGACTGGTTCGACGTCATCCCGCTGCCCGGCACCCGGGTGGCCCTGGTGGTCGGCGACGTCGTCGGCCACGGTCTGCACGCCGCCGCCACCATGGGCCGGCTGCGCACCGCCGTGTACAACTTCTCCACCCTCGACCTGCCCCCGGACGAGCTCCTGAGCCACCTGGACGAGCTGGTCGCCCACATCGACACCGACGAGCAGGAGTGGCAGGGGATCACCGGAGCCACCTGCCTGTGCGCCATCTACGACCCCGTCTCGGGGCAGGTGACCGCCGCCACCGCCGGGCATCCGGGCCCCGCGCTGGTCGCCCCCGACGGGACCGTGTCCTTCCCCGAGGTGCCGGTCTCCCCGCCGCTGGGCCTGGGCGCGGGCATGCCCATCGAGACCACCACGCTCACCCTGCCCGAGGGCTCCCGGCTGGCGCTCTTCACCGACGGGCTGATCGAGAGCCGCGACCTCGATCCGGACGCGGGCCTGGCGGCCCTGCGCGCCGCCCTGTCCGGGCCCGCCCGGACCCCGGAGGAGACGTGCAGCGCCGTGATCGAGGCGATGCTGCCCACCAGGCCCAGCGACGACGTCGCGCTGCTGGTGGCCCGCACCCGCCGGCTGGACCCCTCGCGGATCGCCGAGTGGGACGTCTCCCCCGACCCCGCGGCGGTCTCCCCGGTGCGCAACGCCTGCTCCCGCCGGCTGGCGGAGTGGGGCCTGGAGGACATCGCCTTCACCACGGAGCTCATCCTCAGCGAGCTGATGACCAACGCCGTCCGCTACGGCACCGAGCCCATCCGGGTGCGGCTGCTGTACGACCGCTGCCTGGTCTGCGAGGTCTCCGACGGGTCCAGCACCTCCCCGCACCTGCGCCGCGCCGCGGACACCGACGAGGGCGGCCGCGGTCTGTTCCTCGTCGCGCAGTTCGCCGAGCGCTGGGGCACCCGCTACACCCCCCGCGGAAAGATCATCTGGAGCGAGCAGGCGCTCCACGACGGGGCCGCACCGGCCGCGATGGATCTCGGCGAGGCGCTCCTGGCCGGGTGGGACGACGACGCGTTCCGGTAGCCGCCGTTACGGCGGCTACCGGGGAAGAGGGCGGACACCACCGTTCGGGACTGCGCTGCCGAGGCCGTCGAACGTACGCTGGGCTCGATCGGTACGCGACCGCCCGTTATGGAGCCTTTGTGCCCGCATCCCGTCTCCGGACAGCCTTCGTCGCCGCCTGCCTGGCCCTCTCGGCGGCGCCCCTCGGCGCTTGCGGAGACAAGCCCGTCGCCGGGCCCAGGGCGCCTGCGGTGGCCACCTCGGCCGCGGACGCCGGCGGCATGGCGGCGCTGACCGCGGCGGCGAAGAAGGAGGGCTCGCTCAACGCGATCGCGCTCCCGCGCGACTGGGCCAATTACGGCGCGCTGATCGACGGCTTCGAGAAGAAGTACGGGATCAAGGTCACGGTGGAGAACCCGGAGGGGACCAGCCAGGACGAGATCAACGCCCTGAAGGAGCGCAGGGACGGCGGCCGCGCCCCGGACGTGATCGACGTGGGGGGCTCGTTCGCCCAGTCCGCGGCCCGGCAGGGCCTGCTCGCCCCGTACCGGGTCGCCGCCTTCGACCAGATCCCCGAGGACCAGAAGGACCCGGACGCCCGCTGGTACAACAACTACGGCGGCTACATGTCGATCGGCTGTGACGCCAAGCGCGTGAAGACCTGCCCCTCGACCTTCGCCGATCTGCGCAAGCCCGAGTACAAGGGCCAGGTCGCGCTCAACGGCGACCCCACCAAGTCCGGCTCCGCCTTCGCCGGCGTGTACGCGGCGGCCCTCGCGAACGGCGGGTCCTTCGACAACATCCAGCCCGGCATCGACTTCTTCGCCGAGCTCCGCAAGAACGGCAACTTCATCCCGGTCGCATCGTCACCGGCCACGATCGAGACGGGCCGGACCCCGATCAGCATCGACTGGGACTTCCTCAACCTCGGATACGCCGACGCGTTCCGCGAGAAGGGCGCGGACGTCGACTGGCGGACCGCCATCCCCTTCGACGGCAGCTTCGCCGAGTACTACGCGAACGGGGTGAACAAGGACGCCCCGCACCCCGCCGCGGCACGCCTGTGGCAGGAGTGGGTCTTCAGCCCGGAGGGCCAGAACCTCCGGCTCGGCGCCTACGCGCGCCCCGTCCTGATGGACGCCATGGAGAAGGACGGCACCCTCGACAAGACGGCCGCGGAGAAACTGCCGACGGTCGAGGGCACGCCGACGTTCCCGACGGAGGGACAGACCGCGAAGGCCAGGGAGACCGTCAACCGCGGCTGGGACGAGGCCGTCTCGGGCTAGGCCCTGTCCGGGCGATCTTCGCGGCCTAAGCGGAAGAGGACCCTACGACGAGCGAGCTCGCGACCGAATCCGCCGCGCGGCATCTGCGGACGGCCCTCGCGGCCGGGGAACCGGCGCCCTCGCAGGCCGTGCCGATCGCCCTGCCGAACGGCGACAGCCTGGAGGATGACGTACGCCAGCTGGTCCTGCTCGCCGACGCCATCACCCCGTAAACGAGGAAGACCTCCATGGATTGCCTGATCTCGGCAGCACGCATCGTGACGGGCCCTCGCGGCCGGCATCTGACCGACGGGGCCGTACTCGTCCAAGGCGGGACCATCACCGCCGTCGGCCCGGAGCCGGCCGTCGAGGCCCGTACCCCGCGCCACCTGCCCCGGTTCGCGTTCCCCGGCGCCACCGTGCTGCCCGGACTCATCGACGCCCACGTCCATCTCGCGTTCGATGCCGGCCCCGATCCGGTGGCCGGCCTGCGCGAGACGGATGATGCCGAACTGATCCTGGGCATGGCCGACCGGGCGGCGCGGCTGCTGGGCTCGGGCGTCACCACCGTTCGCGACCTCGGCGACCGGGGCGCACTGGCCGTACGGCTGCGCGCGGAGATCTCCGGCGGGCTGCGGCCCGGTCCCCGCATCCTGGCCGCATGCACGCCCCTGACCGGACAACGAGGGCACTGCTGGTTCCTGGGCGGCGAGGTCCACGGGGCCGACGGCATCCGGGCGGCCGTCCGGCGCAACGCGGAGCTCGGCGCCGACGTCATCAAGGTGATGGCCACCGGCGGGGGGATCACCAAGGACGGACCTCCCAGCTGGCAGGCGCAGTTCACCCCCGAGGAGATGCGCCTCGTGGTGGCGGAGGCGAGCGCCGCCGGGCTGGCCGTGGCAGCCCACGCGCACGGCACCGAGGGGATCGCCGCGGCCGTCGCCGCGGGCGTGGCCACGATCGAGCACTGCACGTGGATGGGGCGGGACGGGTTCGACGTACGGGAGGAACTCGTCGCCGCCATCGTGGCCCGGGGCATCCGGGTCTGCCCGGCGGCCAGTCCCGACTGGCGGGGCTTCGCCCGGCGCTTCGGTCCGGAGCGCGCGGAGGAGATGTTCGACCGGCTGCGCTGGATGCGAGAGCGGGGCGTACGGTTCATCGCCGGTACCGACGCGGGGGTCCCCCGGGCCGTCTTCGACGACTTCGTCTCCAGCCTGGAGTTCTTCGAGCACATCGGCTTCACCCCGGCGGAGGTCGTCGACCTCGCCACGACGGAGACCGCGCAGGCTCTGGGCCTCGCGGAGGACACCGGCCTGCTCCGCCCCGGCTACCGCGCCGACCTCCTCGTCGTCGACGGCAACCCGTTGGAGGACCTCCAGGCCCTGCGCGCCGTTCGCCTCGTGGTGTCGGCCGGCCGGCACCACCTCCCGCGGACGCGTCCTGGTGACGTCAGTGCCCGGCAGCGGCCTTGACCAAGGCGACCGCCGTGCCGATCGCCGCGTCGATCCCGCCGGCGAGCAGCGCGAAGGCCGTCCCGCCCCCCATCCGGATCCCTCCGTAGCACCCCCACGCGAACAGGGTGGCGACGTTGACCCCGGCCGCCACGAGCAGCGCCGTGTCCAGGCCCATCACCCCCAGTGCCGAGGCGCCGACCAGAGCGAGCGGGCCCACCGCGGACAGCAGCAGCGGGCTGCTGACGAAGAGCATCGCGCGCAGTTCCCGTCCACGTGCGAGGGCTCCGTGCGTCACGCGGTGGGCCTGCTGGTCGGCGACCAGCGCGGCCAGCCACAGGCCCACCGAGGCGGTCCCGATCGTCGCCGCGGCTCCGAAGGCGCTGACGTGGCTGCTGCCGGCGAGCCCGATGACCACGGAGATCATGGTGATCGTCGCGTAGAGCCGTTCCTTGAGCTGGGCCGCGGCCATCTCCGTGCTCACCGCGTCCGCCGCATGGTCCGTCACGGAACCACCGTACGGTGCGACCGCACCGGGCACCCGGAGCAACACCGGGTGCGCGGTGCGGTCAGCCTTCAGCCGTCGGAGGTCACAGCTTGCGGCACAGCAGGGCGTCCGGAGTCTTGCCCTTGGCCCACGCCCCGGTGAAGGCGATGCCCGCGGCGTACTCGTCGGCGCCGCACTGGCCCTTGTGGTTGCCGTACGCGAACTCTCCGCCCGGGCCCGCGGCCGGCCGGTTGTCACCGCGGTCGAACCAGACGGTTCGGCCGTTCGTCCCCAGCGTCCGGACCGCCTGGGCGCACAGGACCGCGGAGACCGCCTGGCCGCGCACGCTGTAGCCGGTCATGAACTGGTTCGGCCCGCACTGGTACTTGGTGTAGCCGCCCGCCCAATCGCCCTGCTGTACGTTGCGTTCGTCGTTCACGACGGTCGGCGCCGGGCCGGTGGCCGGCAGGCCGGGGGCCCCGGCGTCGGTGCACAGGCCGCGCCCGTCACGGTGGGCCAGGCCGATGAGCCGCTGCCCGTCGGGGCAGGTCCCCTTGCGGGCGCCCGAGTCCCAGTCGCCGAGCGCCCGTACGCGTGCCGACTGGACCGCGTCGGCGTGGTCGAGGTTGAGCATGTCCCAGGTGTCGGAGACGGCGACCGTGCCGCTCTTCTGCGGGGAGGTGACCAGCCGGTTCCAGTCGCCGGCACGCCAGTCGCCGCCGTCGAGGAGTCCGGAACGGCGGCCCGAGGCATCGAAGTTGAGGATCGACCAGGTGCCGTGTCCGGTCCACCCGACCAGGGGCCAGTAGGCGAAGTCGGTGTCGTTGGCGATCAGGTAGTCCACGAGGTTGCCGAACCAGGCGCGGGCCTGCGGGTTGGTCTCGTCGCTGCCGATGCCGAACTCGCTGATCCACAGGGGTGCGGTGAAGTGGCGGCCGGATTCGGCCGTGACGTAGAACGCCTGCCGCTGCAGGGTCGCGAAGAGGTCCTCTCGGGAGAGTTCCTGGTAGCGCGGGTCGTGGGTCTCGCCCATGCCCGTCGCTCCGGTGTGGTTCGGCCCGGTGTAGCCGTAGAAGTGCGCCGCGTACACCAGCTTGTTCGAGGCGACGAGGGTGTGCGAGAGGGTGCGTACCGGTTCGAGCGTGGGACGCCCGTGGGGCAGCCCGTCGGCCGGTATGCCCTGCCAGTTGATGCCTTCGACGATCACCAGCAGGTCGGGGTTGGCCTCGGTGAGGAGCCGGTCTCCGAGGCGCTGGGACGCGGCCCACCAGTCGTGGCCGTTGCCCCAGTTCCAGTTGGCGTCGTCGGTGACGGTGCGGCGGACCTCGTTGTAGAGGTCGGCGCCGACGACGCGCTTGTTGCCCTTGTAGCGCCGGGCGAGGTCGAGCCAGTCGTTCTCCCACTGCGCGGTGGACTGGCTGGTGTTCCAGCGCTCGTTGCCGTCCAGACCGCAGCAGAAGCGCGAGGTGTTGGTGTGGTTGTTGAGGATCACCGCGAAGCCCTCGGACGTGGTCGCCGCGATGACGGCGTCGAAGACCTGGAGCGGGGTCTTGCCGCGCAGGCTCGGGTTGGCGGCGACCGAGGCGTCGGAGACCGGGCGCTGGTCGTGCAGCATCTCGTTCGAGAACGGCAGCCGGATGCTGTTGATGCCGAGTTCGTGGAATCCGGCGAGGATCCGCGCGATCGGCGCGCGGTCCAGACCGAGGGGCATCTGGTCGCCCTTCTCACCGTCGTGGTGGTTGGCCGGGTCGTTGATGTCGCCGGAGCCGTTCCAGGATCCCTGAGCGCCGTGCCAGTTCGCGGACTTGAGCTTGAAGCGGTTGCCCGCGGCATCGACGACGTAGCGGCCGCGGGTGCTGAGGGGCGCGGTCCACGAGTCGGCCAACGCCTCCGCGGCCGGGGTCGTGGCGGTCGTCCCGGCCGTCGGGGACGCGACGGTCGGGGAGGCGGCGGTCGGGGAGGCGGCGGTCGGGGAGGCGGCGAGTGCTCCGAGGGCGAGCGCCGCGGCGAGTATCGCGGGGAGTAGGGCTCTTCTCACTGTGTCCTCCGTGAGGCCTGGGGGTGGGACGTACGTGGTCAAGCGGTGGGCTGGTGGTGCGGTGGTGCGGTGGTGCGGTCGTGTGGGTGGGGCGCTCAGCCGCCGCTGCCGAGGACGGCGACGCCCCGCGGCGCGAGGGTCGCCCGGCGGACGAGGGGCCTGTGGGCGTCGAGCAGGTCCCGGCGCTCGGCAGGCAGGGCCACCTCCTGCTCGTCCTCGGTGTGGTTGAGCAGGATGAGGACGTCGTGGTCGGCGCCGTGCCGGATCGTCGCCTGGACGCCAATGGGCAGGCCGGGCAGGACGGGAGCGACTCCCGCGTCGGCCAGTGCGCGGTCGACGAGGCCCGCATCGTGCCGGGGTCGCGACGTAGCGGGCGGTCCCCCGGCCGTGCGTGTGCACCGTGGCCGCCGGGCGGTCGTCGTCCCAGTCGGGTCCGTCGAAGAAGAGCTCGGGTCGGGCGCCGGTGAGCGTCACGTCCTCGCGCCACACCAGTTCTCCCAGTCGAATACGATCGCGACCTCGTTGCGGACGTGCGTGCCGGCCAGCTCGGGCACCAGGGCCAGCTCGCGGCCCAGCTCGCGCACCTCGGCGTGCACGCGGGTCCCGTGCCCCGCGTGCCCGGGGGCCGCGCGCCTCATCCGGTGAAGGAGCCGTGCCGCCCGGCGCCGCCCGCGAACCTGTCGGCGCCGGCCTGGGTCTCCCCCGCGGCGAGCGGAACGAGGCCGTGCCGGTACTCGGCGGCCAGCGCTCGCGCCTCCCCCAGCCCGTGCTGCTCCCGTACGGAGAGCCGGTCGTGCCGCAGGCACACCTGTGGGAACCCGGCGATCTCGTGGGCCAGCCGCTCCGCCGCCCGGCGGGCTTCCCCGGGCGGTACGAGGCGGTTCACGAGGCCGATCCCGTACGCCTCGGCGGCGGTCACGGGGCGGCCGGTGAGGATGAGGTCCATCGCGCGGCTCTCGCCGATCAGGCGCGGCAGCCGCACCGTACCGCCGTCGATCAACGGCACGCCCCAGCGGCGGCAGAACACGCCGAAGGTCGCGTCCTCCTCGGCCACCCGCAGGTCGCACCACAGGGCCAGTTCGAGCCCGCCCGCCACCGCGTGGCCGCTGACCGCGGCGATCACCGGTTTGGTCAGGCTCATCCGCGTGGGGCCCATCGGCCCGTCGCCCTCGGCCTGCACCCGGTTGCCACGGTCGGTGCCGACGGCCTTGAGGTCGGCGCCCGCGCAGAACGTACCGCCCTCGCCCCACAACACGGCGACGGACGCCTCCTCGTCCGCCTCGAACGCCCGGAAGGCATCGGCGAGTCGGGCCGCGGTCGGGCCGTCGACCGCGTTGCGGACGCCGGGGCGGCTGAGGATCACCGTACGGACCGGGCCGTCGCTCTCGATCCGGACGGCAGGCCGGTCGGCGGACGCCGTCCCCGGTGTCTCAGAGGTCGTGGCCACGGCGGAACTCCCTGGGTCGTGAGGTGTGCGGACGCCCACTCTGCAGCAATCGCGCGGCCGGCACGAGAGGCCGACGGCCGCCCGGACCGCGTCCGGACTGCGCACGCCGCCGCACGGACCTACGCTGCAGAGGGAGGTGATGCCCGATGTCTGCACCCCGGGCAGCAGCGGCCCGATGTGCGGCCGCCGGAACCATCACTCTGATCATGTTCGCGGGCCCTGGCACGGGCGCCGCCGGAGCCGATGACAACGGCATCGCCGACAAGAGCGCCCCGGCCATCGCCGCGGCCGCCCGCGAGGCCATGTCCGGGCTCACGTCCATGCGCATGGCGGCCAAGGTGACCGACGGGTCGGGCACCACCGCTCTGGACCTCCGGTTCGACGCGTGGGGCAACTGCGTGGGCACCGTCACCCCTCCCGGCAATTCCGGCACGGCCGACGTCGTCAAACGCGGCGACGACGTGTGGATGAAGCTCGACGACAAACTGCTGCGGGCCCAAGCGCCCGAGGGCACGGCGGACGACGCCATCGCTCTCATCAACGGCCGCTACCTGCACGGCACCACGAGCAGCCCGATGCTGAGCGACTTCGCCGAATTCTGCGACCTCGACTTCTACAAGAAGGAGTTCGCCTCGAAACCGGCGAACGAACAGCTCGACAAGGGCGCGCGCACCACCGTCGACGGCCGTCCGGCCATCACGGTCAACAGCCGGCAGGACGACCGGAAGGGCAGCTACCAGGTCTCCACCGAGGACCAGCCGTACCTCCTGCGCATCCAGGGCACCGACGACTCCGGCGAGAAGGTGGAGACCTCCTTCTCCGCCTTCGACGAGCCCGTCCGACCCAAGCCCCCCGCCCCCGCCGACTCGGTCGACCTGTCCGAGCTCCAGTAGCGAAAGGGATCGACCATGATCACCACCGACTTCGTCCCCGGCTCCCCCTGCTGGATCGACCTCGGCGCTCCCGACGTCCCCGCCGCCGCGGCCTTCTACGGCGCCGTGCTCGGGTGGGACTACGAGTCCATGGGCGAGAGCGAGGAGATGGAGGGCGGGATGTTCCGGAAGGACGGCAAGATCGTCGCCGGGCTCGGCAAGCTCACCGAGGAGGGAGCGCGCTCGGCCTGGATGATCTACTACAGCGTCGCCGACGCGGACGCCACGACCGCGGCCGTGGAGCGCGCCGGCGGCACGGTGCGCGTGCCGCCGAGGGACCTCGACGAGTGGGGGCGGATGGCGCAGTACGACGACCCGCTGGGGGGCCAGTTCGCCGTGTGGCAGCCGGGCAAGGACAGCGGGGTCCAGCTGGTGGACGAGCCGGGCTCACTGTCCTGGACGGAGCTGTACACGAGCGACGCCTCGGCCGCCAAGGAGTTCTACGGCGGTCTCTTCGGCTGGCGGTTCAGCGACATGCCGCTGCCGGGCGGCGGGGGCACGTACGCCCTCATCACCCCCGCCGGACTTCCCGAGGAGCGCATGCACGGCGGCCTCATGGAGCTGCCCGAGGAGCACCTCGCCCTGACGGGCGGGCGGCCGTACTGGCACCCGGTCTTCGCCGTCGACGACTGCGACGCCGCGGTCGCCAGGGTCACCGGGAACGGTGGCAGCGTCCAGATGGGCCCGGAGGACGCCGAGGGCGTCGGCCGGCTCGCCGTCTGCCTCGACCCGTCGAACGCGGACTTCGTGGTGCTGGCCCCGGCCCCGAGCTGAGCCCGGACCCACCGGGCGGGCCCGCGGGCCGGGGCCCGCGGCCTCAGGCCCTGGACCGGTACGCGCGCATGCCGAGGGGCATGAAGACCAGGGCGATGCCCGCGGCCCAGATCAGGGACCACATGATCGCCTCGCCTGCCGGGGTGCCGAGCAGCAGGCCCCGGAAGGCGTCCGACAGCTGGGTGACGGGGTTGACGTCCGCCCAGGTCTGGAGCCAGCCGGGCATCGTGTCGACCTCCACGAACGCGCTGCTCGTGAAGGTGATCGGGAAGATCAGCGTGAAGGCGAAGACCTGCACCTTCTCCGCGTCGCCGGCCAGCATCCCGATCAGTACCGCCGTCCACGCGACGGCGGCGGCGAAGGTCAGCAGCAGCAGGAGCCCGCCGAAGAAGCCCGCGGCGCCGCCGGTGACCTCGAAGCCCAGCAGGGCGCCGAGGCCGAGCATCAGGAGCATCGCCCAGAGCTGTTTGGCCAGGTCGGCCGTGATGCGGCCGAACAGCGGCGCCCCGCGGGCGATGGGCAGACTGCGCAGGCGGTCGAAGACGCCCTTGGTGAGGTCGGTGTTCAAGGCCATGGCGGTGTACGTGCTCATGAAGAGCGTGTTCTGGACGATGATCCCGGCGAGCGCGTACTGGAGGTACGCCTGCGGGGATCCGGCCATCTGTCCGCCGAAGACGTAGGTGAACAGGAACACGAACATGATCGGCGAAATGCTGTAGTCGACGAGTTCCAGCGGGTTGTGCTTGACGGAGACCAGGCTGCGCCACGCCAGCGTCCCCGTCTGCCGCAGGGCCGCCAGGGGGTGCACCCGGCCGCTGCCGCCGCGGGTGTCGGTCAGGGGGGTGGAGGCGGTGGTCATGACAGGCTCTCCGCTGCCGCGTACTGCTCGTCGTCGCCCTCGCCCTCCTCGGACTCCGGCTCGGCCCGGTGGCCCGTCAGGACCATGAACACCTCGTCGAGGGACGAGCGCCGCAGGGTCAGCTCGGCCACGGCGATGCCCGCCTGGTCCAGCCGGCGCACCACGCTCGGCATGCTCCGGGTCCTTGACGGGCACGGTGATCTCGTCGCCCTCGATCTTGGCCTGGGGCCCCGCTTCCTCGGTGAGCAGGGCGAGCGCCGTGCCGAGGTCGGCGGCGTGGGCCGGCCGTAGCTGCAGCACCTGGCCGCCGACCTGCGACTTCAGCCCGTCGGGCGTCCCGTTGGCGATCACCCGGCCCTTGTCGATCACCACGATGCTGTCGGCCAGCCGGTCCGCCTCGTCCAGATACTGCGTGGTCAGCAGGACCGTCACCCCCTCCGCGACCAGGGTGCGCAGCATGTCCCAGACCTCACCCCGGCTGTGCGGATCGAGTCCGGTGGTCGGCTCGTCCAGGAAGAGGATCCGGGGCCGCCCCACCAGGCTGGCCGCGAGGTCGAGACGTCGTCGCATGCCGCCCGAGTACGTCTTGGCGGCCCGTCCCGCCGCGTCGCTCAGCTGGAAGCGGCCGAGCAGTTCCGCCGACCGGGCCCGGGCCGGGCCGCGCGGCAGGCCGAGCAGCCGCCCGATCATCAGCAGGTTCTCCGTGCCGGTCAGGTTCTCGTCCACGGCGGCGTACTGGCCCGTCAGCCCGATCAGCGGACGGACCCGGCCCGCCTGCCGCACGACGTCGAACCCACCGACCTCCGCGCGCCCGGCGTCCGGCTGCAGGAGGGTGGCGAAGATGCGGACGGCGGTCGTCTTGCCCGCACCGTTGGGACCGAGCAGGCCGAGGACGCTGCCGGCCGGCACCTGGAGATCCACACCGGCCAGCGCACGGGTCTGCTTGAACCGCTTCGCCAGACCTTCGGCCCGGATCGCGTACCTCATGGAGATCACCTCGGACGCGGGGTACGTGCTGCCACTTCCCTCAACTGTGACGCACACCACTGACAGGGGCGACGCGGTCGGCCGCGAGCACGGTGGAGCAGCGACCGTCGGGCGGCCGGATCAGGCGGAGGTGACCGGCGCCTCCAGGTAGGCCCATGCCTTCGTGCCCGAGCGCAGGACGACCTGGGTCCTGGCGTAGTCGTCGACCTCGTAGTCGTCCGCCGATGCCAGCTCTTCGTCGGTGATCGCGAAGACGGTGCCGTCGACGGCCTCGCCGTCGTCGGACGAGGCAACCACCAGGGGATGGCGGTCGGTTCCGCTGGCCGCGATCACCTCGGGGTCGGTGATCTCGATGTAGGTCATCCGGTATCCCGGCAGTGCGTCGGGCGTCCCTTCGAGCAGCCTGCCGAACCGCGCGAGCTGGACCTCGCGGAACTGCAGCGTGCCGTAGGAGAACAGCTGGTGACGGGCCGAGCCGGTCATGGAGAACCTCCTGGTGTGTGTGCCGTTGACGCGTGGGCGCTGCCCCTCCCGGCGTGGGATCACGCCAGGGGGCGGGAGCAGGTCGACTTCGCCACGAAGGCGAGGCCGTCGTAATCCTGGGCGGGTACGAGCGGTGCGAGGTGGAAGCGGTAGGTGAACCGGGGGACGTTGGCGCCGAAGCTGCGCTGGAGGCCGGGCCCGCGCAGCCATTCCCGCACGGCGGGCGCCGCCTGTGCCTCCCCGCCCCGCAGGTCGACCAGGTAGTCGCCCGGTACGGCGGACGCCAGCCGGGCCTCGACCGAGCGGCCGGCGCCGCCGATCCGGTGGCCGACCGCCGGGGCGGTGGTGCCGGTGCCCCGCCGGGCCCGGAACCGGCCCTTCCCGAAGAGCAGGCCGAGTGCGTAGTAGGCCTCGCCGTGGCGACGGCGCAGCAGGCTCCCGAGCGCGGGCACCCCGGCCCCGTACGTGCCCTTCGCGACGTGCCCGTTGTGCCCCCATACGGCGACACGGTCGCCGGTGCCGTCCACCAGCGCGTCGACCGCCCCGGCCATGTGGCGGTCCCGGACGGCGTACAGGCTCTCCTCGCCGGGGTTCGGCTCCAGGGGCCGGGTGATCAGATCGGCGCAGCGGACCAGGATCCGCGCGTGCCGGATCGCGTCCTCGACTGCCTCGGAACTCGTGCGGGCGGCGAGGCCCGCCCGGTGCTCCTCCAGGAAGCCGGCCAGCTCACCGGCCTCCTCGTACAGGCGCCGGGCCGGGTCCGGCCGCTCCCCGGGCCGGGAGGCGGCGAGCACGCGCAGGCTCTCCCGTACGGACTCGGCGGTCGCGGGCGCGGCCTGCTCCAGGAAGGCGGCGACCGCGGCGGCGGAGTCCGCGCAGCGCTGCGGGTCGATGCCGACGAAGCGCACCCGCTCGGCGGCCGGGACCGTGCGGTTGTGTTCCCGCATCCACTCGACCATCGCGAGGATCTCGCGGGTCCGCCAGGTCCAGAAGTCCAGCCGGGCGACCAGCCGCCCGGCATCGCCCTCGCCGCCCGCCACGTAGGCGTCCACGGCCAGGGCCGCCGATTCGCTGGCCTCCATCGCCAGCGCCCTGAACCCCATCTCGCGGACCAGGAATTCCAGCAGCCGGTGTTTGAGCAGGAAGAACTCCCGTGTGCCGTGCGTGGATTCACCGAGTCCGACGACGCGCGCATCCTTCAGGACCTCGTGCAACGGCTGGAGTTCCTCGTACGGTTCGCCGGCGGACAGGGTGGTGAGGGGCAGTGCGTGCGCGGATAACCAGCGCGTGATCTCGTCGGACAAGAGAAGTCTCCTCGGCCGTGCGGCACGGCAGCCCCGCCGCGGCTGCCGCGCTTGTGCGGGGGCCGCTCCTGCCGTCACATGATCGTAGTCCGCGTTCACGGCGTGCGGTGGACCCGGGCGAGGACGAGGACGGTGTCGTCGGTCGGCGGGGCGGACAGCAGCCCGGCGAGGGCGCGGTCCGCCCTCTCCTCCAACGAGCCGTGCCCCTTGGCCAGTTCGGTGCGCAGCGCGTCCAGCCCGGCCTCGATGTCCCGGCCGCGCGCTTCGATGAGGCCGTCGGTGTAGAGGACGAGGATCGCGTCCTTCGGCAGTTCGACCTCGGTCGCCCGGAAGGGGCAGCCGCCGATGCCGAGCGGGACGCCGAGGACCTCGCCGATGGTCTCCACGGTGCCGTCCGGGTGGAGCACCAGGGGTGGGGGGTGGCCGGCGTTGGCGATGCGGGCGCGTCCGCTCCGCGGGTCGTAGACGATGTACAGGCACGTCGCGAGCTCGATGCCGCTCTCCTGGGCGCATGCGTCGAGTTCGGTGAGGAGGTCGTCGGGCTCGCTGTCGTGCCGGGACAGGGCCTGGGTGGTGATGCGGAGGCGGCCCATGGCGGCCGCGGCCGTCACCCCGTGCCCCATCACGTCGCCCACCACGAGCGCCACCCGCCCGTCGGACAGGTTGATCACGTCGTACCAGTCTCCGCCGACCTCGGTGATCCGGCTGCCGGGCACGTACCGGTGGGCCACGTCCACGTACGGGCTGCTCGCCAGGGCGGTGGGCAACAGCGCCCGCTGCAGGGTGAGCGCGATGTCCTGGACGCGGGAGTACAGACGGGCGTTGTCGAGGCAGATCGCGGCGCGCGAGGCGAGCTCGCCGGCGAGGTTGACGTCGTCCTGGGTGAAGGCCGGCCGGCTGGCGGACCGGCCGAACATGGCGATGCCCTGTACGGTGCCCCGCGCGATGAGCGGGGCGACGAGGACCCCCGCCACCCCGCTGTCGGTGAAGAGGCGTGCGCGCGACTCGATGGCGACGGTCCGGGCCAGGAAATCCTCGTCGACCACGGCGGACACGGCGCGTCCGGTGCCCAGCATGTCGTGCATGACGGAGCCGGGCGGGTACTGGACCTTGTCCACCCCGCTGACGAGCTCGACCGCCGGCCCGGGGAGGATCGTCCCGGAGGCGATCCTGCGGGTGTACAGCGGCCGCGCCGGGTCGAAGTCCTCGGACTCGTCCATCCATTCCACGACCTCGACCACGGCGCCGTCGCAGAAGTCCGGCATCGACGCGTCGACCAGTTCCTGGGCCGTCTGGTTCACGTCGAGGGTGGTCCCGATGCGTGTGGAGGCCCCGTCCAGCAGGGCGAGGCGCCGGCGGCTGGCGGTGGCTTCCAGGATGGCCTGTTCCCGGTCCGTCACGTCGACCATCAGTCCGCCCACCCCGGGGCGCGAGCCGACCGCCTCGCTCAGGGGGAAGAAGCTCACCGACCGCACCTGGTCGCGGTCCGGATGCCCCTGCGGGCGCGTGCCCACCAGCGCCCCGACGACCGGTTCGCCGCCCTGGGCGACGGCGCGGAGCATGCGCTCGTACTCGCCCCCGTCGGACATGATCATGATCTCGTCCATGCGGCGCCCGAGGTGCGCCTCGATCGGCAGGCCGTCCATGTCGGCGAGCACCTGGTTGAGGTGGACGTACCGGAGGTCCGGGTCGAGCATGACCAGACCGATCGGGCAGGTCTCGAAGAGGGCGTCGAGGAAGGCGAGGTTGGTCTTGACGCGGTCGAGCTCGTCGCTGCGGCTCGCCAGGCCCATCACGACCGGACTGCTGCCGGCTCCGGTGACGGGGAAGACCCGGAAGCCGCAGTCGAAGGCCGTGCCGTCGCGGTGCCGCGCCGCCAGCTGGCCCCTCCAGTACCCGAGGGTCCGGCCGTTCTCCGCCAGCCGGGCTCCGGAGGCGGATTCGCCCCGGATCTCGTCGGCGAAGAGGAGCGCGGCGGGCTTCGAGAGGATGGCGGCGGAGTCGTACCCGAAGAGCTCTCCCGCGCCGGGCCCCCAGTAGCAGACGAGGCCGCGGTCGTCGATGCCGAAGACGGCCACGCGCACGTGCTCCAGCAGCGTCCCCGGCTCGGACCAGAACGGGCCGTGAGCCTTCTCGCCCCCCGGCCGAGCCGATGGCACGAGACGACCCCTTCCGCCCGTCGATACCTCCACCCATTATGCGGATGCCGCAGTGATTGCGCGGTGCGGGCCGCAGGGCCCTCCCAGTCGGCAATGGGATCTGTTTTCACGAACGGGGTGCCGCAGGGGCCGGGGAGTCGGGCCGTGCCATCGGTGGGGATTCGCCTAATCTGGCAAAAAACTGCCGCATCTTAGCGAAGGGGAAATCCCGTGCCTTCTCGCCTCAATCCATACATCAGCTTCAACGGCAACGCCCGGCAGGCCATGGATTTCTACAAGGGGGTCTTCGGCGGCACCCTGACGGTGAACACGTACGGTGACTTCGGCAGCGGGAAGGAGGCCGGGGGCTCCGACGACATGATCATGCACAGCATGCTCGAGACCGACAACGGCTTCACGCTCATGGGCGCCGACAACCCGCCGGGATCGGAGAACAAGCCCGGGAACAACATCTCGGTGAGCGTGAGCGGTGACGAGGCCGACGAACTGCGCGGCTACTGGTCCAAGCTCTCCGACGGCGGCACGGTCACGGTCCCGCTGGAGAAGCAGATGTGGGGCGACGTCTTCGGCATGTGCACGGACCGGTTCGGCATCATCTGGATGGTCAACATCGTCCAGCCCCCCGCCTGACCCGCGCGCCGCCGGGTCCTCTGCGTACGGCGTCCGACAGCCCGGTGTGGTGGGCCACCCGTCCACGGTGGCGCCCCGGCGGCCCGTCTTGCTCCATCCCGGCACCTGACCCCGCCGCCCGGCTCCCGCATGATCGGTTCCCTGCACCCGGAGGAGGAGCGCGTGCGCTCCTCCTCCCACCGCCTTCCTTCGATCACGGGAGCCCCGTCACATGTCCGACATCAACGTGCGTGCCGTACGGGCCGAGGACTTCGCCCAGTGGCGCACCCTCTACCGCGGGTACGCCGACTTCTACGAGGTGGAGCAGACCGAGGAGGCCGCCGCCACCGTGTGGTCCTGGGTGACCGACCCCGGCCACGAGGTCGGCGCCCTGGTCGCCGAGGACGCCTCCGGCCGCCTCCTCGGCCTCGCCCACTACCGCCCGTTCGCCCGGCCGCTCTCCGCGACGGTCGGCTGCTTCCTCGACGACCTGTTCGTGGCGCCCGAGCACCGCGGCTCGGGCGCCGCCGACCGGCTGCTCGGCGCCCTGCGCGAGCTCGCGGCCGAGCGCGGCTGGAGCGTGGTCCGCTGGATCACCGCGGACGACAACCACCGCGCGCGGTCGAAGTACGACCAGGTGGCCACCCGCACCATGTGGGTCACCTACGACATGGCACCCGGCCGCTGACCCGCCACGGGGGCCGTGGACGGGCCGCCCGCGCCCCCGGCGGCCCGTCCTTCCGGAGGACGGCCTAGGCGCTCGTGAGGATGACGAGCTGCTGGGTCGCGCGGGTCATCGCGACGTAGCGGCTGACGGCTCCCTCGACGCCCTCGCCGAACGTCTGCGGGTCGATGAGGACGACGAGGTCGAATTCGAGCCCCTTCGTCAGTTCCGGCGTCAGCGACCGGACGCGCGACGTCGGCCGGACCGTGCCGATGCCGACGTCACCGGTGGCGATGACACAGGCGACCCCCTCGGCGTTCGAGGCGAGCCAGGTGTCGAGGACCGAGTCCAGATCCGTGACGGAGCCGTGTGCGACGGGAATCCCGCTGCTGCGGATGGAGGTCGGCACGTTGGCGTCCGGCAGCGCGGCCCGGATGGCAGGCTCGGCGTACGCCATGACCTCTTCCGGCGTGCGGTAGTTGACGCTCAGGGAGGCCACGTCGATCCGGTCGAGCCCGACCCGCTCGAGCCGTTCCCGCCACGACTCCGTGAACCCCTGGCGGGCCTGGGCACGGTCGCCGACGATGGTGAAGCTCCGGGACGGGCAGCGCAGCAGCAGCATCTGCCACTCCGCGTCGGTCAGTTCCTGGGCCTCGTCGACGACGATGTGGGCGAACGGGCCGGCCAGCAGGTCCGGTTCGGTGCGCGACAGCGCGCCCTCGTCGACCAGGGTGTCCTGCAGGTCCGCTCCGTGCAGCATCCCCACCGCGCCCTCGCTCTCGTCGAGCACGACGTTCTGCAGCAGGCTGTCGATGGCGTCGGACCGGCGCGCGCGTTCGGCGGCGACGGCCGCGTCGTGCCGGCGCTTGCGTACGGAGGCCTCCGCGTCGCCGAGCCGCTGCCGGGCCGCGTCCAGGAGCGGCAGGTCGGACACCGTCCAGGCGTGGCTGTCCGTGCGCTGCAGCGCGCGCACCTCGTCGGGGCCGAGCCAGGGAGCGCACTTGCGCAGGTAGGCGGGGACCGACCACAGGTCCGCGACGAGGTCGGTCGCCTCGATCATCGGCCATGCCCGGTGGAGGGCCTTGAGCAGCTCCCGGTCCTGGAGCAGCGCCCTCCGCAGCAGGTGGGGCGGGGCGTCGCTGTCGTCCTTGTCCATGAGGATCGTGGCCAGTTCCTCCCGGATCTGGTCGTGCGCCTCGTTGTGCGGGGTGCCGGACTCCACCGCGTCGAACGCCACCGCCCAGTCGTCGGCGCTCAGCCACAGGTCGGACCAGGGGGTCTCGACCTCCATCCCCTCGGTGGGCGGCTCCTCGTAGATGCGGACGGCCGCCTCGATCGCCTTCACCAGGCCGGCGGACGACTTCAGCCGGGCCGCGTCCGCGTCGGTCTCGACCCCGGCCGCGGCCCCTTCGGTGACGAGGTCGCGCAGGGTGCAGGTCTGCACGCCCTCCTCGCCGAGGCTGGGCAGGACGTCGGCGACGTAGGCCAGGTAGGGCTCGTGCGGACCGACGAAGAGCACGCCACCGCGGCGGTGGCCGAGGCGGGGGTCGGAGTAGAGCAGGTGCGCGGCCCGGTGCAGGGCGACGACGGTCTTGCCGGTGCCCGGACCGCCGTCGACGACGAGGGCGCCGCGGGATCCCGCCCGGATGACGGCGTCCTGGTCGGCCTGGATGGTGGCGAGCACGTCGCGCATCCGCGGCGAGCGGTTGGTGCCCAGGCTGGCGATGAAGGCGGACTGGTCGTCGAGCGCGGCGTGTCCTTCGAGCCCGTCGGCGGTGAACACCTCGTCCCAGTAGTCGCTGATCCGGCCGCGGGTCCAGCGGTACCTGCGGCGGCTCGCCAGACCCATCGGGTTCGCGTGGGTCGCCGCGAAGAACGGCTCGGCCGCGGGGGAACGCCAGTCGACGAGCAGCCGGTGCCCGGTGCTGTCGGTGAGGCCGAGGCGCCCGATGTACACGGGCTCGGCGTCGTCCGCGCCGACGACGTGCCCCAGGCACAGGTCCAGGCCGAAGCGGCGCAAGGTGCGCAGACGGCCGGTCAGGCGGTGGATCTCCGCGTCCCGGTCCATCGCCTCGCGGCCGATGCCGCCGGGTGCCTTGCGCGCGGCCTCCAGGCGGTCGGACAGCTCGGCGATCGACTCGGCGAGGCTCTCCGAGATGGCCGCGAAGTGCTGCTCGTCGCGGTCGATCAGCGCCGCGTCGGCCTTGCCGGAGAGGCGCTCGGGAAGGTCGAACGCGCTGGTTGTGGTCAGGGAGTTCACGGCATCAGCTCCGATCCGAGGTCGTACGACGGACAACGCGACAACAGCACACACACGTGGTGGATCTCCCGTTTCTGCAGGTCGGAGCTCGGTCCGCGAAGTCTGCCCCACGGCGGGGGCCTTGCCGCAAGCCCCCTGGTGCGCTATAAGTTGAGAGTGGCAAGGAGTGGTTTGACCTCCTTGCCTTTTTCTTTGCCCTCGCGGCCTCCCACCTTCTCGGCTCGCTGCCGCCGTGCTCCCGCACGCCCCGGACACCACTACTGGCGAGTACCGCAATTGCCAGGTGAATTCCAGGAATCCGCCTCACTTGCAGGCTTATCCGACTGATACATTCCGCAGGCGCAATCCGCACGCCCGTCAGCTCACGGCGGTCCACGACCTGGTCCGCCCGGCTTCCCCACCCCCTTCGCCGCCGCGCTCGCAGGGGTGCCCCTGGCGCTCCCCACGGCCCCGCCCGCACGCGACACCTCCGTGCGTCCCGGGCCGCCTCCAAGCCGAGACCCACCCCGAAAGGGACTTTTCCGATGACGAACCTGAGGAACATGCTTCTGCGGCGCCCCGCCGCTGGGAAGGCGCTGGTCGTGGGCGCCCTGCTGGCCCTGGCCATACCGGGAATCGCGTACGCCAACACGGTCGGCGTGACCGTGAAGACCCCCGGGGCCACCGCGGGTCCCGGCTCCGCCTTCTCCGAGATCACGACCAACGCCGCCTGCAGCAGCGGCCTGATCTCCGGCGGCGGCATCAACCAGGCCATCGGCACCGGCACTTCGTCGAACGGCAACAAGATCAACGGCACCTCGCCGAGCCCCGACGGCAGCACCGAGTACACCGGCTCCACCGGGGTCGTCGGTACGGACGTGACGTACTGGCTGGGCATCGGCGGCAGCGGTGGCGCGGTCAACGCCTCCTTCTCCAGCACCCCGTACGCGATGTGCTTCAGCAGCAGCCTGATCAACCACACCCAGGTGGTGATGAACAAGGTCGCCGGACCCACCACCGGCTCCACGGTGGGCCTCGTCACCGCGACCTGCCCGGCCAACACCCGGCTGCTCGGCGGCGGAGCCCGCATCACCCCTGCCGTCGTCGGCAGTCTCAAGCCGATCGCCGGCTTCCCCACCTTCAACGATTCCGCCCACGCCTTCGGCCAGAAGGCCGCGTCCGACGGTGAGACCAACCCCGACTCCTGGAGCGCCGTGGGCTGGAACGGCGGCGGCGGTGACAGCGGCAACACCACGTACGCGTGCGCCATCTGCAGCGGCAACAACATCAACATCAGCGGCACGACCGTCAAGGTGCGCTTCTCCGAGGTCAGCGGCCCCACCGCCGGCACCAGCGGCGCGACCGTGACCGTCGGCTGCGGCCAGAACGACGGCAAGCTGGTCAGCGGCGGTGCCGCCATCAGCGGCGGCGGCGTCACGAGCACGAACTTCACCGGTCCGGGCTCCCAGGGCGACCACCTCAACGGCAGCTACCCCAGCGACTCCGGGGGCAACCCGGTCGCGGACGGGGCCACCACGGCCTCGTACTGGTCGGCCTTCACCCACACCGGGGCACCCAGTTCCCCGAACACCTACTCCGACGTGTGGGCGCTGTGCGCGAACGACGGCGTCTGAGTCGCCCGTAGCGCGACCGCCGCAGCCGGCTGCGGTCGTGGCCGGCTGCGGTCCTGCACACCCGTCTCCCAAATACCCTCGTTTGGAACCCTCTTGAGCATGTACCGATCGAAGATCCTGAAGGCCGCCGCCGCGGCCGGTCTGCTGGCCGCCGCGCTGGCACCCCTGCCCGCGACGGCCGATCCGGCGGCTCCGGCCGCCGCCGGCCCCTGCGGCGCGGGCGGCGTCTTCACCGCCGCGCCGCCCAGTTGCGCCTACACCGCCGTCGGCACCGACACCTTCACCGTCCCGGCCGGGGTGACCGCGGTGACGGCCGATCTCTTCGGCGCCGAGGGCGGCAGCGCGGCCGGCTTCGTCCTCCCCAGCCCGCCGAACGACGGCGCACCCGGCGGGCTGGGCGGTCAGACCCGCGCGGACCTGGCCGTCACCCCGGGCCAGAGCCTCCAGATCACCGTCGGCGGAGTCGGCAGCTCGGGTACCTCCCGGCACGGCGAGTTCGCCCGGCCGGGCGGCCGCGGCCACGGCTCCGGCGGCGGCGCCCACGGCGGCGGTGGTTCCGGCGGCGGCGCGAGCGATCTGCGTACGGGCGCCTTCGGCGGCGCCGATCGGGTCCTGGTGGCCGGCGGCGGCGGTGGCGCGGGCAACGGCGGGCCGCTGCTGCACGGCGGCCACGGCGGCGGGCTCGAAGCGCAGCCCGGCGGCCAGGGCGGCGGCCCGGAGGGCTCCGGACTCGCGGGCGGCGGTGGAACCCGGTCCGCCCACGGGGCGGGCGGACCCCGCAACAACACCGTCGGCGCGCCGGGAGGCGCGGGCAGCGACATCGACCAGTACGGCAGCCTGCCCAATCCCGGCAGCGGCGGCTCCGGTGGCAACGGCGGTGGCGGTGGCAACGGCGGCGGCGGTGGCGGTGGCGGCTACTTCGCCGGCGGCGGCGGCTCCGGCGGCGGTCGCCCCGGCGACCTCTACGGGGCCGGCGGCGGCGGGGGCAGCAGCTACGCGGCGCCCTCCGCCACCGGAATCACCCTCGCCCAGGGGGTCAACCACGGCAACGGCAAGGCGGTCGTCTCCTTCCGGTACGGGGCCTCGCTCGCGGTGGCCGCGGACACGGCCACGCCGCTCTTCGGGCACGCCGTCACCCTGACCGCCACCACCACCTCGGCCGGTCCGGCGACAGCCGCCCCGGGTGGAACGGTCACGTTCTTCGACGGGACGACCCCGCTGGCGACCGTGCCGCTGGAGGCGGGCCGGGCGCAGCTGCGCACCGGCTCGTTCCAGCCCGGCGCCCACGCGATCACCGCGGCGTACGGCGGCGACGCGAGCCACACGCCGGCCGCGACGGCCGCGCCTTCCCCGGTCACGGTCGGATTCAGCCGGCCCTGCATCACCACCGCACGCGTCGGCGCCCTGACCGTGCGCGCCGGGGAGGCGCTCTGCTTCGCCTCCGGCGGCAGCCAGACGGGCCCGGTCACGGTGGCGCCGGGCGGGTCCCTGGCCCTTTCGGACGCCCGCGTCACGGGTCCCTTCTCCGCCGACGGAGCGCTCGCCGTCACCGTCTGCGGTTCGCGCCTGACCGGCCCGGTGTCCGTCACGGGCACGGCCGGTCCGGTGCTGATCGGCGCGCAGGAAGCGGCGACGGGCTGCGTCGGCAACACCTTCCAGGGGCCGCTGAGCCTCGTGGGCAACACCGGCGGTCTCCAGGCCTCGGCCAACACCGTCACCGGACCGGTGCGGATCGACGGCAACAGCGGCAGCGGCCTGTGGGCCGGGGAGAGCGCCCCCGCGTTCCGGTCCAACCGGGTCACCGGAGCGCTGCGCTGCGAGGGCAACGAGCCGGAGCCGGTGCAGACGGGCACGGTCGTCACCGGCCCCCGGACGGGCCAGTGCCGGCAGGCGAGCTAGCGACCGGCGGCAGGGAAGTGCACGTCGGGGCACCCGGGCTCGCCGGCCCGGGTGCCCCGACGCCTCCCGCCCGGCGGGACCGGCCGGGGACCCCCTATGCTGCGGGCGTGCCGTCGTATTCCATGGGGCAGGCCGCCCAGTTGCTGCGCGTGAGCCCCGAGACCGTCCGCCGATGGGCCGAGACGGGACGGCTGCCGGCCGGCCGCGGCCCGGACGGATCGCGGATCGTCGACGGGGTGGTCCTCGCCGCCTTCGCCAAGGACCGTGCCGCCGGGCTGCATCCCCTTCCGTCGGGCACGGTCGTCACGTCCGTCCGCAACTCCTTCGCCGGGATCGTCACCGCCGTGCGGCTCGACGACGTGGCGGCCCAGGTGGAGATCCAGTCGGGGCCGCACCGGGTGGTGTCCGTGGTGACCAGGGAGTCGGTCGAGGAGCTCGGCATCACGGTCGGGGCGACGGTGACGGCCCGGGTGAAGTCCACCGAGGTCCACATCGACCTGACGTAGCCCGGCCCCGTGCGCCGGGCGCGCCCGGTCACCCGCAGCGCAGCGCCGCGTAGAGGTCCAGCTTGTGGTCGAGGCGGGACAGGTCGCGGCCCGTCAGTGCCTCCACCCGCTCGATCCGGTAGTGCACGGTGTTCACGTGCAGGTGGAGCGCCTCCGCCGTGCGCGCCCAGGAGCAGTTGTTCGCCAGGAAGACCTCCAGGGTCTCCCGCAGCATCCCGTCCCCGAGCGCCCCCAGGATCCGCGTCGCGAACACGGACCGTACCTCCGGCGGGACCCCGGCCATCAGCTCGGCGAGGGTGTCCAACTGCTCGACCTCGCGCACCGGAACGGCCTCGTCCGCCGCCGTCAGCGCGAACCGGGCCTGGCTGAGCGAGGCGCGCAGCCCCTCCGCTCCCGCGGCCTCGGCCCCCACGCCCAGCCGGAGGTCCGCCTGCGGGCCCCCGCACCGCCGCAGCAGCGGCCACACCGCGCGGAGCCGGTCCGCCGCGTCGCCCGCGGTGTCCGGGTCCTCGTGCAGCACCGCCACCGAACGCCCCACCGCGTACGAGGCGTTGTCCAGGTGCCGCAGGCCCTCCGCCAGGGCGTCGCCCGAGGTCGCCGTCAGGACCCGGTACGAACCGCCCGGGGGCAGCCCGGCCGCCGCGAGCGCCTCCTCCAGGGCCCCGGTGTCCGCCGGTGCGGGGCCCGCCGGGGTCCCCTCCAGCAGGGCGATCAGCTCCTGTCCGGCCACCCGGTCCGCGGCGAGCCGGCGCGCCTGGCCGCCGCGGCACCGGGCGAGCACGTCGGCGATCTCGTGGAGCACGCGCGGAGGCGCCGCGTCCGGGTCCGGGACGTGCAGCTGCCAGGCGTCGTACGGGGAGCTCTCGGCCTCGATCCGCAGCCAGACCCCGCCCCGCGCGGAGGCGGCCGACGCCTGGGCGGCGGGCAGCTCGGGCGCCGACGGGGTACGGGCCACCGTGCGGCCGCTCGCGGTGAGCAGGTAACAGGACACCCGGCCCAGGTGCGCGCAGGCCCGCTCCAGCAGTTCTGCGGGGCCGGCCCCGCCCTCGACGAGCCGGCTCAGCTCGCCGCGCACGTTCTCGGGCAGGGCGAAGAGCCGGGTCGGGCGCCGGCTGAGGTCGCCCCACTGACGCAGGTACACCGCCTCGGTCACCGCCCGGAAGCTGGTCCGGGCCGGGACGGCCACGAGGGGCACCCGGTGGGCCCGGCAGGCGGCCACCAGTTCGTCGGGGACCCTCCCGTGGGTCTCCTCACCGGCCAGCAGTGCGGTGGCGCCGGCGTCGGCGAGGGCGGTGACGAAACGGTCCGCCTTGGCCTCGTCCCCCTCCGACCACCACACCAGACCGCTCAGCACGAGCTCCCCGGGCCCCAGGAACCGGCCGGGCTCCTCCAGGTCGGTGGCGGTGACCCCGACGACCTCTTGGCCGAGAAGGGCTTCCTCTCCCCAGAGCAGGCTGAGACCGAGGCTGTCGAGCTGGAGCAGGTCGAGGACGTGCATGGCGGGGACTCCTTGCGGTGGGTCGTGCCCACATTCGCGAGGTGAATAGAGGCTGAGCCATCGTAAATGCTAGGTGAGGAACCCGGTGAGCCTCTTGGTTGATTCTCCAGGACGGACCCCGGCGACCTCGTTCGTTTCCGTGGCCGGGACCAGTCGTTTCGCCCCGGGTCCCTTGCTTCACTGGCGGAAACCCCCTGTGACCGGAAAGGCCGGTGGCGCGAATTGGACCTCAACACAGTGCTCGACGTACGCGATGCGCGCCGCCGCGAACCCTGGCGTCCCGGCGACGCCTGGCTCGGCGGCGGTACGTACCTCTTCTCCGAGCCGCAGCCGCACATCCGCCGCCTGGTCGACCTCTCCCGGATGGGCTGGCCGCCCCTGTCCTGGCAGCCCGACGGCTCCCTCGACATCGCCGCGACCTGCACCATCACCGAGCTGTCGAGGTTCGCCCGGACCCTGCCGACCACCGCCGCCCCGCTCTTCGAGCAGTGCTGCCGCGCCTTCCTCGCCAGCTTCAAGATCTGGAACATGGCCACGGTCGGCGGGAACCTCTGCAACGGCCTGCCCGCCGGCCCGATGATCTCCCTCACCGCGGCCCTCGACGGCACCGTCCTCCTCCAGGGCCAGGACGGCGCCACCCGCCGCCTGCCGGTCTCCGACTTCGTCCTCGGCGCCGGGGTCAAGGACCTGAAGGAGGGCGAGCTGCTGCGCTCGGTACGGCTCCCCGCCCGCGCCCTGGACGCCCGTACGGCCTTCCGGCAGGCCTCGCTCTACGGGCTCGGGCGCTCCGGCGCCCTCGTGATCGGCGCGTCCGACCCCTCCGACGGCTCCCTCACGGTCACGGTCACCGCGGCCACCACCCGCCCCTTCCGCTTCTGGTTCGCGCTGCCTCCCACGGCCGCCGAGCTGCGCGCGGCCGTCGACGAGGTCGTCCGGCCCGAGGAGTGGTTCGACGACATCCACGGCCTGCCCGCCTGGCGGCGGCACATGGCGCTGCGCCTGGCGGAGGAGATCCGTCGCGAACTCACGCTGGAGGAGGCTTCCCGATGAGCTACGAGATCGAGATCAACGAGCAGCGCTTCGAGGAGGAGCCGCGGGCCGGCCAGTGCCTGCGCACCTACCTGCGCGAGCGCGGCTGGTTCGGCGTGAAGAAGGGCTGCGACCAGGGCGACTGCGGGGCCTGTACCGTCCACGTGGACGGGCAGCCGGTGCACTCCTGCCTCTATCCCGCCGTCCGCGCCGAGGGCCGCTCGGTGACCACCGTCGAGGGCCTGGCCAAGCCCGGCGGCGAGCTCCACCCCGCCCAGCAGCAGTTCCTCGACGCCCAGGGCTTCCAGTGCGGCTTCTGCACGGCCGGGTTCCTGATGACCACCTCCGCCCTCCAGGCCGAGCAGGGCACCGCCCACGACGACGGCAAGCTCGACGACCTCCCGCGCGCCTTCAAGGGGAACATCTGCCGCTGCACCGGCTACCGCGCCATCGAGGACGCCGTACGCGGGGTCAAGCACACCGAGAGCCCCTGCGCGGGCCAGGCGGTGGGCAAGAGCCTCGGCGCCCCCGCCGGACCACAGGTCGTCACCGGCACCGCCCGCTACACCTTCGACATCGGGGTGCCCGGGCTGCTGCACATGAAGCTGCTGCGCTCCCCGCACCCGCACGCCCGCATCGTCTCCATCGACACCACCGAAGCCCTCCAGGTCCCGGGCGTGCACGCCGTGTTCACCCACCACGACGCCCCCGACCGGCTGTACTCGTCCGCCCGGCACGAGCACCCCACCGAGGACCCGATGGACACCCGCGTCCTGGACGACGTGGTCCGCTTCGTCGGCCAGCGCGTGGCGGCCGTGGTCGCCGACAGCGAGCAGGCCGCCGAGGAGGGCTGCCGCCGCGTGGTCGTCAGGTACGAGGAGCTCCCGTACGTGATCGACCCGGAGGAGGCCATGCTCCCGGGCGCCCCCGTCCTCCACCCCAAGGGCCCCGAATCGGGGATCTTCCGCGCCGAGAACAACGTGTGCGGCGAGGTCCACAACACCCTCGGCGACATGGAGCAGGGGTACGCGGAGGCGGACGTCGTCTACGAGGAGACCTTCCAGACCCAGCGCGTGCAGCACGCCAGCCTGGAGACCCACGGCAGCGTCGCGTACTTCGAACCCAAGGAGGAGGGCGACGGCGAGCGCATCACCGTCCGCTCCTCCACCCAGGCGCCGTTCCTGACCCGGCGGGCGCTGTGCGCGCTCTACGACCTGAACGAGGACGAGGTCCGCGTCGTCGCGGGCCGCGTGGGCGGCGGGTTCGGCGGCAAGCAGGAGATGCTCACCGAGGACATCGTCGTCCTCGCCGCCCTGAAGCTGCGGCGCCCGGTGAAGCTGGAATTCACCCGGGCCGAGCAGTTCTACGGGGCCACCACCCGCCACCCGTTCAAGATCACCATCAAGATCGGCGCCAAGGCCGACGGCACCCTCACCGCGCTGCGCATCCGGGTGCTCTCCAACACCGGCGCCTACGGCAACCACGGCCCGGCCGTCATGTTCCACAGCGTCGGCGAGTCCTTCGCCGTCTACAAGGCGCCGAACAAGGAGGTCGAGGCGTACTCCGTCTACACCAACGGCGTGCCGGCGGGCGCCTTCCGCGGCTACGGGCTGGGCCAGGTCCTGTTCGCCCTCGAATCGGTGATGGACGAGCTCGCCGTCAAGCTCGGCATGGACCCCCTCGTGCTGCGCGAGAAGAACGTCATCGGCGCCGGCGACCACATGGTGACCCCGATCGGCCACGAGGAGGACCTCTTCATCGCCTCGTACGGGATGAAGCAGTGCATGGACGTCGTGCGCAAGGCCATCGCCGAGGACCGCAGCCACGAGGACGTGCCGGAGGGCTGGCTCACCGGCACCGGCTCGGCGGTCGCGATGATCGCGACCGGCCCGCCGGGCGGCCACTTCGCCGACGCGCGGGTCAGCCTGCTGCGCGACGGCACGTACGACATCGCGGTGGGCACGGCTGAGTTCGGCAACGGCACCACCACCGTCCACCAGCAGATCACCGCCGGCGCGCTGAACACCACCGTCGACCGGATCACGGTCCGCCAGTCGGACACGGACGTCGTCCGGCACGACACGGGCGCCTTCGGCTCGGCCGGCACGGTGGTGGCGGGCAAGGCCGTGATGCTGGCGGCCAATTCCCTCGCGGAACGCCTCCAGACCTTCGCGGCCCGGCACACGGGCGTCGCCCGCCACCTGTGCAAGCTGGAGGCCGAGGCCTTCGACTGCGCGGGCCGGACCGTGACCCTCAAGGAGCTGTACGAGGCCGCGTACGACAAGGGCAAGCTCGACGAGGTCGCGGCGGACGGCCACTGGGGCGGCTCCCCGCGCTCGGTCGCCTTCAACGCGCAGTGGTTCCGGCTGGCGGTGGACCCCGGCACCGGCGAGATGAAGATCCTGCGCAGCGTGCACGCGGCGGACGCCGGCAAGGTCATGAACCCGATGCAGTGCCGCGGCCAGGTGGAGGGCGGTGTGGCCCAGGCGCTGGGCGCGACCCTCTTCGAGACGGTACGGGTGGACGAGCGCGGCGAGGTGACCACGGCGGCGTTCCGCCGCTACCGCCTCCCGCAGTACGCCGATGTCCCGCGCACCGAGGTGCACTTCATGGAGACCTCGGACGCGATCGGCCCGCTGGGCGCGAAGTCCATGTCCGAGAGCCCCTTCAACCCGGTGGCCCCGGCCTTCGCGAACGCCCTGCGGGACGCGACGGGGGTGCGGTTCACGGAAATGCCGGTGACGCGGGACGTGGTCTGGCAGAGGATGCAAGCCCATGAGGGGTAAACCTCACACAGGTGCAAGCCACATGGTGAGATGAGGGTGGCAGGTACGTTTCCACGATGATGAAGTCTGGGCATCGGATCCGTATGGCCAAACTCATGCTGCACGGAGACCTGGACCACCCGGCGACCCTGAGCGTCGCGGACCTGCGGGAATGGACCCAGTACCGCATGGAGGTGGTGTTCGACTGCGCCACCAACGGCCCGCAGCACCACGTGTTCGAGGGCGCGCTGCTGCGTGACGTGGTCGCGGGGGCCGGCCCCGCCTTCGACGCGCGGCGGCGCAAGGACCGCTCGCGGTTCCTGCTCGCCGTCAGCGGCGGGGACGGGCACCACACCGTCCTCGCCTGGGCCGAGCTCGACGAGGACTTCGGCGACAGTCCGGTGCTGCTCGCCACCCGCCTCGACGGGGAGGACCTCGACGAGGCGGGGGCGCAGCTGGTGGTCCCCTCGGACCGGTGCGGAGCGCGCTACGTCAGCGCCGTCACGCACGTGTGGTTCGGCGCCCTCGCGGCGCCCGACCTCTGAGCGGGGATCAGGCGGTGGCGAGGGAGATCTCGGTCGACTTGATCAGCGCGACGACCGGCGAGCCGGCGGACAGCCCGAGCGCGTCGACCGCGTCGGCGGTGACGGCCGCGGTCAGGTGACCGCCGTTCACGTTGACCTTCACGGCGGCCATGGCCGGGCCGATGGCGACGTCGGAGACCGTGCCGGTGAGCTGGTTGCGGATGGAGATGTTCTCGACCGGGCCGGTGGCGAGGGCCACCTCGGTGGCCTTGACGAGCGCCTTGACGCCGGAGCCCGAGATGAGGCCGAGGTCCTTGACGGCGTCGGCGGTGATGGCCGCGGTGATCTCCTGCCCCCCGTCCAGCCGGACCTTGACCGTCGCCATGGCCTCGCCGACGGTGACGGCGGTGATGGTGCCTGCGATCTGGTTGCGGATGCTGAGCGTCATGAAGGTTCGACCTCTTACCTGGACGTGTCGTGCGGCCCGGAGGGAGCCGCCCGAGACCGACCGTAGGCCCCCTTGATCCGGCTCGCGCGGATCCCCTCGCATCCGCCCCGGGGAACCACCCTCCCGGCTGGCGCCTGCCGGTGGGAGCGCCGTCGAGGCCGCCCGGCCGAGCCCTGCCGGCAGGCGCCCGGGCCCGGTGCTCCACCGAGGAACGTGCCGGGCGACTACACCTGCTCCTGGTACACCCTGATCTCGGCGGGCTTGAGCATGCGGAGCGTTGTCCAGGCCGCCCGCTCGCTCAGCCCTCGGGCCCACTCCTCGAGATCGTCGCCCGCGCCGTGGAAGAACCACGAGTCGAAGCTTCCAAGGGCCTGGAGTTCGGGTGCGATCCCGTAGCGAAGCTCGCAGTGGACCTGCACGTGGTGGTCGTGCTCGCCGTCGCCGTCGACGATCTCGAACTGTCGGGTGAGGTCCAGCATGAACGTCGGAGAACCGCCGAACGAGTGGGTTCCGTACTGGAACAGAAGGCCATCGGCATCAGGTGCGTCCGGGACGTCGAAAAGCCTTCGCCCGAACCGGAGATAGGAAAGCCAGACGTCTTCCGTGTCCAGGTCGGCAAGGACCCGCTGCTCACCCTTCAATTCACCCTCGAGCAGCCCTACGGCCTCGTCCATCGACGGTCTCCGCACTTTCTCGTCTTCCTTTCGGATTCCATTCAGAGCATGATGAGCAGACGGGTCTTCGGCTTGAGCTTCCTGTTCACCGAACGGCTCTGCACATAGACCTCCAACTTGGGATTGCGGCCCGCCTTCACCGAGACCGTTCCCTGGATTCCCGTGCCGAAGAGAAGGCTGCGGGCGGCGTCGCCCGTATAGGCGCGGTCCGTGTCCTTCTCGACGACGATGACTTCCTTGTCGGGCTGGACCTGGACCCGGGTGCCCAGCTGGTAGTAGCAGGATCCGCGTTCGTACGTCACGCCCGGGTGCGAGTCGACGAAGGACCGGATCTCGACCTCCGTGTCGACCTTCAGGAGGCGGTACTTGTCGGCCGGGACCGGTTCGAGGTTCGCCCGTACGTCGTCGACCGAGATGTCCTGGCCGACCGCGAAGAGGTTCTTCGTGCCGCGCACGCCCTGCTCGCGGCCTCGGAGGAAGCTGGTGGCGGCGGCGCGTACCGTGCCGATCGCCTCCTCGACGCCCTCCCGGGAATCCGCGTCCCAGATGGCGATGTTGCCGGCCGGGAAGCCGTAGTTCTGCGCGGTGCGCTTCGCCAGGGAGTTCGGGACCAGGATCGCGGAGGTCCAGTGGCCCGGGAGGGCGCCCATCTTCGCCGCGATCCTGTCGAGCCAGGGGCCGAGGATGGTCATGTCGCCGTCGTGCCGCCGGTCGCCGCCGGAGGCGTTCTCCTCGCCGTCCGTCACCACGATCTGGAGGAAGCTGTGCTCGCCGTACTCCTCCCAGATGTGTCCCAGGTCGTCCAGGGACTTCAGGGAGGCTTCGATGAGGGCCGTGGCGCCGTTGTTGACCTTGTACAGGCCCCGCATGGACGGAAGGTGCTTCACGTCCATGTCCCAGACCAGATTCTCCACCCTGTGGTCGAAGGAATAGAGGCTGATCCGGGTCTCGTGACCGAGGCTGTCCGATTCGGCCTTCAGGCCCGCCACGAACTCGTCCACGACACGAATGAGTTGGCTCTGGTGCTGGTGCATGGAACCCGAACTGTCCACTACCAGCGCGACGTGGTTCACCTTGTGCTGGATTTTGTTGGCGGACATGTCTGCGCTCCTTTTCGAGGCTCCCGAGTGATGAATCCACACTATGGGGAGGCACTGACAACGGAGCTTGACGGAACATCACCCGGCGGTCAGAGCGGGTCGCCCAAGGGTCCGTACTCCTCTTCCAGGTTCCTGGCCCAGTGGGCGGCGAAGTCCGGTTGAGTGCCGTCGGCGTCGGTGAACCCGTACTCCTCGTACAGGCCCCACGTGGCGAGGGCGCGTCCGGTCTTGGCCATGATCCCGGGGTCGGCGGCCAGCGCGGCGACCGCCCGGCCGAGGTAGGCGGGGGTCTCCGAGTGGGCGAAGTTCGGGTCCTGGGCGGCGCCGTCGCGCCAGTTGGCCTCGGTGACGCCGAAGTGGTCCAGCAGGGCCTCCGAGCGCAGGAAGCCGGGTGTGATGGCGACGGCCGCGACGCCGTGCGGCCTCAGCTCGGCCGCCTGCGCGACGGCGAGGCGGATCACCGCGGACTTCGCCAGGTCGTAGAAGAACGTGCCGCGGTAGCGGGCGGTGTTGCCGTCGGTGACCTCCACGACCAGGCCGCTCTTGCGGGCGACCATGAGGGGGAGCGCGAACCGGCTGGTGATGACGTGGGTCTCCACCGCCTGACGCAGCAGCCGGAGCCCGGTGTCCAGGTCCTGCTCCCACAGGGGGTGTTCCCAGTCGGTCAGCGGGTCGCCGCCCCAGACGGAGTTGACGAGGACGTCGAGCCGCCCGTCCTGCTCCGCGGCGATCCTGTCGACGAGGGCCTTCACCTCGTCGGGACGGCTGTGGTCGGTGCGGGCGGGGATGCCCAGGCCGCCCGCGGCGGTCACCTTCTCGGCGGTCTGCTCGATGGTCTCCGGGCGGTCCAGGTCGGAGCGGCCGCCGGCGCCGCTGCGGCCCGTGACGTACACCGTCGCGCCGGCGGCACCGAGCTCGACGGCGATGCCCCGTCCGCCGCCCCGGGTGCCGCCTGCGACGAGGGCCACCTTCCCTGCCAGCGGGTGAGTGTCGGTCATCGTGATTCCTCCAGGTCCTGGCCGTGCCGGGGCGGGATGTGCGGGAGCAGTACGGTGTCGAGCTCCTGCCGGAGCCGCTGTGCGAGGGTGCCGCGGCGGTCGAGCGCCCAGGTCAGGCCCGCCCCGGCGGTGATCGCCTGCACGGTGCGGGCCAGCGCCGCGACATCCGTTCCGGCGCGCAGCTCACCGGCGTCCGCCGCCTCCGCCAGCAGTGCCTCGACCGCCCGCCCCTGGGCCTGGTGCACGGCCAGGGCGTGCTCGTAGAGCTGCGGGTCGGCGAGGTCCATGCAGAGGAACGCCAGATGATGGGCGAAGGTCTCCGGTGTGTCCATCCCGGCCACCGATTCCGCCGTGAGCGCCGCCAGGGCTTCCAGCGCCGAATCGTGCGCCCGACGCACCCGGCCGACCCGTTCGCCGGCGTCCTTCGCGGACTGGTCGGCGAGGGCCAGGAGCAGGCCGCGCTTCGATCCGAAGCGCTGTACGAGGGTGCCGGGCACCAGCCCGACCTCGCGCGCCACGGCGGCCAGCGTGAGCCCGGCCGGCCCGACCCGGCCCATGACCTGGGCCGCGGCGCGCAGGATCACCGCGTCCTCGACCCCTCGGGGACGTCCCACCAGCGCCACTCCCTCGTTAATAAATGCTCGTTCATTTATTAAAGCGCGTGATCCGCACGGCCGCAAGCGCCAAACCTCCGCGAGGGCGACTTCGCCCGAAGGGGTGGACTATCCGCGTATCGAAACGATTTTCCATTTACCGCCCCATTGGTGAGCTTCTAGCCTTTTTGAGGACAGGCCGAGGGGGGTGGTACCGATGGAGAGCAAGCTGGACGCGGCGCTCGTCGCGGACGTGCGCGCGCTCAAGGCGTGGGCGCGGCGGATGACTTCGGCGCGGGACGCTCCTCCCCCGCCCGACACGGCCAAGGTGTCCGTCCGGCTGTCCGGCGACCGCGCCGCGGTCGAGGCGGCCGGCTTCGTCACCCAGATCGACGCGGGGGAGATCCTCGTCGGCACCGTGGCCCTCCTCGACCTGGAGCGGATCGCCGCGCTGGACGCGGTGGTGTCGGTCCAGAGCAACCGTCGCGGGGAGCCGCCGGACGCCGTGGCCGCGACGGGGGAGGACCCCGGGCGCAGGGCCCGGGCCCAGACCCCTCCCCCGTCGCCGCCCCCGGCCCAGGCCCCGACCCAGGCCCCGCCCCAGGAAGCAGGGGGGCGAGCCGAGCCGCTGGACTCCGAGGTCACCGGGCGTGGCGTACTGCTCGGGATGATCGACTCCGGCATCGACATCCACCACTCCTCGTTCTACGAGGACGGCCGGACCCTGATCACCCAGCTCGTCGACGTCACACTGCGGCAGTCGATCTCGGCCTCGCCCCACCTGACCGCTGGCAGGGCGCACTTCCGCTGGGATCCGCCTCCCACCCTGTTCTGCCCCGCGCCGCGGCAGGTCTCCGCCGAGCTGCCGTTCCCCGTCACCGCGCAGGCCCTCCAGAACGCCTGGGCGGGGGTCACCCCCGAGATCCAGGCCGGGGACGTCAGGGTGGAGGGCGGACCGTTCCCCGCCCACCCGCTCGTGATCACCTTCGGCGGCAAGTACAACAGCGACACGCTCGACAGCCGCATCCTCCCCGATGTCGTCTGCTCCCCCTCCCCCGCCGTGCCGGGGCCGGCCCAGTTCGTCGTGGACCGCGTGCCCCTCTTCTACGAGCCGGCGGAGATCGACGCGGCCCTGCAGAACCCGGCCGAGATCGACTTCGCCTTCCGCGACGCCGCGGGCCACGGCACCGCCACCGCCTCCGTCGCCGCGGGCGCGCCCCGTTCCGTCCCCAAGTGCTGGCAGAACGAGCCGTACTACAGGGGCGGGGTGGCCCCCGGCGCCGGCCTCGTCATGGCCCGCACCGCGCACGGGGACGACAGCAAAATCCTGGCGGTCGCCCACCTGATGGAGCTGGCGGCCCAGCGCGGCGAACCACTCGTGATCAACATCAACTACATCGACCACACCGGCCCCCACGACGGCACCAGCCACCTGGAGACGTACCTCTCGGGCGCCATCGCCGACGAATCGGTCCGCGCCGTCGTCATCGGCGCCGGCAACGAGGGGGCCGCCGACCCCGAACCGCCCAGCGCCACCGTGCTGTCCCCGCCCGGGGGCCTGCCCACGCGCGGCTGGCACACCAGCGGCACCGTCCCGGCGAACGGTCCGGCGACACGCGGCATCTTCGTCGCGTACCGCGACACGAGGTCGGACGGATTCGAGATCTGGTACTCGGGCGCGGCCCGGCTCACCTTCGACCTGACGGCGCCGTTCATCGCGAACAGCGAGTCCCTGCCCTCCCCCGTGTCTCCCCCGGGAGAGCTGACGGCCACCGTGGCCCACCATCCGGTCACGGTCTCCTCGGTGCTGGGCGTCCCGCCCCACGGCAAGAACCGCATCGCCTTCAGCATCGACCCCGTGCCCGCCGCCAACATGATCACCATGGGCGTGTGGACGATCAGCCTGCGGGAAACGTCCGGGAACGCCGCCGACTTCGACATCTGGGTCGACAGTCCGGGCGAGCACCGGCTCAGCCGGTTCCGCTTCACCGAACGGGACCGCACCCGCACCGTGGGCTCACCCGCCGGCTCCCGGCTGGCCATCACCGTGGGGAACTACGACAACGAGGACCGGGAGCTGGCCCGCTCGTCGAGCCGCGGCCCGCTGTGCGATCCCGACCGCACCCCCAAGCCCGAGGTGTGCGCCCCGGGGATCGGGGTGTGGGTGGCCCGGGCCAGGAAGCGGGATCCGTACGGCTACACGCCGCGCAACGGGACGAGTTACTCCGCCCCGTACGTCGCGGGGGTGGTCGCACTGATGATCGAGGCCAATCCGCAGTTGGCGCACGACGAGATCAAGAAGCGCCTGATGGCGTCCTGCGATCCGCCGTTCTCCCCCCATTCGCCCATCCCGCCCGAGGACCTCGCCGGCTGGGGCGCGGGCCGGGTGAATCCGACGAGGGCCGTCGACAAGGCCAGGGGGCAGGCCTTCGCCGACGCCGGTCCGGTCGTGCTGCCGCCCGCCGCCTACCCGGCCTGGCCCTCCCACCTCCGCGCGCGGGCCGCCGAGCTGCGCCGCCGCGCCGAGACCAGTCCCGCGGGCCGGAACCTCGCCGCCCTGGCCACCCGGCACGCCGCGGAGGTGCGCCACCTCGTGGACACCGAGCGACGGGTCACCGCGGCCTGGCACCGGATGCACGGGCCCGCCCTGCTGCGCTGGCTGCTGGCCGACGTGCACCGCGAGGTCCCCCTCCCGCAGACGCTCGGCGGCAAGCCCCTGGCCGCGGGCATCGGGCGGCTGCTCGACGAGCTCGTCCTGGCCGGAAGTCCCGCGCTGCGGGCGGACCTGACCTCCGTCCGCGCGCTGCTGCTCGCCCTGCCGGGCGTACCGCTGGCGGACCTCGCGACGTACGACGACCACGGGCAGGGGAGCTGACATGGCCGCGGGGACCCTGGAACTGCTCGCCCGGGAACTCGCCCGGGCCCTCCAGCCGCTGGAGGTGCGGCTCGCCGCGGAGAACCGCGACCGGTTCCTGCTGGAACTGGGCTTCTGGGTGCCCGGCGGCCTCGGCCCCGCCGCCGGGGCCCTGGGCTCCGTCGCCGTCCAGGCGGGCGCACTGGCCTCCGCCGTCGCCGATCTCACCGCGGCCGTCGACGGCGGGAAGCCGGCCCGGATCGTCGAGTCGGGCGTGCGGCTGCTGGGTGTACTGAGCCAGGTGCTCGACGCGATCACGGCCGTCGGCCCGGCCCTCGACGCCGCGGTCACCGGATCGGGCGGCCTGACCGACGCGCAGCGGGCCCGGCTGCGCGCCGAGGCCGCGGAGCTGCCGCAGCGGCTGCTCGCCTCCACCCTGATCTCCTACGTCGAGGGCATGAGCCTGGAGGCGGCCGCGCTGCTGGGCTTGGCCGGGATCTTCGACACCACCGGCGGCGGTGTCGATCCGGCCGACCCGAGCGTGGTGGCGGTGCCGCGCCGGACCCTGCGCCTGGACCGGCTGCTGTCGCTGCTCACCTCGCCGGCCGGATACCTGGCGGAGGTCTTCGACTTCGGCCGGCCCGAGTTCGACGGCGCGAAGCTGCTGCGGCGCCTCGGCGCGTACCTCGCGGACCACGGGCACCCCTTCACGTACCACGCGCCCGAGGGCGGACCGGAGGCACTCGACGCCTACGCGTTCCGCTTCGGCGTGGACCCGACCGTCTCCCCGCCGCACCTGCTCGTACGGGTACGGGTGGGCGCGGACCAGGACGTCACCCGGACCGTCTCCCTCGGCAAGTCGGGAAAGCTGGTGCTGGGCGCCGCGTCCCGGTTCGACGGCGGGCTGGAGGGCCGGATCGCCCCGCCGCTCGGCATCGAACTGCGTCCCGGCGCGGGCGCGCTGCACCTGGAGGCCTCCGCACGCCTGGAGGCCGTACGGGCCGACGGCAAGCCGATGCTGCTGATCGGTCAGACGGGCGGCTCACGGCTGGAGATCGGACGGTTCGCGCTCGGCATCGGGCTGCTGGCCGACGCGGCGGCGGGCGGCGCCCTGACCGTGGAACCGGCCGCCCTGCTGGATCTCGCCGACGGGCACGTGCTCATCGACCTGTCCGCCGGGGACGGGTTCATCGGCACCCTCACCGGCGGCGGGCGGATCGAGTCCCGGATCGACCTGCGGGCCCTGTGGTCGCCCTCGGCCGGGCTGCGGTTCGAGGGCGGCGGCGGGCTGGAGGTCTCGCTGCCCGCGCACCTCTCGCTCGGGCCGGTCGAGATCACCGCGCTGTACCTGCGGGCCGCCCTCGCGGGCGACGGCGCCGTCCCCTTGGAGATCTCCGGCAGCTTCAAGGCGGCGCTGGGCCCGGTCCAGGCCTCGGTGGAGCGGGTCGGTCTGCTCGCCGAGCTGCGGGTGAAGGACGGCGGCTCGCTCGGACCGGTCGACATCCGGTTCGGCTTCAAGCCGCCCACGGGCGTGGGCCTCCAGCTGGACGCCGGGCTGATCTCCGGCGGCGGGTACCTGTCCGTGGACGGCGAGCGGGGCGAGTACGCGGGGGCGCTCAGTCTGGAGTTCGCGGGATTCCTCGCCCTGCAGGCGGTCGGGCTGATCAGCACCCGGATGCCCGGTGACGCCCGGGGCTTCTCCCTGCTGATCGTGATCACCACGGAGTTCGGGGGCGGCGGGATCCAGCTGGGGTACGGGTTCACCCTGCTGGCCGTGGGCGGTCTGATCGGGCTGAACCGCGGGATGGACCTGGACGCGCTGGGCAACGGCCTGCGCTCGGGCTCCATCGAGTCGGTGATGTTCCCGAAGGACGTCGTCGCGAACGCGCCCCGGATCCTGAGCGATCTGCGTGCCTTCTTCCCGCCGGAGGACGGCACGTTCCTCGTCGGGCCCATGGCGAAGATCGGCTGGGGCACCCCGGCCCTGATCCGGATCTCCCTCGGGATCGTCGTCGAGATCCCGCCCGGCAACGTCGCCGTCCTCGGCGTGCTGAGCTGTGTGCTGCCCACCGAGGAACTGGCCCTGCTGGTCATCCAGGTGCAGTTCGTCGGGGCGTTGCAGGTGGACAGGTCCCGTCTCTGGTTCACCGCGCGGCTCTTCGAGTCCCGGATCCTGACGATCACCATCGACGGCGGGATGGGCCTGGTCGTCACATGGGGGGACGACCCCGATTTCGTCCTGACCGTCGGCGGGTTCCACCCCTCGTTCCGGCCGCCGCCCCTGCCGTTCCCGGTGCCGGACCGGATCTCGGTGGACATCCTCAACCAGCCCGGCCGCCTGCTGCGGGTCTCCGGCTACTTCGCCGTGACCAGCAACACGGTCCAGTTCGGCGCCAGGGCCGAACTGCGGCTCGGCTTCGAGGACTTCGGGATCGAGGGCGGACTGAGCTTCGACGCGCTGTTCCGCTTCTCCCCCTTCGCCTTCGTCATCGAGATCTCCGCCCACGTCTCCCTCAAGGCCTTCGGCGTCGGGCTGTTCGGCATCGACCTGGACTTCAGGCTGGAGGGGGTGTCCCCCTGGCGGGCCCGCGGCCGCGGCTCGATCTCCCTGCTGTTCTTCGAGATCTCCGCGGACTTCGACATCGAGTGGGGGGAGTCGCACCACACGACGCTGCCGCCCGTCGAGGTGCTGGCCCTGCTGGAGAGCGAGGTCCGCAAGACCGAGGGCTGGACTACGCGGCTGCCGGACGGCGGCTCCCGCGCCCTGGTCACCCTCCGGGAGCTGCCCGGCTCCGAGGGGCTGGTCCTGCACCCGCTCGGCAGCCTCTTCGTGCAGCAGCGGGCGCTCCCGCTGGACGTCCGGATCGACCGGGTGGGCACCCAACGCCCCAGCGACGGACAGCGGTTCACGGTCGAGCCGGTTTGGGACAGCGGCCTGGTAACGGTTTCGGCCACGGGCGACAAGTTCGCGATGGCCCAGTTCCAGGACATGGACGACGCGGCGAAGCTGTCCCGGCCGGCGTACGAGGACCAGGACGCGGGTCTCGAACTGGCGGCGGCCGAAGGGGTGCTCGCCGCGCCCCGGATCGTGCGGCGCAGCGCCCGGTACGAGCAGATCGTCATCGACGAGAAGGCACGGCGGGCCACCGGACCCGTCCCGCCGGGCCCGGCCGTCGGCGGCTCCGCGGCCGGCCGGGCCTCCACGGCCCCACCGCCCGCGGGCAAACGCCTCGTCAGCGTCAGCCCGGCCGTGTTCGGCCGGCTGCTGAAGGGCAACAGCACCAGCCGCTCCCCGCTCTCCCGCACCGATGCGCAGCGCCGGCGGCCGTACGCGGAGCAGGACACCGTGCGGGCCGGCGGGCAACGGTACGTGGTGGCGCACACCCGCAACAACGTGCAGGCCTTCCCGCCGGACGGATCCGGCTCCCCGCCGGCTCCGGCCGCGGGCTTCCGCAGTCCGGCGACGGCGGCCGACGCCCTGGCCCGGTGGGTCGGAGCGGACCCCGGACTGGCCGGGAAACTGCACGTCATCCCGGTGTCGGACGCACAGGGCAGCCCGCGGCAGCCGGGGACGTGGACGGCGGCGGCCACGCCCGCGCCCGCCGCGGTCCGCGGGGCGGAGGCCGTGCTCCTGGCCGGGGGCACGGTGCTGATCACGGGTGGCCGTGACGGCTCGGGCGCGCCGGTGGCCGTGACGGGGCTGTTCGATCCGGTGAACACCGTCTGGTCGGCCGCGCGGCCGCTTGCCGCCGCCCGCGGCGGGCACTCGGCCTCCCGGCTGGGCGACGGCCGGGTGCTGGTGGTGGGCGGGGCGGGAGCCGACGGTACCGCGCTCGCCTCGGCGGAGCTCCACGATCCGCTCGCCGGTACCTGGCGGGCCACGAACAAGCCCCCGCTGTCCGGGCGGTACGGGCACGCGGCCCTCGTGCTCCCCCCGGGCGGGCTGCTCCCCCAGGGCGGGCTGCTCGTCACGGGCGGTACGGGGGACGGGCGTTCACTGGCCTCGGCCGAGGTGTACGACCCCGCCCGGGACGAGTGGCGGGCGGCGGCCCCGATGGGGCAGGCCCGGTCCGGGCACCGGATCGTGCCCCTGCCCGGGGGCGGGGTGCTGGTCGTCGGCGGGGCGCTGGCCACCGGCGGCGGGGCCGTCCCGCTGGCCTGGTGCGAGCGGTACGACCCGGCAGGGAACGCGTGGACACCGGCCGCGAGCCTGCACACCCCGCGCGCCGGGCACCAGGCGACGGTCCTCGCGGACGGCCGGGTGCTGGTCACGGGCGGCGACCCCACGCTGCTGCCCGAGGGCGGTGCGGTGAGCGGGCACAGTCTGGCCCGCGCCGAGTTGTACGACCCGGTCCACGACGTGTGGACGCGGGTGGCGGACATGCCGGCCGGGCGCAGCGGGCACCGGGCGTTCCTGCTGCGGACCGGCGAGGTCCTCGTCGCGGGCGGCACGGACGGCCCGGCGTTCGCCTCGGCGTTTCGCGGTGCGCTGCGCTTCGACCCGGAGTCGGGCCGGTGGGCCGCCACCGGTTCCCCGGCCGAGGGCCGGGCGGACTTCGCCGCGGCCGTGCTGGCCGACGGCCGGGTGCTGGCGGCCGGCGGCCTGGTGGCGGCGGGCCCTGCGGCCCCCGGCCCGGATCCGGGTGTGACCACCGCCGGCACCGAACTGTTCACCCCGTGACCCGGGCGACTACGGAGGAACCGAAGCCATGACCAGTACCACCCTGGCCGCCGCCACCGGGCAGTGGACTCCGCAGGGCGAGCTGCCCGAGGCGGCCTGCTGGTACGGGCAGTACGACACCGCCCTCCAGCTGCGGAACGAGAAGAAACAGGTGCTGGTCGTGGCCGGGGCCGACGGGAGGTCCGCCGGGCTCGCCAAGGCCTGGCTGTACACCCCGGGTACGGGTGCGTCGGCCCCGGGTGCGTGGAGCACCGCCGGCGAGCTGCCGGGGGCGCCGCGACGGCTGCACGCGGCGACCCTGCTGGCCGACGGCGACGTCCTCGTCACCGGGGGCACGAGCGGGCCGGGGCTCTCCCCCGCGCTCACGGCCGCCGCCGTCTTCCACGCGAAGACCGGCACGTGGACGGAGACCACCGGCATGAACGAGGGCCGGTGGGGGCACGCCGCGGTCCTGACGGCCGATGACAAGGTGCTGGTCAGTGGGGGTTTCGCGGTCCGGTCCCGGGATTCGGCGAGGGCGCTGGCCTCCGCCGAGATCTACGATCCGGTGAAGCGGACCTGGACCCCGGTCAAGCCGATGAACGACGCCCGCGGCGGGCACACGGCCGTGTGCTTCAAGGACGGCCGGGTGCTGGTGTGCGGGGGCTCCGCGCCGATCGCTCCGGGCCACGAGGCGGCCCTGGCCTTCTGCGAGCTCTACACCCCGGCCACCGCCGCCGGCGCCACCGGGAGCTGGTCGGCCACCGGGAACCTGACGGCACCGCGCAGCCGCCACCAGGCCCTGCGGCTGTCCGACACCACGGCGCTCGTGATCGGGGGCGCCACCCCGGGCGTACCGGGTGACGGCACGTACGACCCGTACGCCGGACTGGGCGCCGAGCTGTACGACCTCGGGACGCAGAAGTGGACGGCGGGCGTGCCCCGGCCGGGCGGCCGCGGCCACCACCGGGCGGTGCCCCTGGGCCCGGGGAAGGTGCTGGTGATCGGCGGCACGGGCGCGGTGCGCGACGCGGCCGGCTACCAGAGCGTCCTCCTCTACGACACGGCGCACGATTCCTGGACGCCCGCGGCGGGCCTGACGGCCGGCCGGTGGGCCTTCGCGGCGGTCGCTCTCTCCTCCACGGAGGCGCTGGTGGCCGGCGGGACCGTACGGTCCGGGCTGGCGGCAGCGGACGTGGAGAGCGACGACCTGACCCGCAGCACCGAGCTCTTCCGCATCGGAGACGGCCCGTGACCTCGCACCCCGACTCCAGCTCGTACTCCTTCCTGCCGTGGTTGCGGACCGGGCTCGGTACGAAGATCACCCAGGCTCCCCCGGCCGGTTCCGGGTCCCGCCCGCGCATCCCGGTGGCCCTGCGGCTGGCCGGGGAGCACCCGGACCGTCCGGTGCTGGAGCGGATCGTGACGCAGTCGGTGCAGCTGTACGGCCCGGGGGACGTCGTGGGGCTGGACCCCCGTGCCATCTCCCGTACCGAGCCGCTGCCTTCGGTCACCAACGTGGAGCCGAACTTCCTCGTCCACGTCGAGTTCTACGACGAGGAGCTGCTCTGGCGGTACAGCCCGGCCGCCCCGGACGCGGCGGGCCGGCTGCTGCCCTGGCTCGCGCTGATCGTGCTCGCCGGACCGGCGGACCCCCGGGACACCGAGGGCGGTGAGTTCCGTGAAGGGGGGCCTTCCGAGGGCCCGTTGCCGTACGTCCTCGTCAGGGATCCGGGGAAGCTGCCGCCCGCGGAGCAGCTCGGCGCCTGGGCGCACGTCCAGGTCAACGGGGACCTCGCGGGGACCGGGAGCGTGCTCACCGACGAGATGCGGGGGCCGTTGGAGGCACTCGCGAACCTGCTGCGGACCAGCCCGGACGACGCCTGCTCGCGGCTGGTCTGCCCGCGCCGGCTGAGTCCGCTGACCGGCTACCACGCCTTCCTGGTCCCGGCCTTCGAGTCGGGCCGGCGGGCGGGACTGGGACTCGACCAGGCCGGGGTGGAGGCGACCGACCTGAGCTGGGGGCCCGGCCGCGACGACGGCCGGATGCCCTACTACCACCGCTGGTCCTTCAGCACCGGCACGGCCGGCGACTTCGAGTACCTCGTGCGGCTACTGGTCCCGGCGGAGGCCGGTCCGCACGTCGCCCGCCGGGACGTCGACGTGCACGAGAGGCCCGGTCCGACGCTGCCCCGCATCGACACCCCGGCCGCCATCGGCGGGGTGCTGAAGCTCGGCGGGGCGCTCCAGACCGTCCGTCCCAGGGACGTATGGGACAACTGGGACAGCCGTTTCACCGAGGCCGAGGGGTACCCGGCGCCGACCGGCAGCTATCCCCATCCCTTCCAGAAGGCGCTGGCCGAGCTGGTCAACCTGGCCGACGACTACCTCGTACGGCCCCCGGCCGAGGCGCACGCCGCGCTGACCGCCACCGGGGGTACGGCCGCCGCGGTACTGGCGGACAGCGCGGACCCGATGATCACCCCGCCGCTGTACGGGCGTTGGCCCGCGCTCACCTCCCGGCTGCTGACCGGCGAGAACGGCGCGCCCGTCGCGCACGACCGCAACTGGGTGCACCGGCTCAACCTCGATCCGCGCTTCCGGATCGCCGCGAACTTCGGCACGCAGATCGTCCAGGCCCGGCAGGAGGAGTTCATGGCCGCCGCGTGGGCTCAGGTCGGCGACGTGGTGGAGGTCAACCACCGGATCAGGGCGGCGCAGCTGGCCTGCGAGGTCGGGCTGCGGCTCCAGGACAAGCACCTCGGGCCGCCGCCCGCACCACCGGCGCCGCCCGGTGCGGCGGCCGCGGCGCCGCGGGCCCTGCGGGCGGTGGCCCGCCCGGTCGGCCGCTCCCTCGCACTGACGGCGCCCGCCCACGGCCGGGTGACCGTACCGGTGACCCGGGCCGCCGGGTCGGCGGGCCTGGCCGGCGGGGCGGGTCTGACGGAGCAGGTGGCCGCCGGCTTCAAGGTGGCCACGAGCCGGATCGCGGCCGCTCCCGTCTCCGCGGAGATGCGCCGGATCACCCGGCCCGGTTCGCGGCTGATGCAGACGCTGAGGTTCCCGCGGCAGCAGCCCGCTGAGGCGCTGCTCCCGCGGATGGACGAGGAGCCGGAGCTGGTCACGGCGGCGCCCGCCAAGACCACCCCGCCCGCCGTCGTGACGCCCACCCGGGTGGACCGCGAGATCCGGCCGGTCCCCCTGCCCGATCCGGTGAAGTCCCTGCCGGTCGGCGAGCACTTCGTGCTCCGGCGTCCCGGGGAGAGCACTTCCCCGCCGGTGCGCGCCGCGGCCGCCGGACAAGCGGACGGCGGACAAGCGGACGGCGGACAAGCGGACGGCGGACAAGCGGACGGCGGACAGCCGGAGGCCGGACAAGCGGTCGACAGCGAACAGGCGCGGCGCTTCAAACTGGCACTGACCGATCTCTACGAAGGCTGGGCCGCGGCCTCCGCCGCCTCGCGCACCACCGTGCCCGACCCGCTGGACGTGGAGGGCACCGCCCGGGGGGTGCTGGGCGGGCTGGACGCCACCGAGACGGTGCCCCGGGCCATGCTCAGCGCGGTCCGGCTGGACGCCGCGCACCTGGCGCCGTTCGCCGAACGGTTCCTGGAGGTGATGGCGTACCCGAAGATCGACCTGCCCATGTACGAGGCGCTGCGCGGCCTTTCGGTGGACTCCTTCGTGCCCAACCTCGGCCTGGTCCCGCCGAACACGGTCACGCTCCTCGACACCGACCAGGAGTTCATCGAGGCGTTCATGGTCGGCCTCAACCACGAGCTGTCGCGCGAGCTGCTGTGGCGGGAGTTCCCCTGCGACCAGCGGGGCACCCCCTTCCGGCAGTTCTGGGATCCGCGCCCGGCCGCCTCCCTGCAGGGCGAGGACGAGGCCGCCCGGCGCGAGCGGCTGTACGACATCCCACCGGTCCACCAGTGGGCGCCGGACAGTGCGCTCGGCGCCCACGACCACCGGCAGCCGGAGCCCGGCAAGCCGCGCGACGAACTCGTCCTGCTGATCCGCGGCGAGCTGCTCAAGAAGTACCCGAACACGGCGGTCTACGCGCACCGCGCCCGCTGGAACCCGAGCAACGAGCATCCCGATCCGACGCTGGAACGCCAACCCGTGACCCTGCGCGACCCGGACCGGCCCGGCCCGGACGAGATCCTGCTGCCGATCTACGAGGCCCGGGCCGAGCCCGACATCCACCTGCTCGGCTTCGACCTGACGGCGGCGGAGGCCCGGGGGGACGCGAAGGACCCCGGCTGGTTCTTCGTCCTCCAGGAGCGCCCGGGCGACCCCCGGTTCGGCGCGGACGACGGGGCCCCGGTCGACGTGGAGGTCTGGAACGACCTCACCTGGGGCGATGTGGATCCGGGCGGCCGCCGCGGCTTCGTCGGGCTCGACGGTTCCACCACCGAGGTGGAGCTCCTGGACGTGTCCAGCACGGTGGAGGACGCCGAGAAGGTGGCCCAGCACGGTGAGGACACCGCGCTGGGCCGGTGGCACGGCGGGCTCGACTCCGCCGAGGTCGCGTACATGCTGTTCCAGGCACCGGTCCTGATGGCCGTGCACGCACAGGAGATGCTGCCCCGTGGCTGACCTCACCCGCGCCCACCCGGTCCTGCTCGGACCCGTCCGGCTGGAGACCCGGTTCACGGCGACCGAGCTGCTGGTGCGGATCTTCCCGGACGAGTGGTCGGTGGACGCCTTCGAACCGCGCCCGACCCGCGCCGAGCTGAGTGCGCTGGGCGCCTACTGGACCGCCGTGTGGCGCTCGGCGGGCGACCCGGGCGGGGAGCGGGCCGCCTGGGAGGAGCTGACGGGGCGGGTGCAGCAGGGCCGGGCGGCGTACCTGCTGCGTTCGTACCTCCCGGACAACCCGGCCGACCGGCCCTCCGGGCTGCCGGCCGGCACGGCCGTCCTGGTGATCACCGGCCCCGCGCCCGTGCCCGCCGAGGACCGGCAGCCCACCGTCGCGTACTGGAGCGCCGTCTGGCAGGCGCACGGCGACCGCGGGCGGCTGCGCGCCGCCGACATCGCGCTGCTCGCGGCGGTCGGGCCGCGCCGGGCCGCCACCATCCGGGCCCGTACGCCCGCCGGGGTGGAGGCCGCGCCGGTCACCTCCGGCGACTTCGTGGCGGTGGCCTTCCTCGTGCTGTCGCAGCCGCCCGACTCCGAGATCGCCCCGAGTTCGTGGACGCGGGCGGCGAAGGCCACCCTGCTGCCCGACCGGTTCCGGGTGTTCGGCTACCGCGACGGCCGGCTGGTCTGCGAGGCCACCGGGGAGCCCGTGGCGGGCCCGCTCGCCGTGAGCCCGGACCCGAGCACTCCGTCCGACGAGCAGCTGCGGGTGAACGAGGGGACCGGCGCCTTGCGGATGCCGGCGGACCTGATGTGGATGACCGATTTCGACACGGCGGTGGCCGTGGGGATGGGCGTGCGGATCCCGCTGGACGACACGATCCGCGCCGGACTGCACCGGCTGGTCGTGCTCGGGCTGCGCGAAGGGGCCACGGCCGGGGAGTCGGCGGCCGCGCTGGCCGAGCTGATCACCCACCAGGTACAGAGCCCGGGCGGCTTCGCCCTGCTGCCGCAGGGCACCCCGACGAACAACACCGAGCAGGCCCCCGCCGGCCAGGACCCCCGCCAGGAGGCCGAGGCCGCGCGCCGGGCGGCGTACGGTGTCGCGGCCGCGGCGGCGCCCGGCGACTGGACGGCGAAGACCGACGGCCGGTGGTTCGCCGAGCTCCTGGGCATCGACCCCGCGGCCCTGACCGCGGTACCGAACGGCGACCGGACCGATCTGCGCGACGCGCGCGCCGCGAACACCTCGCTGTGGCCCGCCACGTGGGGCAACCACCTGCGCACCTCGCTCCATCCGATGCTGTCCGAGGAGACGGTCGCGCAGACCCGGGAGTTCTTCCTCCGGTACGTCAGCGGCCGGGGCCCGCTGCCCGTGGTGAAGATCGGCCGCCAGCCCTACGGAATCGTGGTCACGACCGCCTTCGACCAGCTGGCCTGGCCCTCCCCGGCCGCCCGGGCGGCCCACCGCACCGGCCTGCACCGGCTGCTCACCGAGGCCGCGGCGGACTGGGACGCGGCCACCGCGAAGGTCGCCCGGCTGGGCACGGACAGCGGCGACGCGCACCGGCAGCTGCTGGACATCCTCGCCCTGCACCCCTCCTCCGCCGAGTTCCACCAACGGTACGCGCAGAGCGTCGACGACCTCTTCAACCGGGAGAACCTCGACGGCCGGGGCCACCTGGTGGTGTCCGCGCTGGAGCGGCTGCGGATGGCGGAGCCGGTCAGGGAGCTCCTCGCCCGGTTCGGCGCCCCCGCCGGCGACACGGACCTGCTCGGCCGGCTGTTCGTGGACGGCCAGAATCCGCTGCTCGGTCCGTTGATCGACGACGGGCCGCTGTCCGAGACGCAGCCGGTCCGCCCCTCGACCACGGCGCCCGCGCGGAACTACCTCCAGTGGCTCGCGGAACACGCCGGACGGGATCTGGAGACGGTCCGGCAGGAGACGGGTTTCGCCGACGACGCCCGCCCCGCGGCCCTGCTGTACCTGATGCTGCGGCACGCCGTCCTGCTGGGCTGGGTGGAGACGGGCCGCCGGCTCGCCCGTGCGAAGGGGCTGCCGGTTCCCTCGCCCGCCGACCCGCCCTTCGTGCACGTCGCGGACGACCCGGAACACCCGGAGGTGCTGCTGCCCAGCGAGAGCCGCTACCGCCAGCTGTACGCGAAGGCCCCGGACATCACGGGGAACGAGGAGCCGCTGCACCGCTTCGTCCCGGGGGCCCTGCGCGCCGCGGACCCGGCCACCACCGAACTCGCCGAGCAGGTGGAGGCGCTCGGTCTGCTCGCCGCCCTGCCCACCGCCCGGCTGGAGCGCGTCTTCACCGAGCACCTGGACTGCGCGGGCCACCGGCTGGACGCCTGGCGGCTGGGCCTCGCCACCGAGAAGCTCGCGGAGCTGAGGTACGGGCCCGACGGCACCGGGGCGCCCCGCCCGGGGCTGCACCTGGGGGCGTACGGCTGGCTGGAGGACGTCGTTCCGCGCAAGGAGCGGCCGGCCGAGGTGGCGGTGCCGGAGCAGCTGCGGGGGGTCTTCGGGGCGCAGGCACTGCCGCACGACCCGCGCAACGGCGGCTGGATCCACGCGCCGTCCCCGGCCCAGGCCAGGACGGCCGCCGTGCTGCGCGCCGGGTACCTCGCGAACGGCGGCCGGGAGGAGACCGGTGCCTTCGCCGTCAACCTGAGCTCCGGCCGGGTCCGGGTCGCGCTGTCCCTGCTGGACGGGCTCCGCCAGGGCCAGTCGCTCGGCGCGATGCTCGGCAGGCGCTTCGAGCGCGGCCTGCACGAGGGGCACCCCGGGGTGGAGCTCGACCGGTTCATCCAGCCGCTGCGCGGGGCCTTCCCGCTGCGGGCGGGGAGGCTCTCGGCCCAGGGCGCACCGCCGGACGAGGTCCGGCTGATCGAGGCCGGCAATGTGGTGGACGGTCTGGAACTGGTCCGGCGGGCGACCCGTTCGGGCCTGACGAGCTATCCGTACGGGGCCGTGGGGCTGCCCGAGGACGTCGGGCGGACCGAGCGGGAGGCCATGGACGCGGAGCTGGCGCACCTCCTCGACGTCCACGACGCGCTGGCCGACCTCGCCGTGGCCGAGAGCACCCACCAGACGCTGCTGGGCAACACCGAACGCGCCGCGGCGACCCTGGACGCCTACGCGAAGGAGGGCTTCCCGCCCGAGCCGGACGTGGTCAGGACACCGCGCAGCGGCACCACGCTCACCCATCGGCTGGCCCTCCAGTTCACTCCGGGGCTCGGCCCCGACCACGGCGCCGGGGCGGCGGGCCGCAGCAGTCCGCGGGCCCGCGCGGAACCGGCGGTCGACGACTGGCTGGCCGGGCTGCTGCCCGACGCGGAGGACGTGGCGGCCCTGGTGACCTGGGTGGATCCGGTGACGAGCGAGCCGCGCAGCCGCGTGGTGACCCAGGCGGACCTGGGGCTCCAGTCCATCGAGCTGCTGTGGGCGGTCCGGCCGGCCGGCGAGGCGGCGATGAGCGATCTCGACGACCGGATCACCGGTGCGGTCTTCGGCTCGGCGCCGCCGCGGCCGGACGCGCTGCCCGTCATCCACTACACGCGGCGGGTCCCGGGGAAGACCGGTTTCTTCGAGCTGTCGCCGCTGATCGGCGCGCTGCGCTCGCTGCTGACCACCTCGCGTCCCCTGCGGTCCACCGATCTGGTGCCCGGCGCCGGGGTGAACCCGGTCGACCGCGCGGCAGACGAGGCCGTGTCCCTGCCCCGGGAGCGTCCCGCCAAGGTCCTCGAATCCCTCGCGGGTCTGCGGGAGGAGACGAAGGCGTTCCTGGCGGACCTGGAGCCGCTCTACCCTCCGCCGCCCGATCCCCTCCGGGCCGTGCGGGCCGCCCGGCCCGCGGGGTCCGCCCGTACGGAGATCCTGCGCGGGATCGACACGTTCCTCGTCGGCTACGCCGAACTCGCGGCCGGCGCCGGCCGGTTCGGGCTGGCCCGCAGCGGCTGGGCCGAGCTCACCGGATGGCGGCGCGGTGAGTTCGCCGCGGTGCTGGCGGCGGTCGCGGAGGCCGCGGCCCGCATGGAGCGCTCCCTGGCGGACGCCGACGTACTCCTCGACCGGTACGACGAGCTCCCGGCGTCCGCCCCGGAGGAGGAGCGGTTCGACCTGCTGCAACAGGCCGAGCGGCTGATCGCCACGGAGCTGACCAGCCCGCGCCCGGAGCGCCCGGCCCTGCTGCGCGCCCTCCTCCTCTCCCGTCGCCGGGAGTTCGCCGCCCGGCTGAAGGATCTGCTGGCGGTCGCGCGGACCACGCGGACCACGCTGTCCGGGCTGCTCGCCGAGGTGTCCGCGCTGCTGCCGATCACCGCGTTCGATCCGACCGGGCTGGACCTGACCCCGTACGAGGACCGCGTGGTGGCGTACGGGCGCGAGCTGCTCACCCGCGGCCAGGCCCTGCTCGAGGAGATCGAGCTGCGCATCGGCACGGCCGGGGAGGCCCTCGGCGTGTACGACGCGGCGGTCACCGGGCCCGACCGGGTGCGGGCCGGGACCGACGCGTTGAAGGCGCTGCTCGGTGAGGACGTCCTGAGCGTCCCGGAGTTCACCCCGCCGGACCGGCTCGCCCGGGACTGGCGGGCCGCGCTGCGCGGCAGCGAGGAGCTGATCGCCCATCTGCGCACCGATCCGCCCGCGCCGCGCAGCTTCCCCGTCGAGGACTGGCTGCACGGCATCGCCCGGGTCCGCGAGAAGCCGCGGCTGTGGGAGAAGGCGGTGGTCCTCGCCGACGCCCTGCTCGGCTACGGCGGGCTGCTCGTCACCCGGGAGGAGCCCCGGCTGACCCCGGTGCAGCTGCCGCACCGGGACGGCGAGCACTGGCTGGCCATGGACTTCCCGAAGGACCCGGACCGGCGCATGAGCCTCACCGAGGACAAGGTGCTCTTCACGGCGCACTACGCGGGCCCGGCGGCCGAGCCGCTGCCGGGCGTCCCCGAGGTGTGCGGCCTGCTGCTCGACGAGTGGACCGAGGTCATCCCCGCCGAACGGGAGACCACCGGGATCGCCGTCCACTACGACCGGCCGGACTCGGAGCCGCCGCAGGCGATGCTGCTGGTCGCACCGCCCGCGCCGGGCGGCGACTGGACCACGGACGACCTGCTCGCGGCGGTCTTCGACACCTTCGGGCTGGCCAGGGCCCGGGCCGTGGAACCCGTCCACCTGGAGGGCACGGCGTACGCCCAGCTGCTGCCGGCCACGGTCATGTCCGCGACCCGGAAACCGATCACCGTCAGCACCGATCTCGCGATCGGCAATCTGCGCCGGAAGGCGGCCGCCCATGACTGAACCGGCCCGCATCGAGTTCCCGCTAGCGCTCGACCAGCGCCTCGAACCCACCGTCGGGCTGTGGAACCGGCTGGAGGGGCGGCCGCGCACCGCCGATTTCGGCAGGGCGCTGCGGGCGGAGGTCCGCGACCCGCTGTGGATGCTCACCCGGCAGTGGCAGCTCGGCGAGTTCCGTGGCTCGGACGCGGGCTCTCCGGTGACCGCCACCTACTCGGTGACCGGGGCGCCGCCCACCCGGTTCCGCCCGCCGGCCGGACCGGTGGAGCCGCTCGCCGCGGACCGGCCGCTGGAGTCCGTGGCGCAGCGCCGTCCGCTGCAGTTCCGGTTCGGCGCGGATCCGGTCTCCTTCGACCTGCGGCTGGCCCTGGGACACCGCTGGCTGAAACTGATCCGCGACCTGACGACCTCGTCGGTGGAGGACTTCCGCGGGCAGTACGTCGCGAGGTACCCGATCGCCCTGCCCGATCCGGAGGAGCCCCGGGACACCCCGCGGGTGGCGCATCCCGAGGTGTGGGCCACCCTGCAGGCGGTCGCCGGACGGCACATGGACGGGTACCTCCTCTACCGCCACCTCAAGTACGAGAACGGCCTCGCCTCCGACGGCATCGTGAACGTGCTGCACATCCACTACGAGGACCTGAACCGGCGGGGCCGGGAGCTGGTCGCCTGGTTCGACGCCCTGATCGACCAGCCCGCGGGGACGCCCGCCTGGGAACCCGGCCGGCTCGAACACCGCTTCTCCGTGGCCGCGGGGACCGATGACGGGGAGCAGGTCCTCACGGCTCCGGAGTACCCGGGCGGCGAACTGGAGTGGCACGCCTTCTCGGTGGACCGGCGCGGGCCGCTGGGCGGGACCGCGCCGGCCCCCGAGGCGCTGCACCGGACGGTCTTCCCCGCACCGGTCCGGTTCTCCGGGATGCCGCTGCCACGCTGGTGGGCGGTGGAGGACGGGAAGACCAACTTCGCGGCGGTGCGGCCGGACAGCACCGATCTGGCCCGGCTGGTCTTCCTGGAGTTCGCGCTCGTCTACAGCAACGACTGGTACCAGCTGCCGTGCGATCTGCCGGCCGGGACGCTGGCCCAGGTGCGCGGGCTGAGCGTGACGGACGTCTTCGGCGAGCAGCTGTGGATCGCCCCCGCCGGTGCGGGCACCGCCGGGGAGTGGAAGCGCTGGTCGATGTTCACCCTGGACTGCGTGGGCGGGGAGCAGACCGCCGCGCAGACCGCCCTGCTCCTGCCACCGGGCGCGTCGAGGATCGCCGACGGTCCGGTGCTGGAGGAGGTGCTGCTCGTACGTGACGAACAGGCCAACCTGGTCTGGGGGCTGGAGCAGACGGCGCGCACGGCGACCGGCGAGCCGCGCCGGGGCAGTGAGCTCTCCGCCGAGAGCCTCGCGCACCGGCTGCGCCTCGACCCGCCGCCCGGGCGGACCGGCCCGCTCGCCCCGGTCGCGTACGAGGCGATGAACTCCGTGCCCGAGCACTGGATTCCGTTCGTCGCGGTCCACGCGGACGAGGGCAACCGGTCCGTGCGGCTGCAGCGCGCCGCGATGCCGCATCCGGTCGGCGGCCACGCGGTACAGCCCCGGACGGAGCTGCTGCGGCCGGGACTCGACCTTGCGCCCCCGGCCCGGCCCCTGGCCTACTACGTGAACGAGGAGGAAGTCCCGCAGTCCGGCTCGCGGTTGACGGTGTCGTTCAACCGCACCCGGGGCCGGGACGGCCAGGTGGTCGTCTGGCTCGGCGCACGCCGCGGCGCGGGCCGCGGGGAGGCCTCCAGCGGTCTGGCCTTCGACCACCTCGTGGACACGTCCCCCCGCTGATGCGGGGCCGCGGCCCGCCGGTGCGCGGGCCGCGGCAAGATAGCAGCCTTTCGCGGGACCGCCGGGATGTTTGTCCGATGGTGATGTCCTCCCGCAGTCGCGCCACACCTGGCACTAGCGTCCCGTGACACCCCCGGGAATGCGGGTGTGCACCGCACGGCACGTGCGGCCCCTCCTGCCCCGCCACTTTCCCGGCCCATGGAGCGAGGAGGCACAGTGCTGTCATTGCGGCGGAGATCCTTCAACAGCTTGTCAGTGGCCACGAGATACACGATCGGAAGCGGTGTCGTCATCACCGCGCTCGCCCTCACCCTGATCGCCCTGCTGATACCCGTGGACCGATTCGGCAGCACCGCCTCGGCCGCCGTCGCGGGTCCGGCTGCGGGCGACGACGACGGCGGCGGGACGATGAGCACGGCCTACGGACCTCTGACGGCCGCGGACCGGGACTTCATCCGCAAGGTACGGCTCGCCGGCCTGTGGGAACTGCCCGCAGGCCGGCAGGCCCAGCAGCGCGGCTCGCGCCCCGCGATCCGCACGGCCGGGGAGCACCTCGTCGAGGGCCACACCGAGCTGGACCGGCAGGTCATCCAGGTCGGCCAGGCCCTCGGCGTCGATCTGCCCAACCAGCCCTCCACGCAGCAGCAGGACTGGCTGGGCCAGCTGACCCGCGCCAAGGGGGACGAGTACGAGCGTTTGTTCGTCCAGCTGCTGCGCCGAGCGCACGGAAAGGTCTTCGCACTGCTGGCGGGGATTCGGGCGCAGACCCGCAACTCCATGGTGCGAGCCCTCGCCACGTCCGCCAATGCCACGGTCCTGGACCACATCACGGTCCTCGAAGACAGCGGACTGGTCGACTTCGACACGCTCTCCGACAATGTCCGAACGACGAAGTGAAGTGATCGCATGAGTCAAAAGGGCCACAAACGCCCCCGGTTGTCGAACAAGCTCCTGGCCGTGGTGTCCGCCCTCGTACTGGGCGGTGGCGGGGTCGCCATCGTCGCGGGAAACGCGTCCGCGGGCCAGGACGGCGACCGCGCGACGAAGCTGGCGGCCACCATCGACTGTCCCGACGTCGGGGAGAAGCTCACCGCCGTGCCCGACCAGGCCAAGACCCAGGTGGACGAGGGTCTCGCCAAGCTGGACGACCAGGTGGCCGACGCCTACCGGCGGCTCGCCGCCGGCGAGGCGAAGGGCGACGCCCTCCTCGGTGAGCTGAAGCAACAGCGCGACAAGACCATCTCCGGCATGGCCGACGCGATCGGAAACGGCGGCCAACCCCAGCAGGAAATCAAGGCGTTGGGCGGCTGCACGATGAAGGAGGCACCCGTCGCGAACGACGCCGAAGCGGGCGGCGGGGGCGAGCTGAGCGCCGCCGCCAAGAGCGGCGCCGGCGGCCAGAAGGGCGGTCCCGCGAAGAGCGACTTCGTCAACATCAACAAGGTCAAGCCGAACGTACGCACGCCCGCCGCGGCGGGGAACGCCTCCAAGGGGTCCTTCACCTCGCAGTGCGGCCGCAACGAGAACGGCCACTTCAACCCCGACAACGTGATCGTCGCCCCCGGCGTCTCCAACGGCGCCCACCACATGCACGACTACGTGGGCAACAAGACCACCGACGCCTTCTCCACCAACGACAGCCTCGCCGCCTCCGGCACCACCTGTGGGAACGGCGACCAGTCGGCCTACTACTGGCCCGTGCTGCGACTGCGCGACGGCAAGACGGAGCGGGACGCCAAGGCTCCCGGCGGCGGCCAGGACGCCAACGTCGGCACCATCCTCAAGCCGAAGCAGGTGTCGATCACCTTCAAGGGCAGCCCCGTCGGCAAGGTCACCGCGATGCCCCGCTTCCTGCGCATCATCACCGGTGACGCCAAGGCCCTCACCAACGGCAACGCCAACGCCAACGCCTCGTGGAGCTGCACCGGTTTCGAGAACCGCCAGTTGAAGGACAAGTACCCGGTCTGCCCCAAGGGCAGCGACGTGGTGCGCACCTTCACCTTCCAGAGCTGCTGGGACGGCCGGAACGTCGACAGCGCCAACCACCGGACGCACGTGGCCTTCCCGGACAAGAACGGCCGCTGCCAGAAGGGCTTCAAGGCCATTCCGCAGCTGGTGATGCGCCTCACGTACGGGGTGGCGCCGGGCGCCCGCATCGCCGTGGACAGCTTCCCCGAGCAGCTGCACAAGCCGGTGACCGACCACGACGACTTCATCAACGTGATGTCGAACGGCCTGATGAACAAGGCCGTGAGCTGCATCAACGACGGACGCACCTGCCGCTGACCACCCTGGTCCGCACCGGTCCGGTTCCTTGCGATCCGGGCCGGTGCGGACCCTTCTGCCCCCGCGGACCCTTCTGCCCCCGCGGACCCTTCTGCTCCCGGGGCCGGGCGCTCCTCACCCCCACCACCGCGCCCGCCCCGGGAAAGGTGTTGGCCCGGAGCCGACTTCGGGCCAACACCGCACACAACAGCCCGGCCCGGCCCCGTGACGACGGGGCCGGGCCGGGCTGCTTGCGGTTCAGTTGCCTTTCAGGGGTCTTTCAGGGGCCTCTCGGGGGTCTTCAGGGGGTCTTTCAGAGGCCGTTGACGCGGGCCATGCGCCCGACGACGAGGGGGGTGAAGTCCGCGGTGATCACGCGCGCCGCCCTGCGGCTCACGCGCGAGTGCTGGCGTCGCACCTGGGCCATCAGCCGGCGGCTGCGCAGGGCCATCTCCAGTTCGAAGCGGGTACGGGGGTCGCGCAGGCCGGTGCCGAAGAGCTTCTCCAGCTGGCGCATGCGGTAGCGCACGGTCTGCGGGTGCACGCTCAGGGCTTTGGCCGCCTCGGGGGCACCGCCGCCCTCCAGCCAGGCGAGCAGGGTCACCTCCAGGCGCTCGCTCTGGCGCGGGGTCAGGTCGGCCAGCGGCCGCAGCCACCGGGCGGCCAGCGCGTGGGCGAGCGGTTCGTCCTGGAGCAGCAGCAGGGTCGAGAGGTGGTCGTCCACGAACACGGCCCGGAGTTCCAGGCCCGGGCGGGCGGGCGTCAGGGCGAACAGCCGCAGCGCCCAGCGCAGCGAGGAGGCCGTGTCCCGGAGCGGGACCGCGTGGCCCACGGCCGCGAACCGGCCGCGGAGCAGCTGGTCCAGAGGGGCGCGGGTGTCCTGGTCGGTGCTGGGCACCAGCAGGCACGGCCGGCCCGCGAAGGTGCCGGTGAGGGCGTCGGCCAGTACGGCGGCGAGCTGCTGGGCCTCGACGGGCGAGGCCGGCACGATGGCCCGTACGGCCGGCGGGAGGGGCCAGCCGGCCGCCTCGGCGAGCTCGACGAGGGAACTCTCGGAAGCGGCCCGGTCGTCGGTGAGCGCCTTGAAGAGGTCCTCACGTGCACGGTCACCCGCGCAGCCGCCTTCTCGGACGCCCTCGCGGCCGCCCTCGCGAACGCCCTCCCGGACGACCTCGTAGCGGCCTTCGTGCGTGACCTCGCACTCGCCGTTCCTCTGGGCGGGGATTCCGGCCTTGATCCGGGCCTTGGTCTCGGTCTCGACTCCAACCGTGTCCAGGTCCGTGTCCATGTCCAGGTCCGTGTCCATGTCCATGTCCGTGTCCATGTCCGTGTCCGTGTCCGCGATGTCGTCCTCGCTCTCGTCCGGGTCCTCGTCCGGGTCCTCGTCCCGGTCCTGGTCCTCGTCCTCGTCCGGTGTCTGTTCCCGGGTTTGCTCCTGGTAGCCGAGCGCGGTGAGGAGAGCCTCTTCCACGCACTGCCTGAGCAACTCGTCATCGATGGCATCGTTGTCATCGATAAGTGCGGAAAATTCCGGAATTCCATGCAGAAGCTCCTCCACTATCTCGGCGGCCAGCGCGGGCAGTTCTTTGCGCAGGACGCGGGTCCACTCGCCACGCGGGCGGGACCAGATGCGGTTCAGAAGTTCGCACATCGTTTTCCTCGTTCGTGCCGGGGTGAGGCTTGTCCGGGGAAGAGCGACAAGCCCGCCGAGGTTGCCCCCCGCGCCAACATCGTTGTCTGGCACGGGAGTTGCGGCCCTCGTACTCCCTCCTGGAGAGGTCCGGCCACTTACGGTCCCTTGATTTTGCGACGATTTTGCCGTGCGGGACGCGTAGGTGACAGGCGGCGCGGTGGCCAGTCGCAACCTCCGCTGGAGGGGAATCTTCCGGTGTTGTTCGATGCGTCGGAGACGCGGTGCGAGAAATTATCACGTTTCGATAAATCCTGTGGAGCTGGTGTGCAGCTCCACGATGCTGCTGCACTCCGGCCCCAAGTTCCCTCGGCCGGCGCGGAGTTTCACAGCGCTGCCGGGCACAGAGGACACAACGACCCCCGGGTGCCCGAGCGCCAGGTGGAGTGCTCGGAGCCCAGGCGCACAGGAGAACTGGATGCCCCTGTCCCAGCCTCACATGTCCCGCTCACACAGAGCCCGCCGCAGAAGCCGTCACGCGGCAGCGGCAACGGCCCCGGCCGCCGGCCGGCGCGCCGTCCGGCGGCCCTCCCTCCTTCCCACCGCGGGCAGACTGCGCCCCGGTGTGATCAGCGCGGTCGGCGCGGCCGTCGTCTCCCTCGTCGTGGCCGCCCGCGCGGGCGCACTGACCCAGGTGTGGGACTTCCTCGACTACGGGGCGGGCGTGCTCTCGCTCGTCTCGCTCACCTCCACCGTCCTGTGGGGGCTGGTGGCCAGTGACCGGCTCCTGCTGGGCTCGGGCCACCGGCTGCTCGCCCAAGGCGTGCACCGCGGCCTCGCGGTGGCGGGGCTGGGATTCCTGGCCCTCCACATCTGGGTCAAGATCGCGGAGCAGCGTACGACGGCGGCCTCGGCGGTGGTGCCCTTCACGGACGTCGGCCAGCCGGTCCTGATCGGCCTCGGCTCGCTGGCCGGATACCTCTTCCTCGCGGTGGCGATATCCGGCGCCGTGCGCAGCGCGTTCGCCACCAAGGGCCGCTCCCTGTGGTGGCGGGCCCTGCACTTCGGGGCCTACCCCGCCTGGGGCGCGTCCCTGGTGCACGGACTGAAGGCGGGCCGGCCCGCCGACGTCTGGGTCACGGCGGCCTACGCCCTGTGCCTGGCCGGTGTCGCCGGAGTGCTCGCGTTCCGCCTCAAGTCCCGTATGGGTGAGGTGACGTCCCGGCCGGCCGGCCCACAGACCGCGCCACAGCCGTCCGTCGTGTTGGCGGCCGTGCCCCGGCCCAGACGGGGTACGCGTCCGATCGCCCCCGACCGTCCGGCTCCGCCGTCCCGGTCCGACGACCCACCGCGCGCCGCCGTGTACGCCCCGAGCCGGGTCGGCGGCGGCCTCGGCGTGAACGACGAGCAGGTCACCACCGGGGACCGGTGGCTGTGACCGGCCCGACGAGCCCCAGCCTGGGCTGCGTGGGCGCCCCCAGGCTGCTGGCCGGGCTCGACCAGGCGCCCAGGCTCGACCGCGTCGCCCATCTGACCGCACACGGCTCGCTCCCCCGGTACCGGCCGGACGAACTGGTCGACCTCTCCGACAACATCGACCTGCGGGGCCGCGGCGGGGCGGGCTTCCCCTTCGCCCGGAAACTGCGCGCCGTCATGCGGTCCGCCCGGGGAGGGGACGGGCAGACCGCGGTCGTCGTCAACGGCAGTGAGGGCGAGCCGAGTTGCCTCAAGGACACGGCTCTTCTGCTGCACGCCCCCCATCTGGTGCTCGACGGAGCCCTGCTCGCCGCCGCCGCGATCGCCGCCGACGACGTCGTGGTGGGGGTCACCCGGACGGACGTGGAACAGTCGGTACGGGCCGCCATCGCGGAACGCGGCCCGGCCGGCCGTCGGGTGCGGGTGGCGCTGCTCCCCGAGCGGTTCGTCACCGGAGAGGGCACCGCCCACATCAACGGCCTCAACGGAGGTGACACGCTGCCGTCCGGGCAGAAGGTGCGGACCAGCGAACGGGGCCTGGGCGGCATGCCCACCCTGCTGTCCAACACCGAGACCTTCGCCCAACTCGCCGTCGCCGCACGGCTCGGCGCGCTGGACTACCGTACGACCGGCCTGCCGAACGAGCCGGGCACCGTCCTGCTGACCGTCGCCGGCACCACCGTCGTCGAAACGCCGACCGGGGCCGCGCTCTCGTACATCCTCGACCTGTGCGGCACCGATCCCGGTCAGGGCGTACTGGTCGGCGGCTATCACGGCAAATGGCTCGATCCGGGGTCCGCCCGCGCCGCGGAGGTGTCCCGGCAGTCCCTCGACTCGCTCGGCGCGCGGCTGGGGGCGGGGGCGGTCCTTCCGCTGCCCGAGGACACCTGCCCGGCCGGCGAGGTGGCGCGGGTGACCCGCTGGATGGCGAACGAGTCGGCCGGCCAGTGCGGCCCGTGCGTGCGGGGGCTGCCCTCACTGGCCGACGTACTGGAGGACGCGATCCGAGGAGGGGGCAGAACCGCCCTCGACATGGTGGAGACGCGCCTCAAGGCGGTGCTGGGCCGCGGCGCGTGCAGCCACCCCGACGGCACCTCGCGCTTCGTGGCCTCGGCGCTCAGCGTGTTCCCGGACGAGTTCCGGGACCACGCCCTCGGCAGCGGGTGCGGCCGACGGGTGCTGGGGGCGCTGCCGCTGCCCGAGGACGAGAGTCCGGAGCGGCTGGTCGTGGACTGGACCCTGTGCCGGGGGCACGGGCTGTGCGTGGACATCCTGCCCGACGTCGTACGGCTCGACGCGGACGGCTTTCCGGCGCAGGCGTCCATGCCCGTTCCGGGGCGGCTGCGGCCCAAGGCGCTGCGCGCGGTGCGGCGCTGCCCGGCCCTTGCCCTGCGCATCCAGGACTGAACCATTGCGCCGGGTTCAATCTTGGCGCGATCTGACAAATTCCCAGGGAATTCCGCTTCGGCCGCCCGGGGCCCCGTATCAATTACCGGGGGCAAGAAAACGCGGAACCGAACCTGAAGGAGAGATCGTGAAGAGGATGCGTCGTGAGATATTCGCCGGGTCGGCGGTCGCGGTACTGATGCTGACGGCCGCATGCGGCTCCGGGGACAATTACTCGGGAAAGGGGACATCAGTCCAGCCGGTGGGCGACAGCAAACAGGTCGGGAATGGTTACGACGACGTCTACGGAAGCGGATCCGGGGCCGACCCGTCGGGCGCGGCCGGCAAGAACGGCCCGGCCGGGCAGCTGAAGGTACAGGAGATCGGGACGGTCGGTTCGGGCGTCACCGACAACGAGGGGCGCACCCTCTACCGGTTCGACAAGGACACGCCCAAGCCCCCCAAGTCCAACTGCGAAGGGGACTGTGCCACGGCCTGGCCCGCCGTGGCCGCGGACGACGTCTCGGCAGGTGAGGGGATCGACAAGAGCCTCCTCGGATCGGTCGCCCGGGCCGACGGCACCCGGCAGCTGACGCTCGCGGGATGGCCCGTGTACCGCTACGCGAAGGACACCAAGGCGGGCGACTCCCTCGGCGAGGGCGTCGGCGGAACCTGGCACGTGCTGGGACCGGACGGAAAGCCGGCCGCTCCGGCCAAGAGCGGCGGCGGCGCGGACAGCGGAACGGGCGGCGCGGCGGAGAAGACGGCCGAACTCAGCGTCAACCAGAACGCCCAGCTCGGCCCCATCATCTCGGACGCGGAAGGCCGGACGCTCTACCGGTTCGACAAGGACAGCGCCTGGCCGATGAAAATCGGCTGTGTGGACGGCTGCACGGATACCTGGAAGCCCGCAAAGCCCGTCGACAAGGCAAATGTGACCGGAATTGCCGCCGAATTGGTGGGCAAGGTGAAGCGGCCCGACGGCACCGAGCAATTGACGATCGACTGCTGGCCTGTCTACACGTTCACCGGTGACAAGGAACCCGGGGACATCAGCGGCCACAACAACAAGGGTCTCTGGTTCGCCGTGACCGACAAGGGCAAGAAGGCGAAGGTCACCGGCTAGGACCGGCCCCACCCGGCCCAGCCCCCGGCACACCCCCCGCCCTGCCCGCCCCTCCACGCGTGGTGCCCGGGACCCCTCCCCACCCGGGCACCACGACCCCCGTCCCGACCAGCCAGAGAGGTCGCCATGCCCTTGTCCACCGACCGCCGCACCAAGCGGACGGGCCGGCCACGCGCGACCCTCGTCGCGCTGTGCCTCACGGCCCTCCTGTGCGGCGGCTGCGGCGCCGGGCAGACGGCCGCGCACCGCACCTCGACGTCCGCGGAGCAGGCCTCGGACTCCCCGCGCGGCACCTCGATCGAGGAGATCGCCGCGGCCATCGGCTGTACGGCCGAAGTGAGCGTGGAGGCCGATGAGTTGCGTCAGGGCGGCTGCAAGACCGAACAGGGCGGCCCCTACCGCATGGTCACCTTCGCCGCCGAACAGGGGCTGCGCTCCTGGCTGACCGAGGCCCGGATGTACGGCGGCCTCTACCTGGTCGGGGACCGGTGGGTCGTCACCGCGGGGACGGAGGACGCCCTGGCGGTGGTGCGCGGCCGGCTCGGCGGCGCCCTGGAGAAGGGCGACACGCACGCCGGCCCCTCCGAGCACGCCGGCCCCTCCGAGCACGCCGGCTCCCCGGAGCACGCCGGATCCGCAGAGCCCTCCGAGTCCTCCGCACATGCCGAGCACTCCACCCACCCCTGAACCCCCGTGGCGTGTCGGCCAGTTGTCCTGATTTCAGCTCGTTCGTGAGGAGCACAAGGCACGACCCTTCGGGATGATTCGGGAGGGCCCGCGCGTGCAACAAGGTGGAGCCGTAAGCGACTTCACCGAAAGGAACGCCTTCGTGCTCCTGAAACGCTTCGCACCACTGCTCGCCGCCGCCGGACTCCTCGCGTCCACCGTGCCCCTGCTGTCGGCGACCCAGGCATCGGCCGCCCCCGCCGCGGACCACCTGCGGCAGAAGCCCGCCTGGCACCGTTGCAGCCCCGAGCTGCCGGCCTCGTACGAGTGCGCCACGCTCAAGGTGCCGCTCGACTACCGGCGGCCCGACGGGCGCACGATCGACCTCGCCATATCCCGGATCAAGAGCGAGAACCCGGCCAAGCGGCACGGCGCCATGCTGCTGAACCCCGGTGGCCCCGGCGGTTCCGGGCTCGACCTGCCGCTGATGATGAACGAGGCGATGCCCAAGGAGGTCCGGGACCAGTACGACCTCATCGGCTTCGATCCGCGCGGGGTCGGCGCCAGCTCCCCGATCACCTGTGGACTGGACGAGGCCGAGCAGAACTTCGACCGCGCCTACCGCCCGGAGACCTTCGGCTCCGACGTGACGTGGGCCCACACCGTCGCCGACAAGTGCCGCGAGAAGGCCGGTTCGGTGCTCCCGTACATCACCACCCGCAACACGGCGCGCGACATGGACACGATCCGCGCGGTGCTGGGCGAGCGCAAGCTCTCGTACCTGGGCTACTCGTACGGGACCTACCTCGGCGCGGTGTACTCGCAGATGTTCCCGGACCGCACCGACCGCTTCGTGCTCGACAGCGGTGTGGACCCGCAGCGGATCTGGCGCGGCATGATCCAGGTCTGGGCCACCGAGGCCGAGCCCGCCTTCGCGCGCTGGACGCAGTGGGCGGCGCAGCGGTCGGCGGAGTACGGGCTGGGCGACAGCCCGAGGGCCGTGTCCGAGACGTTCTGGGGGCTGGTGGCGCGCGCCGACAAGGAGCCGATCGACCTCGAGGGCCTGAAGGTCGACGGGGACATGATCCGTGCCGCGCGCGGGGTGTTCTTCTACCCGGCGCAGGCCACTCCCCTGGTCGCGGCCCTGAAGGCCGCGGCCGAGGGCAGGCCGCTGCCCGAGGGCATGACCCTGACGGAGCTGAAGCGGCTGCTGACCGGCGGCGCGGCGGCCGATCCCGCCTCGGACAACGGCACCGCCGTGTTCTGGGCCGTGGTGTGCGGGGACACCGGCAGCTGGCCCCGCTACACCGAGCAGTACGAGCGGGACGCGGCGAAGGACAAGGCCAGGTACCCGCTGTACGGGGACTTCGCGTCCAACATCAAGCCGTGCGCCTTCTGGGACCGGCCGCTCGAGGCGGCCACGCCCATGAACAAGAAGGCGAACGTGCTGACCGTGCAGAACGAGTGGGACTCACAGACCCCGCTCGTCAGCGGCCAGGGCCTGCACCGCGCGCTCAAGGGCTCGCGGATGGTGCTGGCGGCCGGCGGTGAGGGCCACGGCGTGTACCTCGCCGACCCCACCTCCTGCGCCAACGCGCCGGTCCACGCGTACCTGACCACGGGCAAGCTGCCCGCCCAGGACGTGACCTGCCAGAACCCGCCGAGCGGTGAGCGGCAGCGCGGATCCCTGACCCCGTCGAAGCCGCTGCCGATCCCGTCCGGGCCCGGGCGGTTCTGACCGGCCCGGCTTCGGCCTGACACCGGCCTGACACCGGCGGCAGGCGCTACCGGTTCGTGGGGGACGCCTCCGCGGCCGCCTTGATACGGCGGCCGAAGTCGGGGGCGTCCTTGCGTGCGGCGCTCGCCGCGAGGCCGACGAGCAGCTTGCCGATGCCGTGGCCGTGCAGGGTGTTGAAGATCCGGACCCGGGTGCGGCCGTCCGGGAGGGCTTCGAGGTCGTAGCCGCCCTCCGCGGTGACGAGGTTCTTGCTCTGCTCCGTCCAGCGGATCAGGCGCGGCGGGTCGAAGCCGTCGATGCGGAACTCGCGGGCGGTCTTCATCCCGGCGTCCTTGACGGTGCTGCGGAAGACCGTGCCGAGGGCCGTGGGACCGTCCGGGATCCTGGTGATCTCCTGGACGCGCGGGCTGAAATCGGGGTCGTTGCGCCCGTCGGCGAGGTAGGCGAAGACCTCCTCGACCGGCCTGTCGATCTCGACGCTCGCCTCGAACTGTCCGGACATGTCGGCTCCTCGGTGTGGCTACCTGTGATCCACCATCCCAGAACGCCCTCCCTCGCGCGCGCCGACCGGCCGGGGTGCCGACGAGTACCGGTGAGTGCTGGTGGGACCGGGGTGGCTCCCCCTACGATGCCTTTCGTCAGGTACATGCCTGACGTCCAACTGAATGCCTGCGCGACTGGGGAAAGCCGGTGTGATTCCGGCGCTGACCTGCAACCGTGAGCGGCGCATCCGCGCCGCGAGTCGGACCACCCAGCGTGCGGTGCGTACGGCTTCTCACTGTCACGGTCTGCAGCACGAAGCCCTGAGCCCCAGGCTCACCGATCACCCGTGCCCGCTTCCCCGGGCCCGGGGGGACGCGGTGTGCCCGAGGCGATCGGGGCCGCGGCGCACGACCTCGATGCACGCCAGGAAGGCACTTCATGCGCCAGACTCTCGCCCGCCGCGCCCTGATCACCACGGCGGCCCTCGGTCTCGCCCTCGCCACGGCGCCGGCCGTCGCGCACGCCAAGGCCGCCCCGAACACGAACAGAGCGGTCAACGTGTCCCTCACCGTGCAGGGCCCCGACGGGCTGCTGTTCAAGGGGAAGGTCAACACCAAGGGGCACGACGTCACCACGGCGACCGGTGGCACGCACAAGTGCGACGGCACCAACGGGGCCGCGAACCCGACGGCCGTGCCCACCCCGACGGCCGCGCTCGACGACGCCGCGCGCCGGAACTACTTCGGCTGGGACGGCACCTGGTACGCGTCCTTCGACGACTTCTCCGTGGACTCCATCAAGAACGTCAGCGGCGGCGGCTCGGCGTACTGGAGCATATCGGTCAACGGCACGCCGACCCCGGTCGGCGGCTGCCAGTTCAAGCTGCAGGCCGGCGACAAGGTGGCCTTCACCTGGACGTCCTTCTGACGGAGCGTCCCACGACAGGAGCGCGGAGCGGCTCACCGGGCCGCTCCGCGCTCCTTGTCCGTGCCGTCGGGGGTCCCTCAACCCCGCAGCGGCACCACCGGGTCCCTCATCAGCCCCGGTCGTACGTGTGGAACCCGCGGCCGCTCTTGCGGCCCAGCAGCCCCGCCTGGACCATCCGCCGGAGCAGCGGGGGCGGGGCGTAGAGCGGCTCCTTGAACTCCGCGTACAGGGATTCGGCGATGGCGGCGACGGTGTCCAGGCCGATCAGGTCGGCGAGCTTGAGCGGGCCCATCGGGTGGGCGCAGCCCAGCTCCATGCCCGCGTCCACGTCAGCGGCGCTCGCGTACCCGGATTCGGCCATCCGAATGGCGGAGAGCAGGTACGGGACGAGCAGCGCGTTGACGACGAAGCCGGCCCGGTCCTGAGAGCGGACCGTGGTCTTGCCCAGGGTTTCCCGGGCGAAGGATTCGACCGCGGCCAGGGTGTCCGCCGACGTGTGGAGGGAGGAGACCACTTCGACCAGGGGCAGGACGGGGACGGGGTTGAAGAAGTGGAGTCCCACGACCCGGTCGGCGCGGCCGGTGGCCATGCCCAGCCGCATGATCGGGATGGCGGACGTGTTGGTGGCGAGAATGGCTTCGGGGTCCTCGACGATCTTGTCGAGGGCGGTGAAGACCTCGGCCTTGGCCTCGGGGTTCTCGGTGACGGCCTCGATGACCAGTTGCCGGTCGGCGAGGTCCTCCAGGTCTCCGGTGAACACCAGTCGGGCCAGGGCGTCCTCCGCGGTGAACCGGTCCAGTTTGCCCCGCTGGACGGCGCGTTCGAGGGAGACGGCCACCCGCTCGCGGGCGGCGCGGGCCGCGCCGGCATCCGCCTCGGCGACGACGGTGTCGAGCCCGGCGCGGGCGCAGACCTCGGCGATGCCGGCCCCCATCTGTCCGCCGCCGACGACCCCGACGCGCAGGACGCGGGTCGCCCGCCGTGCCGGGGCGCTCACGCGGTCACCTGTACGGCGGCGGTGCGGACCAGGTGACGGGTGTAGGCCTCGGGGGTGAAGAACGCGGGCAGCTGCACCGAGAGCGCGGTGTCGACGAAGACCTCACGGGCTTCGAGGACCAGGGCCTGCGGGTCCTCGGCCTCCAGGGCGGCGCACTCGGCGTCGAGGAGGTCGGTGAGCGTGCGCCGGTCGACGCGGTCGTGGCGGAGCCACTGCCAGATCTGCACGCGTGCGATCTCGGCGGTGGCGGCGTCCTCCATCAGGCCGTTCAGGGCGACGGCGCCGCTGCCGCGCAGCCAGGCGTCGAAGTAGCGCAGGGCCACGGCCACGTTGGAGCGGATGCCCTCGGAGCTCGGCGGAGCGGCGATCCGGCGGACCGACAGCAGGTCCGATGCGACGACTTCGACGTCCTCGCGCGTCCGCTCCAGCTGGTTCGGCCGCTCCCCCAGCACCCCGTCGAAGACCTCGCGGCAGACGGGGACGAGTCCGGGGTGGGCGACCCAGGAGCCGTCGAAGCCGTCTTCGGCCTCGCGCTCCTTGTCGAGCCGGACCTTGGCGAGGGCGGCCGTGTTGGCCTCGGCGTCCTTGCCGGGCACGTGGGCGGCCATGCCGCCGATGGCGTGGGCGCCCCGCTTGTGGCAGGTGCGGACGAGCAGTTCGGTGTACGCCCGCATGAAGGGGGCGGTCATGGTGACCTTGGCCCGGTCCGGGAGCTGGAAGTCGGTGCGGTGGCCGAAGGTCTTGATCAGGCTGAAGAGGTAGTCCCAGCGGCCCGCGTTCAGTCCCGCGCTGTGCTCGCGCAGCTCGTGGAGGATCTCCTCCATCTCGAACGCGGCGGTGATCGTCTCGATCAGGACGGTGGCCCGGACCGTGCCCCGCGGGATGCCCAACAGGTCCTGGGCGAACAGGAAGATGTCGTTCCAGAGCCGGGCCTCGTACCGGTTCTCCAGCTTGGGGAGGTAGAAGTACGGGCCGTGGCCCGCGTCGATCTGGCGCTGCGCGCAGTGGAAGAAGTACAGGCCGAAGTCCACGAGCGAGGCGGACACCGGCCGGCCGTCGACCTCCAGGTGCTCCTCGGTGAGGTGCCAGCCGCGGGGGCGCACCATGATGGTCGCGAGCTCCGACCCGAGGCGGTACTCCTTGCCCTCCGGGGTGGTGAAGTCGATGCGCCGCTCGATGGCGTCGAGCAGGTTCAGCTGGCCGCCGATGACGTTGTCCCAGGTGGGCGCGGTGGCGTCCTCGAAGTCGGCCATCCACACCTTCGCCCCGGAGTTGAGGGCGTTGACCGCCATGCGGCGCTGCGGCGGGCCGGTGATCTCGACCCGCCGGTCCGTCAGCCCGGGCGCGGGCGGGGCGACCCGCCAGTCGGGGTCGGTCCGCACGCCGACGGTGGCGCGGGAGAAGTCCAGGGGCGAGCCGGAGACCAGATGGGCGGCGCGGCGACGGCGCTCCTTGAGGATCTCCAGGCGGCGGTCCGCGAAGGCGGCGTCGAGGCGGCCGATGAACTCCAGGGCCTCGGGGGTCAGGATCTCCTCGTGGCGCTCACCCTGCGCGCCGAGGACCTGGACGCTGCTGGTCAGGGGCGTGTGTGACATGCGGTTCTACTCCTCGGCGTGGGGCGGCCGGCGCCCGGGGCCGACAGGTCCCCGGGCGCCGTCGGACGGCGATCGGAAGGCGCCGGCGGGAGCCGGCGGCGCGCTCCTAGTGGAACTGCTCTTCCTCGGTGGAGCCGGAGAGCGCCGTCGTGGAGGAGGCCGGGTTGACCGCGGTGGAGACCAGGTCGAAGTAGCCGGTGCCGACCTCGCGCTGGTGCTTGACCGCGGTGAAGCCCTGCGCCTGGGCGGCGAACTCCCGCTCCTGGAGGTCGACGTACGCGGTCATGCCGTGCTCGGCGTAGCCGCGGGCGAGGTCGAACATGCCGTGGTTGAGGGAGTGGAAGCCGGCCAGGGTGATGAACTGGAAGCGGTAGCCCATCGCGCCCAGCTCCCGCTGGAACTTGGCGATCTGGTCGTCGTCCAGCGCGGCCTTCCAGTTGAAGGACGGCGAGCAGTTGTAGGCGAGCATCTGGTCCGGGTACTGCGCGTGGATCGCCTCGGCGAACTCGCGGGCCTGCTCCAGGTCCGGGGTGCCGGTCTCCACCCAGATCAGGTCCGCGTACGGGGCGTAGGCGAGGCCGCGGGCGATGACCGGGGCCATGCCGTTCCGGACGTGGTAGAAGCCCTCGGCGGTGCGCTCACCGGTGCAGAACTCGGCGTCGCGCTCGTCGACGTCGCTGGTCAGCAGGGTCGCGGCGAGGGCGTCCGTACGGGCGATGATCAGGGTCGGGGTGTCCGCGATGTCGGCTGCCAGGCGGGCCGCGTTCAGGGTGCGGACGTGCTGCGCGGTCGGCACGAGGACCTTGCCGCCCAGGTGGCCGCACTTCTTCTCGGAGGCCAGCTGGTCCTCGTAGTGGATGCCGGCCGCGCCTGCCGCGATCATCGCCTTGGTCAGTTCGAAGGCGTTCAGCGGGCCGCCGAATCCGGCCTCGGCGTCGGCGACGATCGGCGCCAGCCAGTCGGTCGTGTCGCTGCCGCCCTCGGCGGTGGCGATCTGGTCGGCGCGCAGCAGCGCGTTGTTGATCCGCCGCACCACCTGCGGCACCGAGTTGACCGGGTACAGGCTCTGGTCGGGGTAGGTGTGGCCGGCCTGGTTGGCATCGGCGGCGACCTGCCAGCCCGAGAGGTAGATCGCCTGCAGCCCGGCGCGGACCTGCTGGACGGCCTGGCCGCCGGTCAGTGCGCCGAGCGCGTGGATGTAGTCCTGCTCGTGGAGTTGGCGCCACAGCCGCTCGGCGCCGCGCCGGGCCAGGGTGTGCTCCTCGCGGACGCTGCCGGAGAGCCGCACCACGTCCTCGGCGGTGTAGGTGCGCTCGATGCCGGCCCAGCGGGGGTCCGTGGCCCACCGCTGTTCGAGCTGCTGGGCCGCCGCCGTCGTGTTCGCCTCTGCCATGACCGTCACCGTCTCCATGAATCGCTTGATCTGCCAATGTTCTGGTCAGCTGTGCACCGTGCTGGCACCGTGTGCCTCATTCGGGGATCGCGGCCGCCGGACCGGCCCGTAGGTCGAGCGGAGCAATGGTGCCGAGCCGCCGAGCCGGGACCGCCGGGATCTCCGACATCAGGGCATAAATCGCGCCCGGAGCGTCCGTCTCGGCTGCCGGGTCCGGCGGGCCGCAGGACTGACTCTGACAGTGGCACCGAGTGCCATCAAGGAGGGACGAATGCCAAGTTCTGCGAATCTTCACAGGCGGTTTTGCCAAGTTTGCAAACGTCTACGGCGTGCGGATCCCGCATAGGGTTGCGGCTGTCCCCGGCACACGTGGAGCAGGCGAGGAGCACGGTGAGCAAGACGTACGCGGGCGCGCGGCTGCGGCGGTTGCGCGAGGAACGGCGGATGAGCCAAACCGAGCTGGCGCGCGTGCTCGCCATCTCGCCCAGCTACCTCAACCAGATGGAGCACGACTCGCGCCCGCTCACCGTCCCGGTGCTGCTGCGGCTCACCGAGGCGTTCGGTGTCGACCCCGGCTTCTTCTCGGAGCGCGACACCAGCCGGCTGGTGGCCGACCTCCGCGAGGCGCTCGCCACGGAGGTGGCCGAAGCCCGGGTGTCCGCCTCGGACCTCGCGGAACTCGCCACCCGCATGCCCGCCGTCGCCTCGGTCCTGCTGGACCTCGGCCGGCGAGGCCAGTTGCTCGCCGAGCGGCTCGCCGGGGCCGCGGACGGCCGGGACGGCGCCCTCGACACCCCGCGCTCACCCCACGAGGAGATCCGCGAGTTCTTCTACCGGCGGCAGAACTACCTGCACGACGCCGACCTCGCCGCCGAGGAGCTGGCCCGCGAGGTCGGAATCCGTCCGGGGGACGTCGTACGCGCCCTGTCCGCGCGGCTCACGGACCGGCACGGGGTGCGCCTCGCGGCCGATTCGGACCGGCTGCACCACTACGACGAGCGCGCCCGCGTCCTGCACATCTCCAGCCGGCTCCGGCCGGGCCAGCAGGCCTTCCGGCTCGCCACCCAACTGGCCCTGCTGGAGTACGGGGAGGAGCTGGACCGGCTGGCCGCGGAGGACTTCGCGCCCGGTTCCGCGACCCACGGCCTGGCCCGGATCGGCATCGCGAACTACTTCGCCGCCGCGCTGATCCTCCCGTACGGCGCCTTCCACACGGCCGCGGAGGAGTTCCGCTACGACATCGAGCGGCTCACCGACCACTTCGGACTCGGCTACGAGACGGTCTGCCACCGCCTCAGCACCCTGCAACGGCCCAGGCTGCGCGGGGTGCCCTTCTCCTTCGTGCGCGTCGACCGCGCCGGGAACATGTCCAAGCGGCAGTCCGCCACCGGCTTCCACTTCTCCCGCGCCGGCGGCACCTGCCCGCTCTGGAACGTCTACGAGGCCTTCGCCGCGCCCGGCCGCATCCACGTCCAGGTCGCGGCCATGCCCGACGGACAGCGCCACCTGTGGACCGCCCGCGCCGTCACCCGCCACCGGGGCGGCTGGGGCGAGCCCGGCAAGACCTTCGCCATCGGCCTCGGCTGCGAGATCCGGCACGCCTCCCGCCTCGTCTACTCCGACGGGCTCGACCTGGACAACACGGCGGCCGCCACCCCCATCGGCATGGGCTGCCGCCTCTGCGAACGCCTCGACTGCCCCCAGCGGGCGGTCCCGCCGCTCGGCCGCACCCTCGCCGTCGACGAGAACAGCAGCACCTTCATCCCGTACCCGGTCACCGCGGAACGCGGCTGAACGACGCCGCGGGGCGGCTCAGTCCAGCCGCCGGGCCTCCGCCGCGGTCACCGGTTCGCCCGCCCGTACGGAGTGCAGCACGTGGGCGAGTACCTCCGCGCCCCGCACCACCCGGGGCCCGGGCCGGTTGAAGTACGCCGGCCCGTCGAGGACCCAGACGGCGCCGGCCCGTACGGCGGGCAGGGAGGCCCAGCCGGGCAGGGAGGTGAGCAGGTCCCGCTCCCGCAGGGTGCGCTCGGGCGGAAAGCCGCAGGGCAGCACGAGGAGGACATCGGGGCGCGCGGCGACGACCTCGTCCCAGGTCATCGCCTTGGTGTGCTCCCCCGGCGAGGCGAGCAGCGGCTCGCCTCCGGCGCAGCCGATCTGTTCGGGGACCCAGTGCCCGGCCGGCCACAGCGGGTCGAGCCATTCGATGGCCACCACCCGGGGCCGGGCGCGTCCCGCCGTCAGCCGGCGCACCCCGGCGAGCCGTGCGCGCAGCTCCTCGCGCCGCCGCTCGGCCCGCTCCCGCACCCCGAGCAACTCCCCCACGGTGACCAGGCAGTCCAGTACGTCGTCCAGGGTGCGGGGCTCCAGGCTGAGCACCCGCGGACCGGCGTCGAGCACCCGGACCGCCTGGGACACCCCCCGGTAGGACACGGCGCAGACGTCGCACAGGTCCTGGGTCAGGACCACGTCGGGGGCGAGGGCCGCCAGGGCCTCGGTGTCGAGCGTGTAGAGGGAGGATCCGGAGTGCGCGGCGCCGCCCACGGCATCGGAGATCTCCCGGCTGCTGAGCGTCTCGGCGGAGAATTCGGCCGCGGTGACGACCGGGACGCCGGCGACCGCCTCCGGCGGCCAGTCGCATTCGTGGGTGCGTCCCACCAGGTCACCGGCCAGACCGAGCTCGGCGACGATGTCGGTGGCGGCCGGCAGCAGGGAGACGATGCGCATGCCCCGACTGTAGGGGCTGTCAACGCACCCGGTGGACGGCCAGGAGCAGGGCCGCTCCACCGAGGCGACCTTCAGCAGCGGCCGGCTCGACAGCGAGGACATCGAGGTGCTGCGCGAGGACCTGGTGGAGATGGTGCACGAGGACGAGAGCAGCGTGCACGTCGACTTCGCGCACGGGCCCTCCCGCACCTTCGACCTCGTGGTCGGGGCCGACGGCCTGCACTCCACCGTACGCAGCCTGGCCTTCGGCCCGGAGGAGCGTTTCGCCCACCATCTGGGCAGCTACCTCTCGGTGTTCAGCGCGGAGAACTTCCTCGGCCAGCGCGTCGTGGACCGGCTCGCGTCGATGCGGTGGGAGGGCACCAGCCTGGCCCTCGTCGGCGCCCACGTGCTGGCCGACTGCCTGGCCCGGGACGAGGGCGACCACCGCGCCGCGTACGCCCGCTACGAGCGGCGGATGCGCCCCTTCGTCACCCTCAACCAGGCCCTGGCCACCGAGAACCCCGGTGGCCCCGCCTCCGAGGAATCCGTCGCCCACGCCAAGAACGCACTGTCGCTGGACAGTTGATCGGGCGGGGCCACGGTTCAGCCGAGCAGCGCGTAGACGGTCGAGGCCGTGGCGGCCGGTTCCTCCGAGCCCTCGGGGGTGAGGGTGATGTCGGCGAAGGCCATCCGCTTGCCGAGCTTGGTGACCCGTACGTGGATCAGCACGTCGGCGCCGACCACCGGCCGCTGGAAGCTCGTCGACTGCTGGACGGTGGTCATCGGGCCGTACCCGCCCCGGGCGGCGGAGATCGCGATGACGGTGGCCGTGTCGGCGGCGGCCATCATGGCCTGCCCCGAGAGCCCGCCGCCGTCCCGGGCCAGCTCCCCGGACCAGGGCAGGCGCAGCACGGCGTGCCGCTCGCCCGTCTCCTGGACGGTCAGTCCGAGGGCGAGCACCCAGGGGGCGAAGTTGTCGGCGAGGATCTTGTCTGCGTCTGCGGGAGAGAACGTCACCGGGGAATTGTGGCGGCCCGGCCGGACCGCCACAATCCCCTTTCGGACGGTTCCGGTCAGAGCGAGGCGGCCAGTTCCGTCCCCTGCCGGATGGCCCGCTTGGCGTCGAGCTCGGCGGCCACGTCGGCGCCGCCGATCAGGTGCGCCTCGATGCCGGCCGCGCGCAGCGCCTCGTACAGGTCGCGGCGCGGCTCCTGGCCCGTGCACAGGACCACCGTGTCGGCGGGCACCAGGCGCTGCTCCCCGTCGACGGTGATGTGCAGGCCCTCGTCGTCGATCCGGTCGTACGCGGCCCCGGCGACGGAGACGACCCCGCGGTGCTTGAGCTCGGCGCGGTGGATCCAACCGGTGGTGGTGCCGAGGCCGGCGCCGACCTTGGTGGCCTTGCGCTGGAGCAGGTGGACGCGGCGCGGCGGCGCGGGGCGCTCGGGCTTCGCGAGCCCGCCGGGGCCGGTGTACGCGGTGTCCACGCCCCAGTGGCGGAAGTAGACCTCGGGGTCCTGCGAGGCGCCCTCGCCGCTGTCGGTGAGGAACTCGGCGACGTCGAAGCCGATGCCGCCGGCGCCGACGACGGCGACGCGCTCGCCGACGGGGACGCCGTCGCGCAGCACGTCGAGGTAGGTGACGACGTTGGCGTGGTCCACGCCCTCGATCTCGGGGGTGCGGGGGGTGACGCCGGTGGCGACGACGACCTCGTCGTAGCCGCGCAGGGTCTCCACGTCGGCACGGGTGTCCAGGCGGACGTCCACACCGCTCTCCACGAGCTGGGTGCCGAAGTAGCGGATGGTCTCCTCGAACTCCTCCTTGCCGGGGATGCGGCGGGCGACGTCGAGCTGGCCGCCGATGTGGCCGGAGGCCTCGAAGAGGGTGACGGCGTGGCCGCGGCCGGCGGCGGAGACGGCGCAGGCGAGACCGGCCGGGCCGGCGCCGACGACGGCGACGCTCTTCTTCGTGCGCGTCGGGGACAGGACGAGCTCGGTCTCGTGGCAGGCGCGCGGGTTGACCAGGCAGGTGGTGATCTTGCCGCTGAAGGTGTGGTCGAGGCAGGCCTGGTTGCAGCCGATGCAGGTGTTGATGGTCTCGGAGCGGCCGGCCGCGGCCTTGGCGACGAAGTCGGCGTCGGCCAGGAAGGGGCGGGCCAGGGACACCAGGTCGGCGCGCCCGTCGGCGAGCAGCTCCTCGGCGACCTCCGGGGTGTTGACGCGGTTGCCGGTGACGAGCGGGACGCTCACCGCGCCCATCAGCCGCTTGGTGACCCAGGTGTAGGCGCCGCGCGGGACGGAGGTGGCGATGGTGGGGATGCGGGCCTCGTGCCAGCCGATGCCGGTGTTGATGATGGTGGCGCCGGCCGCCTCGATCTCCTTGGCGAGGTGGACGACCTCGTCGAGGGTGGAGCCGCCGGGGATGAGGTCCAGCATGGACAGCCGGTAGATGAGGATGAAGTCCTCGCCGACGGCCGCGCGGGTGCGCCGGACGATCTCCAGCGGGAAGCGGACGCGGTTCGCGTACGCGCCGCCCCAGCGGTCGGTGCGCTTGTTGGTGGCGCCGGCGATGAACTCGTTGATCAGGTAGCCCTCGGAGCCCATGATCTCGACGCCGTCGTAGCCCGCGAGCTTGGCGAGGCGGGCGGCGCGGACGAAGTCCTCGACGGTGCGCTCGACCTCGATGTCGCTGAGCTCGTTCGGGACGAAGGGGCTGATGGGAGCCTGGAGGGCGGTGGGGGCGACCAGGTCCTTGTGGTAGGCGTAGCGGCCGAAGTGGAGGATCTGCATCGCGATCTTCCCACCCTCGGCGTGCACGGCCTCGGTGATCACCCGGTGCTCGGCGGCCTCCTCCTCGGTCGTGAGGCGGGAGCCGCCCTCGAAGGGGCGCCCGGCGTCGTTCGGGGCGATGCCGCCGGTGACGATCAGGCCGGCGCCGCCGCGGGCGCGCTCGGCGTAGAAGGCGGCGAGGCGCTCGAAGCCGCCCGCGTGCTCCTCGAGGCCGGTGTGCATCGACCCCATGATCACGCGGTTCGGCAGGGTGGTGAAGCCGAGGTCCAGGGGGCTCAGCAGGTGCGGGTACCGGCTCTGGGAACTCATGAGGGGCGCCTCCTCGCGCGGGGGTGATGACTCTGTTCTAGCGAGGCGGGGCTGGTTTTGCAACTAAGTGCATAACCAGATGCGTGCGCCCTGCCCCGGGACGCGGGCGCCGCACGCCTTCACGGTGCCACCTGTGTCGGACCTCACGCGCCGGTTGATCCCCCCGTGCTCCGACCGGCCCGACCGGTGCATCCGCAAGGGCCGTCCGCCCTCCTTGTCGGCCCCCTCCCCCCTCAATAGCGTCCAGGCGCAGAGACCTCACACCGGTGGGGTCGGAGAGTGGGGACAGATGAAGAATGCGCTACGGCGTTCCCTTGCCCTCGCCGGGGCGCTGGCCGTCCTGCCGCTGATGACCGTCTCCGCGCAGGCGGAACCCCCGGGGCCGCTGTCCGCGGGAGCGGTCGCCGCGATGGCCCCGGAACGACAGGCCGAGGTGCTGGGACCACTGCGGGCGGCGGCCGATGCCGCGGCCCGGGTGGGCCAGGGGTCGCGGGCGGACATCTACACGCAGGTGGAGATGGCCTCCGACTACCGCTCGGTCCGCGTGTACCTGACCGATCCCGGCCGCAGCCGGGAGTTCCTGGCCGCGGTGCACGAGACCGACCCCAAGGTGAACGCCAAGCTGATCCACATCGTCCAGGCGAGGAAATCCCGCCAGGAACTCATGAAGGAGATCTCCGGGTTGACCGGCAGCGCCGGTCTCCCCTTCACGGTCTCCCTCGCCGGCAGCTCCGTCGACGGCTCCGCCATCGACCTCTCCGTGGACAAGCCCGAGGCAGCCCGGGCCTACTTCGACTCCCCCGCGGTCGCGCAGCAGCGCAAGGCCGCCGGCGCGACCCCGGTCCGCATCACCCAGGCACCGCCGTCGAGGCCGCTGAACCGCTGGAACGACACCTCGCCCTTCTACGCGGGGGCGGCCCTCGGGCCGGCCTCCGGCAGTCGGTCGTACTGCACGAGCGGAATTCCGGCCGTCAGCACGTGGGACGGCCGCCAGTGGCTGGTCACCGCGGGCCACTGCTACAACGTCGGCGACAACGTGTGGGCCGCCGGCGGCAACTACATCGGCCAGGTCAAGTTCAAGAAGCCGGAGATCGACTCCGCCTTCATCGAGGCACCGACGCACCGCTACACCTGGGACGGCGTGGACGCGAACGGCTACACCCGCTACCTCAACGGGGTGCGCAACGTCGCGGTCGGGGACTTCACCTGCCAGCTGGGGTACAACTCCAAGGTCGTCTGCAACATCCGTACGGTGTACGCGGGCAACGCCAAGTGGAACGTCAACGGAACGGACGTCTGGGGCAGTTACGGCGTGCCCCACGCCGGCGGCATCGTCGGCCGGGGCGGCGACAGCGGCGGTCCGGTGATCTTCATCAACGACCAGAACTCACGGCAGCTCAACGGCATCGTCAGCTACGGCTGGGGATGCAACGCCTCACAGGAGTGCAGCACCGGACTCGGCTGGGTCGACGTCTGGGCCATCTTCAACGGCTTCGCCATCAAGCTGAACCCGTCCTGACCGGTACGGACCGACCTGACCCCGGCCGGACCGGCCGGGGTCATCCGTACGTCCGGACCGGTCATACCCGGTGGAGCCGGACGGTGACGATCTGGAACGGGCGCAGGGTCAGCGGAACCGCCCCCGACGGGGTGGGGGCGCCCACCGCGGAGCCGGCCAGCGGGCGTTCCAGGAGGTCGCTCTCGACCGCGGCCGACAGGGGGAAGTCCGCCGTCAGGACCGCCGACGCACGCCCCCCGCGGGACTCGTAGAGGCGGACGACCACGTCACCGCTGCGGTCCTCGGCCAGTTTCACCGACTCCACGACCACCGCGTCGTCGTCGACGCAGAGCAGCGGAGCGACCGGGCCCGCCCCGGTCACGGTGCGCTCGGGCAGGTTCAGCGCGTGCCCCTCGCGGACCGCGTCCCCGATCGACGCGCCGGGCGCGAGCGAGAACCGCAGGGTGTGGGCGCCCTGGTCGGTCTCCGGGTCGGGGTAGCGCGGGGCCCGCAGCAGGGAGAGCCGGACGGTGGTGGTCTGGCCGCCGTCGGGCCGCACGTCCCGGGTCACGTCGTGCCCGTACGTGGAGTCGTTGAGCAGCGCGATCCCCCAGCCGGGCTCCTCCGCGTGGATCCAGCGGTGCGCGCAGATCTCGAACTTGGCGGCCTCCCACGAGGTGTTGGTGTGCGTGGCCCGGTAGACGTGCCCGAACTGCGTCTCTGAGGCGGTCCGTTCGGCCTTCACGTCCAGCGGGAAGGCGGCCTTGAGGAACTTCTCCGTCTCGTGCCAGTCCACGTCCGTGACGATGTCCACCGTCCTGGATCCGGCCCGCAGCGTGACCGCCTGGACGGCGGTGGAGGAGCCGAAGGAGCGGGTGACCCGGACGGTGGCGGCCGCCGGCCCGCTCTGGGCGACCTCCATGGCGTCCAGGTCCACCAGGTCCGTGACCCGGTTGCGGTAGAACGCGTCGATGTCCCAGGCGTCCCACATGTTCGGGAAGTCGGGGTGGATCTGCAGCAGGTTCGCCGCGGAGCCCGGAGCCAGCGTCTCGCGGCGCGCCTCCAGGTCGTAGACGGAGACGATCAGCCCGCGGCCGTCGATCTCCACCAGCAGCCGGCCGTTGGCCAGGACGTGCCCGCCGCCGTGCCGCTCCTCCACCGTGACCGGCTCCCCCGCCTCGGCCGGGCGCCCCGCCCCGCCGGCCGGGACACCGCGCCGGGCGTGCGGGGCGCAGTTGAAGACCAGCTCCTCGGCGCCCTCCCCGGCGAGCGCCAGCTGGGCGGCGAGGGTGATCCCGCGGAGCTCCTCGCGCAGCCTCGCATACGTGGCGCGCGCCTCGCGGTGCACCCAGGCGATGGAGGAACCCGGCAGGATGTCGTGGAACTGGTGCAGCAGCACCGTCTTCCAGATCCGCTCCAGGTCCTCGTACGGGTACCCGTACCCCGGCACCTTCACGGCGGCGGCGGCCGCCCACAACTCGGCCTCGCGCAGCAGCGATTCGCTGCGCCGGTTGCCCTGCTTGGTCTTGGCCTGGGAGGTGTAGGTGCCGCGGTGCAGCTCCAGGTACAACTCGCCCGCCCACACGGGGGCGTCCTCGTACTCGGCGCGGGCCTTCTCGAAGAAGGCGTCCGGGCGCTCGATGCGGACCTTCGGGGAGCCTTCGAGGTCCCGCTGGCGCTTGGCGCGGGCGAGGTGTTCGCGGGTGGGGCCGCCACCGCCGTCGCCCCAGCCGAAGGGGGCCAGCGAACGCGAACCACGGCCCTTTTCGCGGTAGTTGCGGGCGGCGTGCGCCAGCTGGGCGCCGCCGAGGTCGCTGTTGTAGGTGTCGACGGGCGGGAAGTGCGTGAAGACGCGGGTGCCGTCGATGCCCTCCCACCAGAAGGTGTGGTGGGGGAAGGGGTTGACCTGGGACCAGGAGATCTTCTGGGTGAGGAACCAGCGGGAGCCGGAGAGCTTCACGATCTGCGGCATCGCGGCGGTGTAGCCGAAGGAGTCGGGGAGCCAGACGTTGTTCGTCTCGATGCCGAACTCGTCGAGGAAGAACTTCTTGCCGTAGAGGAACTGCCGGGCCATGGCCTCGCCGCCGACCATGTTGGTGTCGGACTCCACCCACATCCCGCCGACCGGCACGAACTGCCCGTCCGCGATCTTCTTCTTGACCCGCTCGAAGAGCTCGGGCCGGTGCGTCTTGATCCAGTCCAGCTGCTGGGCCTGCGACATCGCGAAGACGAACTCGGGGTGCTCGTCCATCAGGTTGACCATGTTGGACGTGGTGCGCGCGACCTTGCGGACCGTCTCGCGCAGCGGCCACAGCCAGGCGGAGTCGATGTGTGCGTGGCCGACGGCGCTGATCCGGTGCGCGGAGGCGCCGGCGGGAGCGGCCAGCACCCCGGCGAGCTCGGCGCGGGCCGCGGCCGCCGTACCGGGCACGTCGGCGAGGTCCACCGCGTCCAGGGCGGAGCCGATGGCCCGCAGGATCTCGTGGCGCCGGGCCTCGCGGGTGTCGAGCTGGATCATCAGGTCGTAGAGGACCTCAAGGTCCTGGACCAGCTCCCACACCTCGGTCTCGAAGACGGTGAGGTCCATCCGGGCGAGCCGGTAGAGGGGCTGGTCGCCGCTGGTCAGCCGGTCTCCCTCGTACGTGGCCGCGTGGTCGACCAGGACCGGGTTGGAGGCGGCCTCGACGTACCACTCGACGCGCTCGCCGCCCTCGGCACGGTCGGCCACCCGGACCCAGTCGTTGTAGGGGTTGAGCGCCTTGATCTCGCCGCCGTCGGCCCGGTGGACCAGGCCCTCGCACTGGAAGCCGGGCATCATCCGGTCGAAGCCGAGGTCCAGGACGGCCTCGACGGTGCGGCCGGCCCAGTCGGCCGGGACGGTGCCGGTGACCTTGAACCAGGTGGTGCCCCAGGCCGGGCCCCACGGGTCGCCGATCGCGCAGGGCCCGTACCGGGCCGCCAGGCCCTCGGCGACGGGGACGGGCTCGCCCGGCGCCTCCCAGCGCTCGACGGTCAGCGGGACCGGGCGGGAGTGGACGGCGGGCTTGATCCGCTCCTTCAGGACCCGGCGGAGGCGGTGCTCGGTGATGCTGCGGTCGTCGTGCATGACGGCTGCTCCAGGGACTGGATGGTCGGTACGGACGGCGGGGCGGGCGGGTGGGGTCAGGTCTTGACTGCTCCCTCGCCCACGCCCTTGAAGAAGAAACGCTGGAGGGCGAAGAAGAGGAGCATCATCGGCAGGAGCGCGGCCATCGCACCGGCCGCGATGAGCCGCTGGTCGTTGACGGTGGTGGCGCCGGCCAGGGTCTTCAGGCCGAGCTGCAGGGTGTAGTGGTCGCTGTTCGTGAGAACGAGCAGGGGCCAGAGGAAGTCGTCCCAGGCCCCCATGAAGCTGGTGATGCAGACGACGGCCAGGGCGCCCTTGGCGGCGGGGAGGAAGACCCGGGTGAAGCGGGTCCATTCGCCGGCCCCGTCCAGGACCGCGGCTTCCTCGACCTCCTTGGGCACCGCGAGGAAGGCCGCCCGCATGATCATGATGTTGAGCACGGAGACCGCGCCGGGGAGCCAGACGCCGATGAGGGTGTCGACCAGCCCCATCTCGCGGACCGTGAGGAACATCGAGATCATCACGGACTCGAAGGGGAACATCAGGGTCGCCACGAGCACGGTGAAGACGACCCGGCGGCCCTTCCAGGCGGCCCGCGAGAGGGCGTACCCGCCCATCGCCGCGAAGAGCAGGTTCGAGGTGACCGCGAGGACCGCGACGGTGAGCGTGTTGCCGACGTACTGGAGCAGCGGGAAGGACTCGGCGACCCGGACGTAGTTGTCGAGGGTGGGCTGCGAGGGCAGCACGCCGTCGTACACGTTCTCGGTGCGGCCGCGGATCGAGGTGAGGAACTGCCACACGATCGGGCCCAGCATGACGACGAGCATGAGGACGAGCGTGGCGTAGCGGGCGGCCCGGCCGGCCCACCGGCGCCTGCGGCCGTCGGCGCCGGGCCGCCGGGGCGGCGCGCTTCGAGGGGAGGGCGGGGTGCTTCCCGCAGGGGGCTGGGTGCTCAACTCTCGTCTCCCTTCGACAGGCGGCGGCCCAGCAGGCTGAAGACCAGGGTCAGGAGGAACAGCAGGATGGAGATGGCGGAGGCGTAGCCGGTCTCTCCGGAGAAGCCGAGGCCGACCTGCCGGATGAGGAAGGGCAGGGTGCGGGCGCCGCCGCCGGGGCCGCCGCTCTCACCGCCGAGGATGTAGATCTCGGTGAAGACGCGCAGTGCGGAGATGGCGGAGAGGGTGCCGACGAGCAGCATCATCGGCTTCACCTGGGGGACGGTGATGCTGAAGAAGCGGCGGACGGGGCCGGCGCCGTCGATGGCGGCCGCCTCGTAGAGGGAGGCGGGGACGTTCCCGAGGGCCGCCAGGTAGAAGACCATGTAGTAGCCGAGGCCCTTCCACACGGTCACCAGCATCGCGGAGACCAGCAGCATCGCGGAGTCCGTCAGGAACGGGATCGGTTCGGAGATGAGGTTCAGCCGCTCGAAGACGGTGTTGACGAGACCGTCGCTGCGCAGCACCCACTGCCAGATCAGCCCGACGACCACGGCCGAGGCGATCACCGGGGTGTAGAAGGCGGACCGGAAGAACCCGATGCCGGGGATCCTGGCCTGAACGAGCACGGCGAGGGCCAGCGGGAGGAAGACCAGGCACGGTACGACGACCGCGAGGTAGAGCACGCTGTTGCCGGTGGCGACCCAGAAGTCGGGGTCGGCGAAGGCGCGGCGGTAGTTGTCGAGGCCGACGAAGGTGCCGCCGCGCAGGATCTGGGCGTCGGTGAAGGAGAGGACGACGGTGTTGACGAACGGCCAGAGGCTGAAGAGCGCCACCATCACCAGACCGGGGGCGAGGAACAGGTAGGGGGTCCACCACCGGCGGTGGACCAGGCCCGTATCGGCCTCCATGGCACGCCGCGCGGTCCGGCGGCGGCGCCTGCGCGCGATCGCGCCGCCGTGCGGCTCCGGGGCGCCACCGCCCGGCTGCACGGCGCCGCCGCCCGGCTCCCGGGTGCTGCCGCCCGCTCCGCCGCCCGGCTCCCGGGCGCCGCTGCCCGGCTCCGCGGCGCCGACGTCCGGGCCGACGCGCCCGCCCACGGCGGTCACTTGTCGGCCGCGGCGGTGAGGAGCTTGTTCGCCGCTTCCTCGGCCTTCTTCACCGCCGTCCTCGGGTCCTGCTCACCCGTGATGGCCTTCTGCACCTCGCGTACGACGGCGTCGCCCACCTGGTTGGTCCACTGGACGGGGGTGTTGGCGTCCAGCGCGGCGGTCTTCAGCTGCTCGGCGCCGACCGCCCGGGCGAGGGTCTCCGCGTCCTTGCCGTCGCCCTTGTCGGAGAAGAACGGGTCGGCGAGGCCCTGGGCGTTGGAGGGGTAGATCGTGGCCTTCCTGGAGAACTCCACCTGGTTGGGGCCGTTGGTCACCCATTTCGCGAACTCGGCCGCCGCGTCGGGGTGCTTGGTGTCCTTCTTGACGCCGAGCGACTGGGCGTAGATGCCGATGTGGCCGAGCTTGCCCGTGACCGCTCCCGCGACCTGGGTCTTCGCGTAGACCTGCGGGGCGTTCTGCTTGATGTCCTTGACGAAGCCCGGGGAGCCCGGGCCGAACACGAGCTTGCCGCCGCCGTAGAGCTGGTTGATGTCGTCGGACTTGAGGAGGGACTCCTTGGGCATGGCGCCCTTGGCGTACAGGTCCTTCATCCGCTCCACCCAGGCGACGGCCTGGTCGGTGTCGAAGGTGAACCGGTCCTGCTTCTCGCTGAGGATCGGGACGCCCATCTTCTGCCAGTCCCCGGGCAGTCGGCCCTTGGGATCGGCCATGAAGGCGGAGTACCGGCCCCCGGACGTGGCGGCGATCTTCTCGGCGTAGTCGAAGAACTGCTCCACGCTGGTCGGCGGCTTGGCCGGGTCCAGGCCGGCCTTCTCGAAGAGCTCTCTGTTGTAGGTGAGGATCTCGGGCGTCACGTACCACGGGTACGCGTACACGCTGTCGCCCTTGCCGGGCAGCTTGAACTGCTCCCAGGCGCCCGGCACGTACTCCTTGGCCGCCGCCCCGTCGAGCTTGGCGACATCGGCGAGCATGCCGCGGTCGGCGAGGAGCTGGAAGGAGTCGGTGGAGAGGTTGACCACGTCCGGGAGGGCCCCGGCCTGGGCGTCGGCGACGAGCTTCTCGTTGTAGCCGTCGCCGGGGACGTCCTCCCATGTGACCTTCACCTCGGGGTACTTCTGCTCGAAGGCGTCGATGACCCCCTGTACGTAGGCCGTGAACGTGGGCTTCAGCTGGAGGGTCCGGAAGGTGATCCCACCGGCCACCTTGCCCGTCCTCTCGGCCTCCTTCGCGTCACCGGCGCCACCGCTGAGGCCGCACGCGGCGGTCGACAGGAGGGCGCCGGTCACCAGCGTGGCCACGGCAATACGGGTCGGGTTCGAACGGGTCATCGTCGCCGCCTTTGCAGAAGTCCGGCCGCTTTGCCGGAGGCGGTGCCCACCGTCGCCCGAAGTCAGGACCCCGTCAATGAGGCGGAGCCACCATTGGCCGGTGATACCCGTACGGCGAATGCCACAACGGGCTGGCAGAAGGCGCCAGTTGACCTCAACTCGGCCGGGTTGACCTGGACTAATGCGCTTTAGTACAAAGCCGGTTGGGCGTGATATCGATTCGATAACGAACCTGGCTCGCCGTCAGTCGGTGCCTCCATATGGCCGGTTCGCGAGGCGGCGCACTAATGCGCTTTACCCGCACCGTACGAAAGCGCTTTAGCATCGGGCCCCTCCCGCGGGGGCCGGCCCCTCGTCCCGATGTTGGCTTCGTGCCCGCGAGCTGGCTGATAATGCTTCAGACCCCCTGGTCACGACTGGTGACCGCCCCTTGAGGGGGGTGGCCGGCAGCTGCGCGCAGCGGCTGCCCCGACCTAGTGAAAGGCATCGCGTGAGCCCCAAGCACCCCCGCCCGGCGCAGAAGAACGACGACCAATTACTGCAATCCTCCCGCTCCGCCGCGAGTCCGCAGCGGGCGGCGACGCCGCCGGTGGGGCTGATGGGACTCCAAGCCGGTGCGGGCAACGCCGCGGTCGTGCAGATGCTCCGTCGGGCCGATCCGTCCCGGAACCGGGAACAGCACCAGCACACCGACGGATGCGGACACCAGCAGACCGGGCAGCCCGCCGTGCAGCGGTCCGCCGTCCACGACGTCCTGCGCACGCCCGGGCGCCCCATGGACAACGCCACCCGCACCGACATGGAGGCGCGGCTCGGCGCGGACTTCTCCGACGTCCGCATCCACAACGACAGCGCCGCCAAGGCCTCCGCCGCCGAAGTGGGCGCCCGCGCCTACACTTCCGGCAGCCATGTCGTCATAGGCGACGGCGGCCACGACAAGCACACCCTCGCGCACGAACTCACCCACGTCATCCAGCAGCGCCAAGGCCCCGTCGCGGGCACCGACAACGGAACGGGACTGAAGGTCTCCGACCCGTCGGACCGGTTCGAGCGCGAAGCGGAAGCGAACGCCAGGCGGGTCATGGCGGGCGGCTCCCACGCCGCCCCGGACGTGCAGCGCCGTACGGCACCTTCACCCGCCTCCGGCTCCCTCCCCGCCGTGCAGCGCGTCGGGAACCCGCAGGACCGGATGACGGTCGAGTACTGGGAGGACAAGGCGGGACTGGGCGCATCCAGCAGCAGCGCCGCGAAGGACCGCGCCAAGCAGATCACCACGTCCAAGGCGGCCGCGAAGAAGTTCAAGGCCCACAAGCCTCCGCGCACGATCGACGAGATCGTCAAGACGGTCGGCCCCAAGCTCCTGGCCGATCTGGCGCTGATGGGGGCGGACTCCGGGCGGATGGAGCTCTACAGGTCCATGAGCTTCGAGGAGGCCCACAGCGCCCTGACCTACTGGGGCGACGCGGCCTCACGCGACGCCCTGCTGGACTACGTGGCGTCCGGTGAGGGCTCGGCGAAGGGGTTCAGGGAGCAGGGGTTCGGGGGCCTGACGATCGGAGCCCACCTCGGCGACCAGGGTCAGGCCGACGGGTACTACGACACCCAAGGTGCTCCGTACGCGGTCCAGCTGAAGTTCACGCTGAAGCCCGGCGCTCACGAACTCCTTTTCAACCAGGACCACATGGCTCTCGGACCGGGCTACAAGAACGACCTGATCCGCAAGGCCAACGAGGGTGGCGGGACCTACAAGAACGCGAACGCGAACGAGGGGACCCTGGGTGGGTACATCGGCGTGAAGGCCGAGGACAAGGAGCCCTACAGCCTGGGCATCGCGCAGGGCGCGAACGGCAAGAACGGAAGGGAGCTCGGTGCGAGTCAGCTGCTCTTCCAGCTGTTCCTCGACGACGTCCAGCTCGTGAAGAACAGGTCGGGCCAGGACCTGCCGTAGCCGGGTCACGACAGATCGCCGCGGATGCCCCGGACCGGACCGGTCCGGGGCATCCGCGTGCGGGGGCGCGGCACCTACCGCATCGGGTACTCCGCCTTCTCCGCGAGCGTGCCGTCCTTGAAGCAGAAGCGGAGCACGGTCTCCTTGCCGTTCTTGGTGTCGCCGCTGGAGAGGTACCAGGAGCAGGTGCTGCCCTCGGGCTCGGCCGGTCCGCCCTCCTTGAGGGCGCTCTTGACGAAGCTCTCGCCCGACGGGAGCTTGCCGCGGACCTCGCTCTCCGCGTCGCCGGTCTTCACGGACGCGTAGACCGTCGGGTCGACCAGGGTCTCGTCGGCCATGTCGAGGACCTTCCCCATGCCGAAGACCACGACCACGAGGAGGCCCACACCCAGCACCAGCGCCACGCCGCACCCGATCAGACAACCCTTGCGCTGAGCCACGCCCGTTCCTCCATGTCGCTCCGTGTCCGGCGGCGGTCGCCTGGACACTCACACCCTCGCAAGGGCCGGCGGCTCGGGGCTGTCCTCGAAAGTCGTCGGCCGTCGCAACGATCGTCGTTCGAGGTCGGGCCGCCCTTCCGGGTATACAAGGAGGAGATCGACCGTTCGGGCAAAGCGAGAGGAAGCACCGTGAGCGAGCAGGACACCGTCGAGCCTCTGATCGTCGTCGGCGTGGACGGTTCGAACCACTCCAAGGAGGCCCTGCGCTGGGCCGTCGCGCAGGCCGGGATGACGGGCGGCCGGGTGCACGCCGTCATGGCCTGGGAGTGGAACCGCAATCCGTTCGCCATCGCTCCGGTGGCCGCCGAGGTCTTCGACGCCGAGGCGGTGACGGCCGAGGAGGCGGCCCGGCGCAAGCTCGCGGACACCGTCAACGCAGCCGTCGGCGCCTCGCCGGGCGTGCCGGTGTTCCGCCGCGTCGAGCAGGGCTCCCCGGCCCAGGTCCTGGTGGACGCCTCGAAGGAGGCGGACCTGACGGTGGTCGGCACCCGGGGATACGGCGGCTTCAAGGGCGCCCTGCTCGGCTCGGTGAGCCAACAGGTCGTGCAGTACTCCGCCGGCACCGTCGTGGTCGTCCGCGAGGGCGCGGACGAGGAGGACTGACGAGCACCTCGGGCCGGCGGCGGGGTCAGGCCGTGGGGGCCACCAGGTCGCCCGGGTCCGTGTTGGCGCCGCACAGGATGACGGCGACCCGCTCGCCGAGCGGCTCCGGCGCGCCGCGCAGCGCCGCGAGGGCGGTGGCCGCGCCCGCCTCCACCACGATCCGGTGCTCCTCCCAGAGGGCGCGCCGGGCGGCGGTGATCGCCGCGTCGGGCACGAGCACCGAGGTCACGTGCTCCTCCTGGGCGGCGGCCAGCGCGTCCGCCGAGACCCGGGTGGCCCCCAGGGAGTCGGCGGCGACCGAGTCCACGGCCACGTCCACGACCCGTCCCGCCGCCAGGGCCGCGTTCAGGGCCCGGCAGTTCTCCGGCTCGGCCGCGATCACCCGTACGCCGTGTTCGCGCGCGGCGGTGGCGACGCCGGCGAACAGTCCGCCGCCGCCGACCGCGACGACCACGGTGTCCAGCCCGGGCAGGGCGGTCCGGATCTCGTCGAGCAGCGTCCCGGCGCCCGCGGCGATGAGCGGGTGGTCGTAGGCGTGGCTGCTCAGCGCCCCGCTCGTGGCGGCGAACTCCTCGCAGGCGGCGAGCGCTTCGGCGTACCGGTCGCCGACGAGCCGTACCTCGGCCCCGTATCCGCGCAGTCGGTCCACCTTCACGCGCGGGGCGTTGGCGGGCAGGAACACGGTCGCGGGCACGGACAGCGCGCGGGCCGCCCAGGCGCAGGCGAGACCGGCGTTGCCACCGGAGGCGATGGTGACTCCCGCGGCCGGGAGGGCGCCGGCCTCGTGGTGGGCGGCGAGGAAGTTGCGGGCGCCGCGCGCCTTGAAGCTGCCGGTGTGCTGGAGGTGTTCCAGCGCGTACCAGACCCCCTCGTCGGCCGCGGGGACCACCGCGACGGGCCGTATCCCGCCGGCGATCCGGTCGGCGGCGGAGTGTACGGCGGCGTAGTCGAGCTGCTGTGCGGGTGCTGCTTGCACGGTCTGTCTCCCCATCAGGTGGTGGGCCGGGCGGCCTCGATCAGCTGGCGCAGGGCGCCGTAGTACACCTCGTGGTCCGTCAGGGGCGGCAGTACGTCGGCCAGTCCGCCGGAGAGCACGGGGAACTCCGCCGGATCCAGTGCGGCCAGGGCGGCCCGCGAGGCGGCGGTGGCAGCGGCCGGGTCGCGGTGGTCCACGAAGGCCGCGCTGCCCAGGGTGAGCAGGTACATGCGGCGGTAGACGGTCATCGCCTCGGCGGCGGTCATCCCGGCGGCCACGCTGTCGGCGAGGGCGGGCTCGACGAGCCGGGCGAGGAGCTGGCGGCCGAGCCAGGGCCGGCCACCGCGCAGCACCAGCAGTCCGGGGTGGGCGGTGAGCAGCAGGTAGAGCGCGCGGAACCGCTGCTCGGTGGCCTGCGCCCAGTCCGTGCCGGCGGGGATCTCGGGGAGCTGGGCGGCCAGGTGCTCGGTGCACAGGTCGAGCAGCCCGGCGAGGTCGGTGCAGCGGCGCTGGACGGTGGCGTGGGAGACGTCGAGCCGGTCGGCGAGGCTGCGGAAGCTGAGGCGCTGCGGCCCTTCCTCGTCGAGGATCCGCAGGGCGGCGACGGCGATGGCCTCGGGGGTCGCCCGGTCCAGGGCGTCTGATCTGCGCGGCATGAGATACACCGTAACATACGACGTATCGACTCTTTCGTGTGACATCGATTGCAGCCATATTGCTGGTCATTGGCCGACAATCAGCGACTTTTATTGACAGTGGGTAATCGCATCGCTGCACTGGGCGCACGCCTGCCCCCACGTCAAGGAGACTCAGTGCCGCCTCGCCTGCGTGCGTCGCTCCCCTGTCTGACCGCGGCCGCCCTGTTCGCCCTCGCGCTCTCCCCCGCCCCGGTGGCGGCCGAGCCCCGGGCCACCTCGGACACCCCGCTCGCGCTCACCCCGCCCATGGGCTGGAACAACTGGGCGCACTACATGTGCGACATCGACGAGGCCAAGGTCGTCGCCAACGCCGACGCGCTCGTGTCGAGCGGGCTCGCCGCCAAGGGCTACGACACGGTGACGGTCGACGACTGCTGGATGACCAAGAGCCGGGACGCGCGGGGCGCGCTGGTCGTCGACACGGCGAAGTTCCCGCACGGCATGGCCTGGCTCGGCGACCACCTGCACGCCAAGGGCCTGAAGTTCGGCATCTACCAGGACGCCGGCTCCCTCACCTGCGAGAAGTACCCCGGCAGCGGCGCGCCCCAGGGCGGCGGGGCCGACCACTACGCCCAGGACGCCCGGCAGTTCGCCTCCTGGAACGTCGACTACGTGAAGATGGACGGCTGCAACCTGTGGGTGCCGCCGGGGCAGACCAAGGAACAGGCTTACCGGGACGCCTACAACGCCGTCGCGAAGGCTCTGCGGGAGAGCGGCCGGGACATGGTCCTCTCGGCGTCCGCGCCCGCCTACTTCCAGCAGGGCGAGTGGGGCGGCTCCGACTGGCACAAGGTCCTCGGCTGGGTCGGCGAGACCGGCCAGCTGTGGCGCGAGGGCAAGGACATCAAGGTCTACAACCCGGCCACGCCCGCCACCTCACGGTGGAGTTCGGTCCTGGGCAACTACGGCTACAACCGCTGGCTCGGCCGGTACGCGGGCCCCGGCAACTGGAACGACCCCGACTTCCTGATCGCGGGCGCCCCCGGACTCACGGCCGCCGAGAGCCGCAGCCAGGTCGCCCTCTGGGCCATGATGGCGTCCCCGTTCATCCTGTCCTCCGACGTCTCCAAGCTGACCTCCCAGGGACTCGCGGCCCTCGGGAACACCCGCATGATCGAGCTCGACCAGGATCCGATGGGCCGCCAGGGCGCGGTGGTCTCCTCCAACGCCACCTTCGAGATCCTGACCCGGCCGCTCGCGAACGGCGACCGCGCGGTGGCCGTGCTCAACCGCTCGGCCACCACCCGCGACATCAGGGTGCCGCTCGACGAGATCGGCCTGAGCGACTGCACGGCCGACGCACAGGACCTGTGGAACGGGACCCGCCGGGAGGTCTCCGACGCGCTGACCGGGAGGCTGGCCGGGCACGACACCGCGGTCTGGCGGCTCAGCCCGCGCGGCTGCGCCGAGGCCACGCCGACCGGGCAGGTCGTCGGTGACGGCGCCCGGTGCGCCGACGGCGCCAACACCACGGGCGTCGGCGCGGTCGTGCTGGCCGCCTGCACCGGGGCCCCCGACCAGCGGTGGACCCTGGGCGACGACGCGAGCCTGCGGCTGGCCGGCGAGTGCCTGTCCGCGGGCGACGACGGCCTCGTGGAACTGGCCGACTGCGCGCCCCCGCAGGGCCGGCAGCCCGGCCAGAGCTGGACGCACCTGCGCGGTGGAGCCCTCGTGGAGCAGGCGAGCGGGATGTGCCTGACCGCGCCGGCCGCCGCCGCCACCCCGGACGCCCCGGCCGCACGACTGCGGCTGACCGCCTGCGGCGACCACCGGGTCGACCAGGCCTGGGCCCTGCCGGTCTGACGGCCCGAGCCCACGGATGAGCAACCCGATGCCACGAAGCGGGCGCCGGCTGCCCGGCCCCCGCCCGCTCGCCCTCGCCGCTCTTCCCGCGGCGCTGCTGGCGCTGATCTGCGCGGGGCCCGCCCCCGGGGCCACCGCCCCGGGGGCGGGGTCGCCCGCACCCGCCGACGTACGGCCCGGTGCGCGGGCCGGTGCGGGGCCCGCCGTACGAAGCGCCGCGCACGCGGGCGCACCCCGGAGCCGGACCTTCGACACCGCGCCCGCGCGGGCCGCCCTGGAGCGGCTGCTCCCGCGCCACCACGGCCAGTTCACCCTGGTGCCCGACACGGCCGCCGGCGCCGACACCTTCACCGTGTCCGGGACCGCCGGCGCGATCACCGTGCGCGGCAGCACCGGAGCCACCCTGCTCACCGGCGTCGGCTGGTACCTCCAGCACGTCGCCGGGGCCGACATCGGCTGGCCCGGCGACAGCATCGGCCTGCTGCCCGCCCGCCTGCCGGCCGTCCCCGCGCCGGTCACCCGCAGCGCACAGGTCCCGCACCGGTACGCGCTCAACGACACCGACGACGGGTACTCCGGCCCGTACCGCACCTTCGAGGAGCACCAGCGGCAGATCGACCTGCTCGCCCTGCACGGCATCAACGAGGTGTTCGTGCAGGTGGGGGCGGAGTACCCGTACTACCGGGCGCTCCAGGACTTCGGCTACTCCGCCGAGGAGCTGCGGCAGTGGATCCCCGGCCCCGCCCACCAGAGCTGGTGGCTGCTGCAGAACCTGAGCGGTTTCGGCGGCCCGGTCACCGAGCGGCTGATGCGGGAGCGGGCCGAACTGGGCGGGCGGATCGCCGAGCAGCTGCGCGGGCTCGGCATGACCCCGGTGCTGCCCGGCTACTTCGGCACCGTGCCGCCGCAGTTCGCCGCGCGCAACCCGGGCGCGGGCACGGTGGCCCAGGGCGACTGGGCCGGCTTCGACCGTCCCGACTGGCTGGACCCCGTCTCGCCCGTCTTCCGGAGGCTGGCCGCCGCGTACTACGCGGAGCAGCGCGCGGTGTTCGGGGACAGCACGATGTACCGGATGAGCCCGCTGCACGAGGGCGGACAGACCGGGTCCGTCGACGTCGGCGCGGCGGCGGGCGCCATCCAGGAGGCGCTGCACGCCGCCCATCCGGGCGCGCTGTGGGCGGTGCTGGGCTGGCAGGACGACCCGACCCCGGAGCTGCTGGCCGGGGTGGACACGTCGAGGCTGCTGATCCTGGACGGGCTCTCGGACCGGTACAACCGGCTGGACCGCGAGGCGCGTTGGGGCGGTGCGCCGTACGCGATGGGCACCATCTACAACTTCGGCGGGCACACCACGATCGGTGCGAACACCTCCGTGTGGCTCGAGCGGTTCGGCCCCTGGCGCGCCAAGGGCAACAGCGCGCTCGCCGGGATCGCCTACCTGCCGGAGGCCACCGGGACGAACCCGGCGGCCTTCGATCTCTTCACGGACCTGGCCTGGGAGCCGGGGGTGATCGACCAGCGGAAGTGGTTCGCCGATTTCGCGGCCCGCCGCTACGGTCGGCCCGACGCCGCGGCCGCCGCGGCCTGGGAGGAGCTGCGCAAGGGGCCGTACAGCACCTCGTCGGGGCTGTGGTCGGAGTCGCAGGACAGCCTGTTCACCGCCCGGCCCGGCCTGACCGCGGCCGGGTCGGCGTACTGGAGCCCCAAGTCCATGCGCTATCCGGCCGGCTCGGTCCGCAGGGCGCTGGACCACCTGCTGAAGGTGGCCCCGGAGCTGCGCGGCTCCAGCGCCTACCGCTTCGACCTGGTCGACACCGCACGGCAGGCCCTCGCCAACCACTCGCGGGTGCTGCTGCCGAGGATCAAGGCGGCCTACGAGGCCAAGGACCTGGCCCGCTTCCGCGCCCTGACGGCCGAATGGCAGCACGGGTTGCGGAAGTTGGACGCGGTCACCGGATCCGACCCGAACTTCCTCCTCGGCAGCCGGCTCGCCGGGGCCCGCTCCTGGGGCGCCGACCGGGCCGAACAGGACCGGTACGAGTACGACACCCGCTCCCTGCTCAGCGTGTGGGGACGCCGCAGCACCAGCGAGGGCGGCTTCCTGCACGACTACGCGAACCGCGAATGGAGCGGCCTGGTCTCGGAGTTGTACGCGAGGCGGTGGGCGCTCTACTTCGGGTCGCTGGAGGAGGCGCTGGTGCGGCGGGCCGCGCCGCGGGCGATCGACTGGCCCGCCTTCGAGGAGGAGTGGGCCGGGCGGACCACCCGCCACCCGGACCGGCCGAGCGGGGACCCGTACCGCCTGGCCGCCGCGGTCGCGGCGGCCCTCCCGCCGGCGGCCGCCACCCACTGACCCCCGCCGCGGGGGGGGGGGCCGCCCCGCGCGGCGCCCCGCGC